>DYEF01000046.1 GCA_020725805.1 Bdellovibrio sp.
GGATATACGCCTGTTAACCGTGCAGGAGACACAATGACCGGTGCACTGAATCTTCCGTCAAATGGTCTGACTGTGGGAGGAAATCAGTTGGTTGTGACCGGCGGGAATGTCAAGGCCGCGAATGCGATATACTGGGGAAGCGCAAGTCAGTTATCTACTGATCAGGAGGGTTCTATTGAACTCGGAAATTCAACAGTGAGCGGAAAGACCCCTTTTATAGACTTTCACTATGGTACGGGTTCAAGTCAGGATTACAATGTAAGGATTATCAATGACGCAAATGGGAGACTGACGGTCAATGCCACAGACTTTTATGTAAATGGCAATATCAAGTCTTCGACGGGAACAGCCGTTTACAGACAGAGCACAGGGTGTGCAAGCGGTGGTGCACTTAGTACCAATGCGACATGTCAGACTATTTGCTGTGTATATGACGAATATAACAGTTGCTATGGATATTATAATTGCAGCGGTTCCTGTCAGTACTATGTTTATAGTCCCTCTACCTGTACAAATACTATTTTAGGAAAACTCATAAGTCCGTAATCTTTGAAACGGTCGGAATATATCCGAGCTCCTCGATCTTGTCGAGTGCCATCTGAATATCTTCATTCTTATCCGCATAGAAAACGGCTATTTTATTCCTGTAATCGACGGTAATATTTCTGAATCTGTTGAGATTCTCAAGTGCACTTTTTATCTTTCTCTCACAGTGTTCGCAAATCATGTTGGTGATAGAAACATTTACGATTTTCATCTTATTATCCTCCCAAAATAATTTTCGAACTCGTCCTTGCCGCAGCACATATCGAAGACAAGTGGTATTCTTTTCTTTGCTTCCTCGACCATCCTCTCCGATAATCTCCTTATTTCCCACTGTGCGTGGTGGTCCATCCTCAGTCTGGATATATGATATAACTCCCTTGCGTTCAACAGCGAATAAACTCTCCTTCTGTGTCCGTTGAGAACGACATATTCGGCCGAATGCTGATTCTTTTTGGCAATCTTTTTATAAAGGTCAAAGGCTATATGGGAGTGTCTGAGGATCTTCTCCCTGAATCCGCATTCCAGTACAAGAGGAGGTATCTCTATTCCCAGTGCAAATGAATATGGCTGGGCAATCTGTGTCATCATACGGTGACGTTTGAACTGGGCATAGCAGCTTGCGCTCATTGTAAGTTCATATTCCGTTATTATTGTCTCGAAGAATCTCGGGAGCTGATTGTGCTTTGTGAGAGACCTGAAGATGTCGTAAATAATCTCCCTCTTTTTATCCTGACTGAGACCCTGTGAGTATTTCTGCGAGGCCTCAAAGGAATTAACTGACCTGAAAAAATTATAAACAGCTATCAGTGCATCGGTATTGTTTTTTACGGATATAAGATTTACCCCGTCGTCTTTTAATGAGCAGTCATCTGTAATTTCCGGACCGAGTCCGTTGTTGTATTCGGGATACCAGTACTTTTCGAAATATTTCTCCGGCTCTGTATATCTGATAAGTGAAGGGGCATATCTGATTGTTTCATTGAAAATCAGTTTTGATATCTCTTTCAGTTCTAAAACCGGTGATGATGCCAGAATTTTGATAATATACTCAATGTTTCTTGCGTTTGCTGTGAGGCCCAGCTGGGTTGTAACTGCGAGAGGGAGGACATACCTTGCATCCTCCATAGCAAGTCCTTCGATATCTCTCTTTTTTAACTCCTCGTCTTTATATGCCTTTTTTGATTTTATTTGAGGAAGAATCGATTGATATATCTCTTCGTAGAGCGAGAACGAATCTTTTATAAAAGAGACATATTCATCTTTTAATTTGTCGCTGAGTTCCTCAGGAATTACAAAATCCTCTCCAAGTTTGATATATCTCTGTGATTTTTCCGTGTAGGATGCGAGTCTGAATCTTTCTACGTATTCTGCGGCAAGTCTTGATATTCCGATGATATCCAGATTGAAGACCGCGTGTTCGGCGATAGAGGAGTGTCCCATATCAAAGACCACTCTTCTATTTAGTTCTCTTGCACTCTTTACGTCTTCTCTTGCATCCTTTCGTATTTCCCATATAGGTCTTTTGTCTCTGGATATCTTTGCGTAACTCGATGCTATTGTCTCACAGGTCACATCAGAGAGATTTTTACTTTCAATGCTCTCGATGTCACAATTAAAGCCGGCAACCTTTATTATCATAAAACCTCTTTTTTAGTTGACGTGTTCCTCGATAAAGAGCTCTTTGAGCTTGTCCATATGCTCCTTTGCATATGTAATCCATTTTGAATCCATTCCGGTCCTTTTGCCTACATCGATTGTGGCCTCATACACTCTGACCGCCTTTGTAATAAGGACAGCGATCTTCTTTTTGAGTTCCTCTTTGTAGATTTCCTTCTGTTCGTCCGTCAGTTCTTCGGGGATTGGGGCGTTAATCAGATGGTCATAAAAGATTTCGTAAAGTTCTCCGGTCTTGAATCCGGCAGCAGTTGCCCAGTGAATATTTCCGGTCTTGATGACCCTTAGATAATAGTTTTGTGCCGAGAGGAGTAGTTTTGCCTTTTCTTCGAGACGTCTCTCGAGGAGTTCCTGCGGAAATTCCAGAACTACATCTCTCATCTTTGCCGCCTCGACCTCACCGAGATAGAAGATCGACTGTGCAACAAAGAAGTTGTTTTCAATGTATTTTTCCTTACTCAGTTTGGCATAATCAATTATAGCCTGATTGAAATATTCTACAGCATCCTTGTATTCCTTTTTGTTGTACTTTACTACTCCCAGATTGGTCTTTGCCTCGATGATATCCATCTCGGATGCCGATGAGTCACTGATGAGAGCGGAAAACGCCTTCTCTGCTTCGTCAAAATCCTTAAGACATAGCGAAACATATCCGAGTCTGAATTTGTAGTCGAGGTCTTTTGTAGTATCCGTTAATTCGGAGTATTTCTGGTAGTACTTTTTTGCCTCTTCACACTGCTCCTGCATTTCGAGGGAGAGCGCAAGGTTATAAACCGCACTTTTGTAGTGAACCGATTTCGGATAATTCTCTATTATCTTTCTGAAGCAATCGGCAGCATTCTTGTAGTCTTTCTTTTCGAAATATTTTGAGCCGACCCTGTTTAGTTCTTCGTCATCATAGACGGTAAGCGGTCCGCTTCCGGGCTGGATAAATATAGGATGGTCGGTCATATCAATATGCTGTCTTGTCCGGGATGGACAGGCCGTCAGGAATATGACAATGAGCGGAAAAAACAGAAATGTTTTAATTTGTGTCTTGTGCATAGACCCCAAAAAATCAGAGATAAAAATATCAATTACTTTCAATAAAGTAAAGGGCAAAATTCTGGCAACACCTGTTTACAGCAATTTTATAAATACCTTCCTTGTCCGCGGGCCGTCGAATTCGCATAGAAAGATTCCTTCCCATGTGCCGAGGGCGAGTCTGCCGTTTTCTATAATCACGATTCTGCTGTTGCCGATAATAGATGCCTTGATGTGTGCGTCGCTGTTTCCCTCGGAGTGTGCATAATTGCCTCTGTGCGGGATGAGTTCACCAAGTTTTTGGGTAATATCCCTTACTACATCTGGGTCGGCGGATTCATTGATTGTAATTGCTGCGGTTGTATGAGGTACATATAGTATGCATATACCGTCTTTCTTACCCGATGTTTCGACAAGTGCATTGACGAGATCTGTTATATTAACAAAAGATTCCCTTTTGTTTGTCTTTGTTTCGATAAAAAGCATATTATCTCTCCTCCGTTTTTTCCGGAATGAATTTATAAAGCAGATTGTACGGGTCTCTGAATTCCTGTTCGGGTTTGAAGTTGAGCTTCTTCTTTCCCCTGTTATTAAGGTGTTCAGAGAGTAGAAGTTTTATAGAGTTGTAATCCACATTGTTTTCTGTAAGAATCCTGACCGTGAGTTTTTCACATTCCGATGCGAACGCGATTGAATCGGAAAGGATTCTCATTGTTTCGGTAGGGTTGTGAAAACCGACCGAATTTTCTGCGATAATAAATATCAGTCTATAGACAGCCTCCTCGTAGAGGTCCTGAATCTTTGCAAGAACAGCATTGTCAATTTCTTTTCCATCCTTTGCAAGACCGTTTATTCTCTCTATGTATTTTGCCACATAGGCAAGCTTGTATCCCGCCTTCAGAAGGGTAGAAATAGTCCTGTCCTGAATGGTCAATACCTGATTCCTGAGATACTCTTCGCCCTCTGAATGACATACGATGCAGCTCTTCATACCGCTTTTCAGCGGACTTGTTATATTGTGGTCAGAGACCTTGAAACTACCTACTCTCTTATACGGCATATGGCAGTCTGCACAGGAGACATTTGCGTTGAAATGAACGGAATTTCTTGTATAGAGTTCATATTCGGGATGGCGGATAAAACCGAGTTTATACCCTGTTGTCTTATGTGTCCATTCCTTATATTTCGGGGAACTTTTTATAACCTTTATAATGTTTTCGATTGAAATATCACCGTATTTTGAACCATCCCATGGGAAGAATACATATTCGGATTTCTTGTTTTCATCTTTCGGGATAGTGTAGGTAACGTGGCACTGTGCACAGACAGCCGAGCGTAACTCCTGATGTTCGAGAATCTGAGGGTCTTTGCCAATCTTTTTGAATGCCTCGATAGCGGTAAATTTGGTTATCCTGTTCCGCATCGTTTTCGGATTGTGGCATTCAATACAACTTACTCCGAGTTCTTTGTGTCTGTCAGGAATCTTCGAGTGAACCTCATCAAACGTCTTTTTAAAATAATCAATACCCAGCTGCTCTTTCAGCTGATCTGCATAAGGAGACTTACAGGTAAGACAGACACCTCCTGCCCCTCTTCTTAGCGGGTCGATTTCTAGTACATCTGTCAGCATAAAATAATGTCCTCTTGGCTCATTGTATTCGACCGAAAATGCCATACCACTGTAAATCACAGCCAGAAAAGGATACTCGCTTATCTTGTCGTATGTTGTTCCGCCAAGGTCGGAGCCCTTCTTATATCTGGAGAGACCGGAGGGCTTTGGTTCAGCCGTCTTCTTCCAGAGATCATACTCAACAGGATAATTCTTACCCCAAACAGACGGTTCAATCTCATTTTCTGGAATTTCAAATTTTTTTGGAGATTCGGGCTTTGGACCCTGACAGGCAAAGAGAAAGAGAATTACAAAGAAAACAACAGATAAAAATTTTGCTTTGTTCATCAGAAAACTCCTGTATGTTTATGTGTGTGTCTTCTGTGACAATCTGTACAACTTCTGCTCTCTGTATTAATACGGCTTACCATCTCAGAGTGACAGAAAAGACAGTTTTCCTTAACAACTTTTTTGCCGTGATCTGAGATATTGATTGGTTCTTTATAAAGCCCGCCGTAGAAGTAGATTACATCCTTTGTCCCGTCTATGCTCTTCCAGAGAATATGGTTTGCAAAATTATCATTCGGGAGATGACAATCAATACATCTTTTATTCTGATGTGCACCATTGTGAACGAAATTGTCGTACTGGTAATTCATAACGTGGCAGGTGTTGCAGAACAAGGGAGACTCTGAGTAGTGATAAAGACGTTTACCGAAAGACAGACCAAACAGCAATGTCAGAACAATGAAGATTATAGTAACTTTCTTAATCACTGGTTCGATGCCCTCTTGCTTCACAAATTGGCAGGACGGGTTTTCTGAGACTTATCTTCGACTCGGATGGCCTGTTGGATGAGCAGTCAATCTTTATGTCCTGATTACTCATTCTGATATTCAGCAGATTACAGAAATGCGGGTTATCTTCGCCCGTAAATTTATCCGGTTCGAAGTTTTCACAAAGTATGCAGGACCTGAGAATTTCTATGTTTCCGTTTTGTTTCAGTATCCTGAGGGTCTCTATCAGAAATGTGTATATGAGTGTCTTTTCTTTCTCATGGAAGACATCGACAGCCGAATAAAACCAGTTTTCGAACTCTTTAATGTCGGTAATTATCTTTTTTCCTTTCGGCGTCAGGTACAGATACTTTATCCTGTTGTCTTCCTTTGAACTTTTTCTTTTCAGGTATCCCTTTTTTATGAGGACATTTACGGCGTCACTGACTGTAGGTTTCGTAAGTGAATACTCAAGCGCAAGATTCGTTACCGTTCCGTTTGTCTCGTCGTGTTCGGATATGTATTTCAGAAACTGTATCATTATAGGTGAGACCGAATATTTTTTGTTGATATCCCAGAGTCTTGAGCGGTATGCCGAAAAGAATTTCTCGAAAGCATAGTAAATCTTTCTGTTTAATTCTTTCATACTCCTCCGCGATTCGTTAGGAATGCAAACTAAATAACACAGAAATCGGTGCTTGTCAAATGAACTCTGCGGGAAGGCCGGTATAAAGGGCTGCTACTGTTTTGCGGCCGGATTTTTTACACAGATTTGTCTTGACTCAAAATGATGCAACAGGTTATAAACAGATAGTTTAATAATCCTTATTCTAACCGTTTTCTTTTGTGAAATCAGTTAAAGGAGGTAAACGTGAGAAGATTTCTGATTTCCTGTTTGTGTGTGTTTCCGTTGTTTCTTTTTGTCTTTTCTGTAAGGACGGATTACGAAAGACCGCAGGTCTTAGGCAGTGGCCTGAAACCGGGTTGGTATCTCAATCTGCCGCTGTATTTCATAAAGAATGACGGACAGACAGATGAGAGGGTTAGATATTACGAGAACGGATTCGGGAAGGGTATATTTTTTACCGATGACGGGATATATATAAGTATGTCCGGCATTGATACGGGAGACGGCAAGAGAACCGAAGAGTATGTAAAGATTACTCCTCTTGATACAAGCAAAGAGAGCAGGATAGAGGCCGAGGAAATTCTTGAGGGCAGGGTGAATTACTTTACCGGAAATGATCCGTCGGGGTGGCACAGGGACATACCCGTATATGCAAAACTCAGGTATAAAGAGATTTACGAAAAGACGGATCTGGTTTTTTACGGCAATCAGGGTCAGCTGGAATACGACATCGTTGTAAATCCGGGAGCGGATCCGGGGAAAGTCGCTTTCAGGTACGACGGGATAAATGATTTGCGGGTAAACAGCCGGGGAGAACTTGTTGCGGTTCTTCCCTCAGGAAGGGAGATTATTCAGAGGAGACCTCACATATATCAGGTAAAAGATGGCAAAAAGGTCGAGCTTTCGGGTGAGTATTCGTTCAGAAAGGATGGTAATTCGTTCGTATATGGTTTTGCTGTGCCGGAATATGACAGAGGTTATGCCCTTGTGGTTGATCCGGTAATGCTGATTGCATCGACTTATCTGGGAGGAACCGGTGAGGATTTCGGGTCCGGAATAGCCCTTGATTCGGAAGGTAATGTATATCTGACCGGGAATACAAGCTCTGTTGACTTTCCTTTGCAGAATCCTCTTCAGTCCGAGCGATACTCGGTTGATGTATTTGTGACAAAAATGAACCCGTCGCTCAGTTCTCTCATTTATTCGACATATATCGGAGGTAGCAATCCTGATGTTGGAGCGAAAGTCGTTGTTGATAACCTCGGCAATGCGTATGTTACAGGCTATACAGATTCGTCAGACTTTCCTCTGAAGGATGCGGGACAGAACGCCTTTGGGGGCAGCAGAGATGCTTTCATGCTTAAACTGGGCCCTCTGGGAAATGAGCTGTTGTATTCGACATATATAGGTGGCTTGGGTTATGATCAGGGTTATGGAATTGCGGTTGACTCACTGGGCAATACCTATGTCTGCGGTTTTACAATGTCAGATACATTGCCGGGACAGTTGGATATCTTTAAGGGGGGAACGTCCGATGCCTTTGTTGCAAAGGTGAATAAGGAGGGTATTGTAACGTCGGGTTTTATAGGAGGGTCGGCGTCCGAATCTGCCGAGGCAATTGCGTTTGGCAAAGATGGGTATTTATATATTGCGGGTTCAACAAATTCGGGAGATTTTCAGGTCAGTTCTGATGCCCTTCTGAAAAGTGCAAAGGGGATTGAAAACGGTTTTCTGATGAAGATCAATCCGTCGGTACTTTCAATGGTGTATTCAACCTATATCAGCGGTAGTGACTGCGGGGCTGTCGAACAGGAGTTCGTTAGCGGTGTGGCCGTGGACTCATCGGGCCTCGTTTATCTAACCGGTCACTCGAGTTGTAACGATTTGCCCCTGAAGAACGCATATCAGGCTGCTGTTTCAGGGAGCGATGATATTTATATTATCAAGCTCGACCTGTCGAAGAGCGGAGAGGATGCAGTTCTTTATGCCTCCTTCATCGGGGGAAGCGGTATAGAAAGAGGGCGTGCTATTGCTGTCGATGATTTGGGGAATGCCTTTATTGCCGGTTATGCTGATTCAATGGATTTTCCGGTGAAGAATGCCTTTCAGACGAAGAAGAAAGGCTTTGATGAGGTTGTGGTTGTAAAGATGGATACGACAAAGAGCGGTGAAGAGAGCCTTGTATATTCCACATATCTCGGAGGGGAAGCCAGCGAAAGAGGGCACGGAATAGCGATAGATTCGGCGGGGAATGCCTATCTGACCGGACACACAGGTTCTCCGAATTTTCCCACAACCAGCGATACTTTTATGCCGAAATATAAGGGTTCGTATAAGGTTTTTATTTCGAAACTCGGGGTTTCATATACTCTGAAAGTCTCGCTCCCGGGCACAGGGAAGGGCTCTGTTCGCAGCAGTCCGGCCGGAATAGATTGCGGAAGTGACTGCGAAGAGATATATGCATCAGGTACAAAAGTAGAAATGACCGCGACCCCTGATGGTGATTCGGTTTTTATGGGCTGGGGAGACGACTGTCTATCCTGTGCCGGCAATGCGGTTTGCTCAATCTCTGTAACTTCTGACAGGAACTGCTCTGCAAAATTTGATATCAAGCAGGTAGAAGCAGACGCAGGAGAGGATATAATCGATATTCCTGATGTCTCACAGGATACCGGCACAGAAGATATAACTGACGTGACTGAATCGACCGATATATCAGATACAGCAGAGGTATCCGATATTACTGACCTGTCGGAACCGCAGGATATAAAGGATATTATTCAGACCGAGGACATAACGGATATTTCTGCGGATGTGTCAGTTACGGATGCCGGACAGGATACGGCTCAGAAGAATGACGGTTCTACAAATGTAACAGAAGATAAGAGCAAGGGAGATGAGAGCGGCTGCTCCTGCAGTCTGATTGAATGACGTGATTGCCGATAAAATACTGATTATCTGATTTACCTGTTTGCTCGCGGAAAAACCTTTATTTTAGAATGTAATCTGGCCGTTGTTCTGTATTAGACACCTGTTTACAATATAATCCGATATGCTTATGTTCGTACACGGTTATTCCTTAAACACTTATTTTGCAGATGTCTTTTGGGTGTTAGGGATAAACAACTATATTCCGCTATGATAAATCTATAATTCTTCCACTTCCCATTTTTCGTTTATATAGATTCCGAAAACGTCGATATCCTTGAGATGACTTTTTGCGACCTCTGTACTCTTCTTTACCAGTTCAATGTGTCTTTCCTTGCTGACCGGATTGCCTGCACAGTCGTGATGACCCACAATTATCAGCTTCTTTGAGCCGTGTTTTTCGGTCGAGATTCTAATCTTTTTAAGTGTGTATTCGAGGAATTTCTGGTCCTCTGTCAGCAACACAAGGTCGGGACCCGGTTCATTGATCATATCGACATAATCTGCCCCGAACTTCTTCTTTGCCCAGTTTATAACAGGCTCCTGTGTCCTTCCGTCCATACAGTTGATAGATGTAACAAACTTTCCGTGACTCATTTATTCCTCCTTAGTGACTCTGTTATATCTTTATGTGAGATTCTGAGTCCGAGCAGGGATTTGACCTGTCTTGCCCTGTTCAGAATAAATCTTGCAGCCGATATTACGATCGGATGAAATGATGGTGGTGTGAATTCCCTGCTGCCCCTTATTACCTTAGTAGCCTTCCCTCCTATATCCTCCTCCCATACCGGCTGGTCTTCGTAAGAGAGGTTGTCGCCCCTGATGATAAAGAGCCTTCTTCCTTTTGCGGTTGTGTGGATTCTGATAATTCTGTGAACAATCATAACATTTTTTCTGACATACATTACAATATCACCGGTTCTCAGGTCTTCCGGCAGTACTCTTTCTATAATCACCTCATCGCCGTCAATAAGAAAGGGGAACATAGAGACACCTTTTACCCTGAACCTGAATCTTCCGTGTTTTTCAATCGCATCTCTGATTGTTCTGACAGATATCTCTTCCCTCTTCCTTTTATTCATAGTACATCCTTGCTCTCTGGCAGGCGAGCTCCGATGGTTTGTATATATCGTTATTATCTCTGAGATTCAGTCCCGGGCAGATAGAGCAGATACCCAGATATCTGCAAGACAGGCATTTTTTGTAGTCCTTTATTCTGAGGCCCTGAATCTCTTTGAGTCTTGATGAGTTCTTCCAGATGTCGGTAAGACTCTCTTTTCTGATGTCACCGAGCAGTTCGTTCCATTCCACGCAGGGGAAGACCTTCCCGTCCGGTGAAATATAAAGACCGGTAATTCCGGCGTAGCAGGTAACGGCCTCTTTTCCGACCTTCTTCAGTTCGGAATCTTCCATCTCTTCGACCTTTACCTCTTTCTTCTTTTCTATCTTCTTTATCTCTTTATACAGTCTCTTCTTCTCCTCAAAGGGTATGTTCAGCTCTTTTACACCCGGCCGCGATTTCATCGTGGGAGAGATGACCATATCGTATTGGGCGAGAATGTTCTCTCCCTGTGATTTGACCCATTTAAGCAGTTCCGGATACACTTTGTAGTTTTCTTTCATTACCGAGGTTTTGATTACGACGTTTATGCCTTTTTTGTGCAGAATTTCTATTGCCCTCATTGTCCTGTAAAAGGAACCTTTTACCCCTGTGATACTGTCGTGAATATCGGGTTGCAGGGCGTATAGGGAGACTCCCGCACTTACTGTGTTGTACTTTTTTAGAATCTCTGCCTCTCTCTCTCCGAGCAGATATCCTGACGTGATAATCTTAATTGAAAAATTGAGTTTTCTTGTAATTTTGAGTATTTCCCCGAAGTCTTTTCTGGCAAAGACCTCTCCGCCGGAATATGTGACGAACATAGCATTTAGTCTCAGAGCATCCCTTAAAACCTTTTCAATCTCCTTTGGTGTAAGCTCTCTGGTTCTTCTGTGGTCAATGTAGCAATGAATGCATCTGAGAGGACATCTGTATGTAATATCGATGTGAAGTGAGAGGAGAGAACCACTCTTTCTCGCCTTCTTCCGCAGATATTCAAAGGCCGAAATCTTTTCTGCCAATCAGATCACCTCCAGAAATTTGGAGTCTTTCGTAAAGTAGAGGAAGGCATTTTCGGTCTTCCCGATAATCTTCTTCATACTGTCAAAGGCTTTGCCGAAACTATCATTATCAACAGATGCATAGAGCATATTCTCAAGCATGTTTTGTATTGCCTCGTCTCTTGTTGTACTCTTTTTGTAATTCTTTTTTGCCTGTCTTATGAAATAGATATTTGAAAGAGGGGCCTTTTTGTATTCTCCCCTGATTTTTGTATTCCCCCAGAAGGGAGTGGAGTACGCAAATACCTTTCCCCTTTCGATGGAGATATAGGAAATCTCGTCGGAGAGAACCGATATCTTAGGGTCGGCCGAGGCGGCAATTCTTGAAAGCGTGCTCTTGCCGGCACCTGATTTTCCGGGGAAGAGATACGCCCTGTCGTCTCTCACAAAGGATGCGGCGTGGACAAATAATCCTCCAGAATTGATGATTTTGATGGCATATATCATTCTGAGAAAAGACGTGAGTACATACGGCCTGCTGTTGATTTTAGCTGATGCAGAACCACTTGAGAGGTCGAATGTCCCTGAGAAGTAATACCATTTTATTTCGTACGTGTGCAAACCGGTCCTGACGGCGGGGGCCGGACCTTTATAGTCATCGTATCTGAGTCCGTCCGTGAGGTTTGCCCTGAGAACGATATCCGGCTTTTTGGTGGTCAGAAAACCCCTCAGGATATCCTTTATAAAATCTTCGTGGGCTGATGGTCTGATTATGATTTCGGTTGTAAACTTTCCTATTTTAATCCTGAACATGGCTATTTTTTCCGTGCAGAGACCGATTCGAGAAGAGGGGCAAAGATATCTTCTGAAAAGCTGCTTACCAGTCTGAGATGCGCTCCGATCTCTTTTCTGTTTTTTTCGATAATTTCGTTTACTTCCTTTGTGAGAGATTCATCGCATATGGTCTTTTCTATCTCATTGATTGCTGTGTGGTTTTCACCCCTTGAGGCAAAGTATTCCGAAACAAGCTCTCTGAATCCGGCATTCTTTTTCATAAGGAGAATTGCCGGGAGGGTGATATCACCTTCCGAGAGGTCCTTGAGCCTGCTCTTGCCGGTCTCCCGTCCTGTAAAGTCGAGAAGGTCGTCGGTGAGCTGGAATATCTCGCCGAAGAGCATTCCCGCCTCTCTGAGATGAAGTCTTTCGGATTCGTTCTTTCTGAAGATTATGCCGACGGATTCGAAGGCGGCAGAGAAGAGCGCGCCGGTCTTCCCCCTTATGATTTCGAAGTAGTCACCTTCGCCAAGACCTGTGTTCCATCTGAAAGATGCCTGTCTGAGTTCCATCAGCGTCATATATGAAACCGCATATGAATATATCTTTGCAACCTCTGAGTCATAGTTTTCAAGAACGAGGCGCGAGGCGGATGAGTAGAAGTAGTCTCCTGCGAGAATACTTATCAGATTTCCGTGTCTGGCATTGATAGTCGGTCTGTCTCTTCTGATTGTGCCGTTGTCTATGACGTCGTCGTGAAAGAGACTTGCAATATGTACGAGTTCGGTCGAGGCCGCGAGGGGGATGAGTCTTTCCGTCTCTTCTTCCCTTATGGAAGATGACAGGGTATAAATGGTCTTAGGACGAATCATCTTCCCGCCGTTTATCTCATCGATAATATCCTCGAAGACTTCCTTGCTTCTGAGGAGTTTTATTGCTGTCTCTCTGACCTTATTGAGAAATTCTCTCTCCTGCATAAATCCCTATTTCTTCTTCTCCTTTTCCTGTTTCTGCTCGGATGGTTTTGTGAGTCCGTATGATTCCTTTATTTTATTCTCTATCTCAGAGAGGATATCCTTGTGTTCCTTGAGAAGCATCCGGGCATTCTCCCTCCCCTGTCCGAGTCTCTCGCCTTTGTAGGAGTACCACGTGCCGGTCTTTTCGATTATGCCGAGGTTTGCGGCTGTATCCAGTATATCTCCCTCCCTCGACATACCCTCGTTGAAGAGTATATCGAATTCAACCTCCCTGTGCGGCGGGGCGAGTTTGTTCTTTACCACCTTTACCCTCGTCCTTGCCCCTACTATATCCTCGCCGTTCTTGATTGTCCCGACCTTTCTTATGTCGAGTCTGACCGATGAGTAGAATTTCAGAGCCTTTCCGCCGGTGGTGGTCTCGGGATTACCGTACATAACACCAAGCTGCATACGGATCTGGTTTATAAAGACAACGAGGGTGTTTGAACGTGATATGGCGGCGGTAAGTTTTCTCAAGGCCTGTGACATAAGTCTTGCCTGAAGACCCATATGGGAATCGCCCATTTCTCCGTCTATCTCTGCCTTTGGTACGAGAGCAGCAACCGAGTCAACCACTATGAGGTCAACGGCACCGGAGCGGACCAGTGTCTCCACTATCTCGAGTGCCTCCTCCCCGTAATTCGGCTGTGAGAGGAGAAGGTCATCGACCTTTACTCCGAGCTTTGCTGCGTATTTCAGGTCAAGTGCGTGTTCTGCGTCGACGAAGACGGCTACACCCTGATTTCTCTGGCATTCTGCAATCAGATGAAGGGCAAGGGTTGTCTTTCCGGAAGACTCAGGTCCGTATATCTCCACAATCCTTCCCCGGGGGAGTCCGCCTGTGCCAAGGGCAATATCGAGAGAGAGAAGCCCTGTTGAAATGACTGGTATGTTCTTGCTGATTGCCTCAGTGTCCCTGAGTCTCATTATAGAGCCTTTGCCGAACTGCTTTTCGATGGTGCTTATGGCTACATCGATTACTTTCTCTCTGTCGGCCTTCTTGGTTTTGTCATCCGCTGTCATTTTGCCCTCCTTTTGCCAGGGAATGGTTATTTAATTTTATTATTTGCAAATAATCAATATTTTTTTGAGGTTTTACTTGTAACATAATCTGAGTATGTCGTCTGCAAAACTACTGTCCTGCTCGAATCTCTCCTTTTCATTTACACTTCCCCCGCATATGACTCTTCTTACGTATTTGTAATCGGTTCTGAACAGAGCGGTCTGGTAAAGGGTATCGAAGATATCCATTGTCGAGATTGTCAGATTCGGAAGTCCCGACAGGGATGTCTTTATCAGTGCATGTTTCTTTTCGAGATTTTCAATACTGTCCGGGTTGTGAATAAAGAGAGGGGTAAACGGAGACGGAACAAAATTGTTTATGGTGACTTTCAGTGTCCCGAGTCTCCCCCTGTTTCTCGACGAATCTATCAGGACCTCCCGTACCTCCCTGATAAAATCGATCATCGCCCCGATATCCTCCATCGTCTCGGAGGGAAGACCGATCATCATATAGAGTTTTATATTCATTACGCCGTTTGCGATGAGTTCTTTCAGCGCATCAAACAGCATGTTTTTATCGTAGAATTTATTTGTTACTCTCATCAGCCTCTCTGTTGCGACCTCCGGGGCAATGGTAAGCGTCTTTATGTTTGATTTAAGAATGAGGGAGATCTTTTTTGATGTAAGGTCTGCAATCCTTATGGACGCAAAGGCCGGGCGCTTTTTTCTGTAGATTATGTAATCCACGATGTCTGCAATTCTTGAATGTGAAAGAACTGCATCTCCGATAAGCCCGATAGTCTTTATGTCGGGAGGAGATAAATCTATCGCACGTATTATGCTGTCGTATTCGAACTCCCTGTAGATGGCATAAAGATGTTTTGAGAGACAGAAATTGCAGTTCCCTTTACAACCCCTGCTGATCTCTATGAGGTGCATATTGGCAAACTCTGCTTCGTCGGAGTAGATTATCGAGCGGGGCGGTTCATATTCCAGCGGCCCCGGGTCTTTGAATACCATATCAACCCGGTCAGCCAGCGGTTGTACTGTCTCGATTATTCTCTTTCTTGAATAACCGGCTTTTACCATTTTGAATATCATATTTATGTGTTCGGTGTGAGATTCGATGGTCCCCGGAAAAACGACTGCATCAGAGAATTTGAACAGACCCGGATTTGCCGCGACAGCCACACCCCCGACACAGACCGCCCTGATTTCGTGATGTGGCAGGAGACCGTAATGACACAACTTGATTACATCGGGTGCATTAAGTATGAAAGGAGCTGTAATGAATGCAACCTTGATGTCTTTGAATTCCAGATTGTGTTCGATACTTCTACCGGTCTCTACGATGAATCTGTCACAAAGGACGCCGCTGAGATTGTTAACAAATGAATAGAGACTCTGGTATGCGAGTGAGGACATCGCGGCTTCGTACGGTCCGGGGAAGAATAGCCCCGTATGAAGGTGACGGCCGCGCTGTTTGATTATTATACCTTTCTCTATCATTTCTTCTCTTCGTTCAGAAGATTGTTCAAAGAGGAATCTCCCCAGTACTGACCTATACTAAGGTCGACGTCTATCTCTATCTCCCTGAGTATCTGTCTCGACGCCTCTTTCATTAAATCTCTGCCGGTTCCGGCAACCTCCGCCGCACACGCTCTGTCGGCCTCGATCAGAATTTCGTCGTGAACGATATTTACTATGTGCGCATTCAGACCCTTTTCAGTTAGTGCTTCATCTATATTGCTGATCGAGAGCTTCATAATGTCCGCCGCAGTCCCCTGAACAGGCATATTTCTTATGAAACGGTAAAGTTCCTGAATCCTGAAATCGATATCGCGTACTGCCTTCCTTAACGGGGCATCCTCGTTTATTACATTCAGTAGTCTCCTGAGATACATTTCGTCGGACGGGACTCCTCTTTTGAAATACTCCTCCTCGAGTGCCTTGAGAACCAGCGTTTTGTATATCTCCGAGTCAGACCTGCCCGTTTTCCGTGCTATCTCACCAAGTATCTTTTTCCTCACATCTGTTATGGTCCCGAACGGATTCAGAAGGCATCTTCTGCCGGCAAGTGTGCGGAGTTCTCCCGTCTGCAACGCTGTATTGATTGTGTTCTGAATATACGAATGAAGTGACGGAAAAACCATATAGTATGTATTGATGAGTTTTGTTGCCTCCATTTTATCGGTTCCTAATCTCCTTGCGAGTCCCTGCGCAGTCATACCATAGATGATTCCGAAGTTTATTGCCTTTGCGCGCCTTCTCAGTTCGGGGTTCTCTGTCTTGCTCACCTTTTTTGAAAACATCAGTTCCGCGACATATGAGTGCAGGTCGAGTCTCTTTCTGAAGGCCTTCAGAAAGTGCGGGTCTTTTGAGAGGGCGGCCAGAACACCGAGTTCGAAGGTCGAGAAATCGAGTGTGATTATCACTCGTCCCTGTGGTGCCGAAAAATACTCCCTGAATATCCTTGTCTTGGGAATGGCAAAGAGGTTTGGTGACTGGGATGATGTCCTTCCGGAGGCGGATGAAATCTGAATGAATCTGCTGTGAATCCTCGATTCGGGTAGTGTTATGCGCTTTATCAGTTCATTTGCATTCTGGCAGA
Organism: Bdellovibrio sp.; assembly: GCA_020725805.1. GTDB lineage: Bacteria > Myxococcota > SpSt-1050 > SpSt-1050 > SpSt-1050 > SpSt-1050. The sequence continues at coordinate 16,688 of DYEF01000046.1, forward strand.
GAATATGTGCCGGGTCCTTATAGTTTTTTTCAAACTCTAAGAGCAGATTTTCAAGCCGTATATTTCCCTTTACTCCGTAATTGAAGAGTTTTGCCACCTCTTTCTCGTCGAGCAGGCTTTCTTCTCCCAGAAGACTTGTTTCACGCGCGCCGCTCAGGAGTCTCGTAAAACCTTTTATGTCAAAATATATTCCGTAGTGCTGAATTCCGGCGAGACTCTTTATAAGATTGCTCTCGATTCTCGATACCCTCTCGAGCGAGGCGGCCTTGATCTTTTTTACCTGCTCCAGAAAAATTCTGTAAATTACCAGCAGCTCAATTCTCATATACTCGAGCATCTGCTCACTTATATCGCCGCTGAAATTGTCGAGCAGAATTCTCTTCCCCTTCTCGGCCTTAAAGCCGAGGTATTTCTCGGAGAGGTCATCCAGCCCTTTAAGTTCGGACGGAAAGAAGTAATTATTCGTAATCAGCTGTTCGAGCAGGAGGATGTCCGTGATATTTGTGATTTTTGTCTTTTTGTAGCGGTAGACATTGAGTATTATGTCGTATGCCGAAGACATAACCTTCAGGTTTTTTGAGCCGAGAATATCACAGAGTGTACCAGTTCCGCACTTTCTGATGTCGAATACATAGTGAATCTTCTCTGTGCCTGCAAGAAGGAGTACAGGTTTTACGGTCTCCTTTTCGGAAAAAAAGAATATATCCAGAGCGATGATTGGAAGAAGCGAAATCTCTTTTACGGAGTGAACCGCCTCATCGCTGTTGTTAATGAGTTTAAGACCTGTATTTCTCAGCATATCGTCAATTCTGATTTATATATTGAGGATTATTCTTTGTCAAAGACAGTTATTCTTCCGTTTTCCTTTTGCAGATTTGTGGTCTCTCTTTGTTCTGTCTACCTCTGATACCGGTCAGGTCATAGAGATGCAGTAAGAGACGTATTTAATTTCTGTAATCCCTTAATCTTACATATTTGCAGAAGAGACGGAAAACTAATCGGACGGCTCTATCAGGATTTCACAATCCTCATTTCTGCACATAAGTATTTTGGATGCCTCCTCTCCATAGTATTTATCCAGTATTTCCGGAAGTTTCGGATTGCTGATATGACCGGAAAAGATAAGTCTATTGGCCCTGATTCCGCACTCGCTAAGCCCTGCTACTGCCTCTTCCGAACTCCTTCTCGATATGACATATCTTGCCGACACGGGAGGACATACCGGGGTGTCGTTGTATATGTAGACATAAAAACCTTCAAAATTGATCAGAATATCTCCGCCTTCCGACCTGCTGATATTCGTATCCGCCTTTTGTATATAGAGATGGTCTTTGAGATATGTGTCATCCGGTAGTCCGGCATTTGTGTAAAAGACTTTAATAATTCTTTTCTTTCGCAGAAATTCAACGGAGCGTCTCTGGTCATTCCCTGTTGCATTTTTGTCGGCGATAAGATGCGCCCTGTGCTCACCGTCGATAAGGGTTATGATGCCGCCTCTCACCATAAGAAGGGGTTTTGTATTGTTTTTTGCAATCCTGTCCGTAACAAGTATTGTCAGAATCAGAACGGATATCAAAGCGGGTATAACGAATTTTTTCAGGGGAATCCTGTTTCTGAATATCAGGACAAAGAGCAGAACATAGAAAACCACTATCTCGGCAGACGAGGGTCTGAATACCTTAATATGGGAGAGCGGAATAGATGCAAAGAGACTGTTGATTCTGTAAAAATGTTCAAGAGATATAAATGCCCCGTTCAGAAAGAATTCTGAGAGTGAGTGGGAAATGCCGAAAAATATCACACCGGCCGTAATCATAGGGAGAGATATCAGTCCGGCAAAGGGTACGAGTATAATGTTTGCGATTATGCCAGATACGGATATTATTCCGAAGTGAAAGGCTACGGCGGGGAGTGTAAAGAGAGAGGCCGCAACGGAAGTCAATGTGAGTATTTTGAGATAACCGGATATTTTTTGGGGGATTGATGTTTCCGTTGATATATTATCGGGACTAAACGAAGGGACGAATGTAATTATTCCGAGAACCGACAGGAAGGAGAGCTGGAAGCCGATATCTCGCAGCGAATCGGGTGCAAACGATGTAATAATGATAAATGCAAAGCACAAAGAGGAGAGAATATCCCGTTCACGCTCTACAAGGACAGATATGAGATATACCACAACCATTATGGTCGCCCGGACTACCGAAGGGGAATTCCCGAAGTAAAGGGAGACGATGATCATCAGCGGAATCAGAACTGCCGAGGATAACTTTCTGAGTGAGAATGGTTTTATGAATGTCAGAGGAAAAAGCAATACTTTCAGCAGATAATAGAGCAGGGCGGCAATTAGTCCTATGTGTGTCCCGCTTATGGCAAGTATGTGGGATGTTCCGGACTGCGCAAATATGCGGCGGACATCGTACGAAAGTTCCTTTGAATTTCCTGTTGAGAGGGCAGTCAGAATCCGGCCTGTATCTCCCCTGTATCTGGTAAATATAAATTCGCTGATATTCTTTTTGTATTCGTCGATGCTATTTAAAAAGCCGAAACTCTTTCTTCCTCCCTTCCGATACAGGTCTTGAGGCCGTCTTCACCTGTAAAGTATCTGCATCTTCCCCGTATTAAATCTCCTCTGATTGCCTCTGCAAGCGGGACAGGAGCGATATACTGCATTCCGAAACTTTTTACGTAGAGTTTTTCATCCACTATATAACGCTGTACGTTTATCTGATAAATGGTATTTCTGTTGCCGTATGCCGGACTCCCCGTTACATATCCGTCAAAGGTTATTACCGAATTTTTGATGTCGGGCAGGACCGGGTCCCGCATATTAACTGAAGGGATAAGTGCGCCATATAATATTCCGCCAACAAGTATAAAGATAATGTTGGGTCTTTTATTTCTGATTATCAGAAAAAGAGTTGTACAAAGATAAAGAATTATCAGCGGCAGTGTAAAACTGACAGGGAGCCTGTTGTCCGAAAACAGAAGGAGCGAAAAAAAGTATGCAGCTGAAAAAACGTAAATATGAGCCATACTACGGTATATAAGTCGTTTGAACGTCAGTTCCTTATCAGAAAATGAAGAGTTTTCATATAAAAAATTCTGTTTTCTTTAATCTGCCGGCTGGACAGATATCAGATGTTCGGGGTCAGTATCAGGAGGTATATTGTGTAATGGTTGTGTAAATGTAATCGGTTACATATGGGTAATGTCTGCTTTGAGAAATGTTTACTTTTTGCAAATTGTGCTTTACAAGTGTGTAATAATTGTATATACGGATATATGCTGTAAATTCTGGAAGTGAAGCTAAGTCTTTACATAATATTCTTTTTTATATTCTCCTTTTTGCTTTGGGCAGAGCCGGAAAAGATAACTGTAATTATTGATAATAATTACCCTCCGTATTCATTTACTGATGAAAAGGGGAATCTTCAGGGTATCTCCATCGACCTCTGGCGTGAATGGGAGAGAGAAACGGGTATCAAGGCAGCACTTACCGGTACGAACTGGTCTGATGCCCTTGCAAGAATGGAGAACGGGGAGTTTGATGTAATAGATACTATTTTTTATACGGAAGAACGGGCGAAGAAGTATGATTTTTCGAAACCGTATGCAAGAATCGATGTTGTGATCTTCTTCGAAAATTCCATCTCCGGCATTACTGATGTACTATCCCTTAAGGGACTTATGGTTGGTGTAAAGAAGGGAGACTCCGATATCGATTTTCTCAGAAAGAACGGGGTTGAGTATCTGACAGAGTTTGATAACTATGAGGATGTTGTAGTTGCAGCAAAGAACAGAAGGGTGAAGATATTCGTTATTGATAAACCTCCCGGAATTTACTACCTGTTAAAACACAAGGCAGAGAATGACTTCAGGTTTTCGGACCCTTTGTACTACGGTGAGTTTCACAGGGCAGTCAGAAAAGGGAATAGGGATCTTCTTGAGACTGTTGAAAAAGGGTTCGGAAAGATACAGGCAGAAAAGATTGCCGCAATAAATGAAAAATGGCTTGGCAGACCTATTGCAGGGAAGGGATATACAAAGGTACTCAAGATTCTCCTCTTTGCTGTGTCTGTTCTGGTAATACTGCTGCTGATGACATATCTCTGGATATTTTCACTCAGAAGGGCGGTCAGGGAGAGGACATTGCTTCTGAATATAGAAAAGGAGAGGGCTGAGAATTTTGCAAGAGAACTTCTGAAGAGCGAGAAAAGATTCGCAAATCTTTATAACAATATCTCCGATATCATCTATACAATCAGGCTTGACGGGCAGTTGCTCGAGATGAATCCGAGGGGGTTGGAGAGGCTCGGTTGCAGCGAAACAGAACTGAAGAAATTGCGGATGGAAGACCTTGTATTACCTGAGGATCTGGAGAAGGCAAAGGAAGGGATGCGGTCCAGACTGAAAGGTGACGACAATCCCAAAGAGTTCAGAATCAGGACCAAAAGCGGTGAAGTTATTACTCTGGAGACGAGAGGGACACTTTTATACGAAGATAATAAACCTTATGCCATTCAGGCAATAGCAAGGGATATAACAAAGCAGAAGCTGATGGAGGAGAGACTTCTCGAGTCGCAGAAACTCGAATCTCTGGGACTTCTCGCCGGTGGTATTGCACATGATTTCAACAATATTCTTATGGGTATAATCAACTACATTGAGTTCATAAAGAAGGACTACGGGAATAAGGATCTGTTTATGTCGGATATCAATTACCTGAGAAATTCTGCGGACCGTGCTGCAAGACTTGTTCAGCAGCTTCTCGGCTTTTCCAGAAAACAGATGATTCTTCCACAGCCGCTATACATAAATGAACTGATTATGAATTTTCAGAATTCGCTCTTTAAGTTTCTGGGTGAAAATATAAAGATTATGTTCTCTCTCTCGGAAAAGAACCCTGTGATATTCGCCGACAAATCCCAGATCGAACAGATACTTATGAATATTGTGGTCAACTCGAAGGATGCAATGCCGAACGGCGGAAGGATTACTATTACTACCGATGTCGTCTGTCTTGAAAACGAAGCTGAGGGTAACCGTCTCTATAACGGTGATTTCGTACTGGTCTCCGTCAGGGATACAGGGTGCGGAATAAGTGAGGAGAATCTGAAAAGAGTCTTTGAACCGTTTTTTACAACCAAACCAGTCGGGAAGGGGACCGGTCTCGGATTGTCTATGGTCTACGGGGCAATGCAGCAGAACAATGGATTTGTAAGAATTATGAGCAGGCTAAACAGCGGGACTGAGGTTAGGCTATATTTTCCTCTTTCGGAGAAGGTGTGTGATGAGAAGATATCCTTAAAACCGACAGGTACATATTCCGGTAATTTTGCTACGATTCTCTTGGTCGAGGATGATGACGAGGTGCGCTCTGTAATCCGTCAGATTCTGAATGCACACAACTTCAACGTTATAGAGGCAAAAGACGCCGGAGAAGCCCTAAGGGAGTTCGAAAACAATTCGGACCTGATAAGGCTGGTAATCTCCGATATTATAATGCCGGATAAAACAGGCGTTGAACTGAAAAATATAATTTCAGGAAAGTATAAGGATGTCAAATTCCTTTTTATAACAGGTTATTCGGAAGAGGTGCTCCTCTCAAAAGGAGTTGAGACAGGTAAGACCGAGATACTTTATAAGCCATTCAATTCCGAAAGGATTCTCTCGGCAATCGGAAAGATTCTGGGTCCCGACATCAGACCCCTGTGATTTTCTTTATGAAATATTTGTAACCGATTAATTTGTAAGTCAGTTTTGCGGCCAGAAAATCGGAAGAGACGTCGGGCGGGAGGGGAGAGAGTTCTACCACATCGGCGCCTACTACGTTTCTGGTGGCAAATACTTTTTTCAGAAGGGACGTAAGGTCATACCAGAGCATACCCCCGGGTTCCGGCGTACCGACTGCCGGCATAACAGAAGGGTCGAGACCGTCGAGGTCGATTGTGATATATACATTGTCACTCAGAAGGTTCAGGACTTCTTCAGAGTAATTCTGTTTTTCCCTGATGTAATCGGCATAGAATATCTTTATTTTGTTCTTTCTGATATAGACTGATTCCTCCTCGGACATAGAGCGGATTCCTACCTGAACGGCCGGACACATTTCCCTTATTCTTCTCATTACACAGGCATGATTATATTTCGTGCCCTCGTAGGTATCTCTCAGGTCCGAGTGGGCGTCAATCTGCAGAACAGAGAGATTTTTATATTTCTTTACGAGATTCCGCACTATACCTGTTGTAATTGAGTGTTCTCCGCCGAGGGTAATGAGAAACTTGTTCTCCTGAATAAATCTTTTTGAGGCCTTTTCGATTACCGAAATCATCTTCTCCGGCGAAGACATTACCGGCTCGAGTTCGTCCGTTGTGTGGATTCCGACCCTGTATGGCGAGGCAGCAAGTTCGATGTCATAAAATTCAAGCGCCTTCGATGCCGAAATGATAGCCGAGGGACCGCCGCGTGAACCGGCCCTGTACGAGAGTGTGGAATCGTATGGAACCGGAAAGATTACGACCTTACTCTTTTTGTAATCTGTATATTCTGCGCTGAAACCGCCGAAGTTATATGGAATGAACATAAAGAACTCTGTTTACTTTTCTTCTATTATGGGGAGGAGCTGCGGCTCGGCGACCTTCTTCCTCTGAATCTTACTTCTGAGTTCCTTCTTGACTTCATCGTCGATATATACAAATACCGCACCGGCAACTACGGTCGTCCATAGTCCGTTTTTATCTCCCTCTGCTGACTGGGTGATGTTTCTTGTGCGGATTATCTTTCCGCTCATTCTGTATATCTCTTTTCGTTCATCGTAGGCGGTATTAGGATCGAACTGAATTCCGAGAGTGCTGGCAAGCATCGTGGCGGCAAGGTCCTCGGAGTAATCACCTGACTTCTTCTCGGTCTCTCCGTATCCATGATGCTCCGATATATATCCGTAGTGGTCTCCCTGTGCAGGTACTGCAAGGCCGATGGAGGCACATATCAGTCTGTTGGGCTCATTTGTGGAGTTCTGTGCGAGGACGATATATGTTATCTGGCCGGGTTTGAGCGCAGCGATTCCTCTCGAGCGCGGAATAATCTTGCAGTTGGGAGGAAATATGGAAGATACCCGTACGAGATTGCATTTTTCGATTCCGGCATCCCTTAAGGCCATCTCGAATGACTGAAGTTTTTCCCTGTGTCTGCCTACTCCCCTCGTAAAAAAGACTCTGTTTGGTACAAAATTCAATTCTTCTCCTCCTTAAGAAATCCCTGAGATGCTTTATCTAAATTAAATTTACAATTTGTCAATAAAATATTTATATTTGCTTATAAGTAAGGGTTATAGTAAAATATATATATAAGTTCGGAGGAAGTATGAAAAGACAGTTAAGTTCTATTTTCCTGCTGATATTTCTGTTCTTTCTGCTTTTCCTGTTTTCCTGTTCTTCTGATGTAAGCTCCATTTCCGATGTCCCTCTCGGAGAGGATGTGAATCTGAGGAAATGTACAACTAAGGCACAGTGCAACCCGAATGAGATTTGTGAAAACGGTTATTGCAAGAAGGAGGGCGTGAAGACCTGCAGGACGAAGGAGGATTGTATCTATCCCGATGATTGTATTCAGGGAATCTGCAAAACACCTGAGGATGCGGGTTACGGAGATATTAATGAAACAGATGTACTGACAGACATTTCTTCAGGCGGGAGGATTCTTGCCGAACCGTCATCGGTAGATTTTGGTGCAATGCAGTTCGGGGAGACGAAGAAGAAGATACTGACAGTAAAGAACGCCGGAAATGCAGATGTCGTGGTCTATAATTTCGAACTCGACCCGAATGCAGACAAAAATACATTTGCAATCAGCTCCTCGTTTGCAAAGAACTCAGTTCTCAGACCTTCCGAGAGTTTTGAAATCGAAGTAAGCTGTACCCAGACCGATGCGGAGCCTGACAATTCGAGTATTATCATTACCTCAAGCGACCCTGAATCGAGTACTTTGAGAATCCCGATATACAACAAATACAAGGACAAGCCAAATCTGATGATAAAATATAAGACGATTGCCGGTATAGAGAAGACGTTCCCCCTGCAGGGAGATACCAACAGGCTGAATTATGAAATGGGGAATACCCTGCTCGATGCAGGAAAAAATACCAATACGGCCGAATTCGAAATTCTCAACACTGCAGAAGAGGGTATTTTCAGAATCGAAAAGATAACGGATTTCATTAACACAAAGAACAAGTTCGAATACAAGCTCTTCAGCAGGATAAGTAATCAGGAAGTAAAGTGTCCCGTCTATCTCGCCGGTAAGGAATCTGTCTTCCTGATAATTACATTTACAGCTACTGTTAAATCGAACAATGAATCGGTTACGCTGAATATCAGTACAAACGACCCTGATATCAATAATGACGGCAATGAGAGTGAGAACGGGCTTCTTATAATAGAGGCATCCACAAGGGCGGGAATTTTTCCGGCCACACTATGGGCGAGCGAGAATCTCATTGATTTTGGTCAGGTCAGGCTCTTCGATACGGCACACAGACAGCTTCAGATATGCAATAAGGGAGATGAAGACCTCATTATCTACAACACGTCGAGGGTTCTCGGCTCGAAATTTTCTCTAACTCCGTCAAATATAGAGAAGGTCCTTCTGCCGAACCTCTGTTACAACATTGATATTGCCTTCTCACCGGCAAAGGAAGAGAAGGTAGAGGATATATTGCAGATCGATTCGAATGATGCCGAAAAGTCGGCCTACAGTATTGTGCTGAAGGGGGAAGGGATCTCCTGTGTAAAACAGTCCGATACGGATGAGCCGGATGACCTTTTTGTGGATGCCAACTGCGACGGGATTGACGGAGAGGCGGCAAAGGCCATCTTCGTGGATACGGTCAGCGGGAGCGACAGTAACGCCGGAAATATTGGAAGCCCGCTCAAAACAATCAAGGCTGCCGTCTCGAAATCCTCGTCGGTGCCGCAGATCAAATATATTCTTGTGTCGGAGGGAAATTATTACGAGACTTTTGAGATAAATAGTGCAGTAAGCATCTACGGCGGATACAGCAAGACCAACAAATGGGCCCGTTCTGACTCATACAAGGTCAATATCTATCCGTCTCAGGACGGGATAAGGGTTTCTGATGTTTCTTCGGCAATCGTATTTGACAGGATTAATATCTCCTCTCAGGATGCGGTCCTTGCGTCGTCGAGTTCATACGGTATGGTAATCAGCAATTCCCCGAATGTAAGGATTCATAAATGCTCCATAAAGTCCGGAAGGGGAGCAAACGGTGAAGACGGGGCAAACGGCCAGAACGGACCCGCAAATGACCTGAGTGCCGGAAAAGGGAAACAGGGTATTCCGGGGTGTGAGGATTCCGGAGGTGTTTTGTGCAGCAGCTGTTCGAGACCTGCAGGAGGTGCCGGCGGGACCAGCGTTTGCGGGATGCACGGAGGAAAAGGCGGGGATGCCGGCAAGAGCTCGGATTACGGATATGACGGGTCGGCGGGGATAGGTCCTTCAGGGAGCGGAGGAGTCGGAGGTAAGGGCGGACCGCCGGGCAGAGGGTCTGCATCACCGCTTTCAAGTCAGTTTGGACAGAACGGACCGGACGGCCAAAACGGTGATAACGGCTCCGGCGGACAGAGTTATGGCACTTTCACTCAATCAGGATATCTTGCAACTAATAACGGCGGAGATGGTCAGAACGGGGTAAACGGAGCGGGTGGTGGCGGCGGAGGAGGTGGTGGAGGTGGTACTGCCGATTGTGATAGTTACGGAAGTTCTGCCGGAGGCGGTGGTGCGGGCGGTTGTGCCGGTACAGGAGGAAAGGGCGGAAAGGGAGGCGGGGCTTCTATAGGTTTGTATCTCTATAATTCGAACGTCCTAATTACCGATTCATCGGTCTCCTCGCAGAGCGGTGGGAGTGGCGGAAGGGGAGGGAACGGGGGAACGGGTAGTATGGGAGTTTCCGGCGGTGACGGAGGAGGTTATGGCGGAACATACGAACAGGACGACGGCTCTATGGGAGGTCCCGGTGGTTCGGGCGGAAAGGGCGGAAACGGCGGCGCAGGTGGCGGCGGCGGTGGCGGACCTTCAATCGCAGTTTATAAAAATGCAACGAGTGTATTCAATCAGAGCGGAACGGTTCTGACGCGGGGTAGCGGTGGTTCCGGCGGACAGAGCGCAGGTAATACAGGACAGAACGGACTCTCTGCCGAGATATATCCGTAACAAGGCGAACAGCAGAAGATTCTGTAAAATCTGTTTTCTGGTGCTTTGTCAAATTACTTGAACCAGACAAAAATATTTGGTAATTAAAAATTCTGAGGAGGGATTAGAGAGATGAATAAGTATTTATATTTTGCTGTTTTGCTTCTTCTTTCTGTAGTTCTTCTTTTTTCCTGCAAAAGCGAACCAAAGGAGATTAAGATAGGTTTTATTGGTTCACTTACCGGAAATTTTTCGGCATACGGAAAGCGTGCCCTCGAAGGGACGAAACTCGCCATTGAAGAGATAAACAAGGCCGGAGGGCTTGACGGAAAGAAGCTTGTACTCTATCTGGAGGACGACAGGTCGACGGGTGAACCGGCGCTCGAATCTGTTACCAAACTTGCCGAATTCGACAAGGTAAATGCCATACTTGCCTTCGTGTCTCCGCCGGCACTATCTCTTGGAGGTCCCAAGGCCGAGCAGGAGAAGATAGTCTTTATATCCTCGAGGACCATAACATCGACCGGAAACGAGGCGGGGGAATATCTCTTTCAGTCATATTCAGAAGGGACGGTCGAGGCTATAGAGCTTGCTGTTATTGCGAGGAGCAAACTTAAGGCGAGGTCTGCGTCTATTCTCTATTCGAATGTGCCGGTGGCGATCAATCTTGCACAGGTCTTCAAGAAGAATTTTCAGGAGAGAGGCGGAGAGATTGTAAGTTTCGACTTCTATCCTCCCAAGAGAACGAATTTCAAGGCCGATGCGGAGGCAATCAAGAGACACGAGCCCGATGTGGTCTATATTGTGGGTGATTTTGACGAGATGCTGCTGATTGCAAAGACGCTCTCCCAGATTGGTGTCAAGAAGCATATCATCGTATCAGGTATTTCCGGAACGGAGGTCGTGCAGGAGATTCAGAAGTATACCGAAAAGCTCATCTTTCTTGCGCCGGACCTCTCTATCTCGAGAAATCAGGCGGAGGTTGTAAAACTGAACGTGTCGAGGGAACAGATGGACCTTTTTGTGGGAGAGGCTTACGACATCACCTATTACCTTGCCTATATTATGAAGAAGTACGGAACTACTTCCGAGATGATAGCACAGGGTATTGTGAAGGAACCGCTCTTTTCCGGAGTAAATGGGAGACACAGGATGATAAGGGGCAGTTCCAATCCGCAGGTCCAGCCTGTAATGACTATCAAAAACGGTCAGTATGTGCCGCTCGAATAGATTTGAGATGGATAAAAACAGATAATCACCTTACAGCGAATCCCTTTAGTTGCCTCATATCAGGGAGTTTTGCAGAGCAGTAATTCCCCTGAATCCGACATTACAATCTGAAATTTCTCTGATGAAGGCTGGGTGCAGGTATTGAGTGTTTCTGTGTCTGTTTTCAGAAGGTCGTTTGGGCGGATGGATTTGATTATCCTCTTTTCGCTGCTGTTTTTAATGTTTATCCTCAGGTTGTGGATTTTGTTGCCGCTGCAGATTTTCAGGTCATACCCGTATCTTCTTTCCGAAGGATATCCGAGGACTCTGGCGAGACCTTCTCTTCGGCTGACCGGGGATGACGAGAGAACGAGATAGTAGAACTTTGCAGTTCTGTGTCCGGCATTGATAACCGTTTCGAGAAGCATTGATATATCCTGTTTTATGCTGAAATGACAGATATCCTGTGTGTTTTCAGTAAGGGGACAGCCGTCCGTACTAACACAGGGGGCAATGATATATAAGGGAAATCTCTTTCTAAGCTCTGTCATTATTTCCCTTGCCCGTATCCCGGCAGGTTCGATTATGATTATGAGGTTCGGTTTGCCGGATTTCAGAATTTCCGGGACAAGATTAAATATCCGGTTTGTGTTTTTTGTGTTTTCGGATAATGTATTCATTATTATGTACAGTGCGGGTTTTTGGGAGGGCCGGAGACTGGTTATAAAGTCCGAACAGATATATCGTATATTCTCTTCGCCCGTTTTTTCGAATAGTTTATTAGCAAGACCTGTCATCAGGCGGTTTCTGTCGATCAGCACGAGCGGTCTTTTGTCCTGCATAATCAGTCTCATACATATGGCACCTGTCCCGGGCCCGCAGCCGATATCGTATATCTCTTCTATCTGACTGAATGTCTCTTTGAATCTTTTCCTGATTTCATTGAGTACAAAATAGATTTTCGGGATATGTTCCGGCAAAAAATAGAGGAGATATCCGAGGGCCGCTCTCTCTTCGCTGATGTTGATTCTGCCGGATATATAATCCCTGCTCAGACCTTCGATTATGCTTTTCATTTCATGGGGCCTGATTCCGCTCTCTTCGAAGAGTGAATTCAGAAGAGTGCGGAGCCGCCCGAACTCATTCTCTGCTCTTTTTATATACATCCGGATATTTTTTGAGTAATTTTGCAAGATTACTTCTGTCTATGCCGGCTATCTCAGATGCCCTTGAAATATTCCCGCCCGTCTGGTTCAGAAGCTGTGCGAAATAGTTTTTCTCGAATGACTCTATCATCCGCCTTCTGGCATCCCTGTATTTCTCAGTGATTCTCTCCGTATTTGCCGGCTGGTAGCCCTTCGAGATGTGTGCCGGCAGGTCGTGGACCGTTATTAAGCTGCCTCTGCACATAACGACAGAACGTTCGATTGCATTTTCGAGCTCCCTGATATTGCCGGGCCAGCTGTAATTTTCAAGTATCGCCACCGTCTCGGGAGAAAACCCCTTAATATCCTTATTCTGTTTTGTAGAATATTTTCCGAGAAAATGAGATGCCAGAATAAGTATATCCTCCCTCCGTTCTCTGAGAGGAGGCAGATTGATTTCTATTACATTGAGACGGTAGAAGAGGTCTTCCCTGAATCTGCCTTCCTTTATCAACTGTCTCAGGTCCCTGTTGGTTGCGCTTATGAATCTCACATCTATCCTGATTGTTTCGTTGGAGCCGACCCTCCTGATTTCCCTCTCCTGAATCGCACGCAGAAGTTTGACCTGTATACTGAGCGGAATATCTCCGGCCTCATCGAGGAATACTGTACCGTTGTTTGCATATTCGAGGAGACCCTTCTTGTTGTCGAAAGCACCAGTAAAGGCACCCTTTATGTGACCGAAGAGTTCGCTCTCGAAGAGTGTCTCGGTAATTGCGGAGCAATTGATGGGTACGAGGGGCGAGTTCTTTCTGCTGCTCATTTTATGTATGGCCCTTGCAACGAGTTCCTTTCCGGTACCGCTCTCACCTGTAATCATCACACTCGAATCGGAGATGGCTACGGTCTCGATTGTGCTGAAGACCTTTTGCATTGCGGGTGTGTTGCCGATAATCCCGCAGAATCCTTTCTCCGAATCGGTCTCCCTCAGGCGGGAAATCTCCTTTACGAGCCTTCTCTTCTCGAGCGCCCGCTCCATCGCGGATATGACCAGCTGAAGATTTGCAAATGGCTTCTGTATGAGGTCGTACGCACCTTCCTTTATGGCAGTAATGGCATTCTCGACAGTTGCGACTCCGGATATTATTATTACCTCTGTCTCCGGATACTTCTCCTTTGCCTTTTTCAGCAGCTCCAGTCCTGTTATTCCGGGCATATTTATGTCGAATATGCAGAGGTCTGGTTCTTCTGACTGAATATGTTCGAGGGCTTTCCGGGGGTCGGCATAGACAGAGACGATATGTCCTGTCTTTTTCCCGATGGCTCTGAATACCGCGAGTATGCTTTCGTCATCATCTGCAACAAGAATTCTGTATGACATGTTCATATGTTCTGCGGTGTTGTCTCCTGCCCGAATATTCTCCTGTATTCCTCGGTCGGACTGCCGTCGTGATTGTAGAGAATGAGCGGAGGCATTATATCGAGCGAGGACCTTCCGAACTTTACACCTTCAATAAGTGCAATATTCGACGGACTGTCCTGCCGGTGATAGACAAGCCTTATTCTCTTTGGTTCTATCTTTCTCATTCTCATAAGGACAAAAAGGTCCACTAGTCTCATAGTCGGGTAAACAAGTTTGAGAATACCTCTGGATTTGAGAAGGTAACGTGAAATGTTGAGTATATCCTGTATTCGCAGCAGGATCTCGTGTTTGGCAAGGGCCTTTTCGGAGGCACTGCTGATTATTCCGTGGTCGACCTGCATATACGGAGGATTCGAGATGACGACGTCGAAAAGCTGTGGGGCAAAGTTTTCCTTGAGCTTCCTTATATCCTGACTGATGATTTCGATGCGGCCATCCAGCCTGTTGAGTCTGACATTCTCGACGGCAATCTCCGATAATCTCTTCTGTATTTCCACCCCGTATATCTTTTCGACGGAAGGTGATTTTGTTGCCATAATGATAGGGATAATGCCGCATCCTGTCCCGAGGTCGATCGAGAGACCCTTTGTCATAGAACTGAAATCGGCCAGCAGAATCGAGTCTTCACTGAAACGGTATCCCTCTTTCGGCTGATACAGCTTTATCCTGCCTCCGAAGATGCTGTCAAGACTTCTGTCGGTGTGGTTTGTCATACTCAAAATCTTATAAGTTCGAGAGTAAGGGTATTCCCCGTCCTGAGAGAGAGTTGCCTGCCGGGTCTTTCGGACTCAAAGAGGTCAAGTTCTCTCATAAGCGGATTCTTGTTGTAGTAATAGACTGCCTCTGCGGCGCTTACCGACTGATAGATCCTGTTTACGGCAGCGATCGCAATTGCAAATATTATCGATCTGTCACTGTAGTCGTCGAAGTAGAGCGTCAGAAATCCGAGTCCCAGACCTGCCAGGTCGTAGGCAATGTATCTTATGCCTCCCCATGTGTCCTTTGCATAGAAATGTCCTGTGCCGAAACCTACAAAGAAGGCAAGCGGGACAGCCACAAAGTAGCTCTTTTCGGAATAGACCGGTTTAGTACTCTCCGGCTGAACGGACTGAAGGCTTTCCCCAAAAATCACAAGAGGAAGAAGAATAAAAAGAATGAGTGCAGCAAGGGTTTTCATATCCTGAAATCCTTTCTGTAGATATTATAAAGTATTTTTTCGTTTTTTTGCATAATCTTTCTTTCGGCAATCGATTTGTGGTCGAATCCCAGAAGATGAAGTATCCCGTGGATAACCGTCCTGAGAAGATAATCGGTATACTCCTTCTTTCCTCTGCTTCGCCTTTTTATGGTTTGCAATGAGATTACAATGTCTCCGAGCGGAATCCTTTTCTCTGTAACAAGGACAGGCTCCAGCAGTTCCCCCCTGAAGAATCTGTACTGGGGGAACGAGAGGACATCTGTTGTTTTGTCTATTCTGCGGTATTCTCTGTTGAGTTCTCTCATATGTATGTCTTCCGTCAGCGTATAAGAGACATCGAAAAAATCAAAGCCCAAGTCTCTTAAGATCGCTGTCGTTATTCTCCGGATCGTCTTCTCTGTCTGATTCACTGTTGCCTGTCCTTTCGTCCTGTGACTTCTTCTGCGGCTCTGATTGTTTTACCGCAGGCTCGAAATATTCCGGTCTCTGATGATATATTCCGTCCAGAACCTTTATAAATGCGCGGGCAATCTTGTCGAGGTCCCTGAGTGTCAGGTCGCATTCCGACAGCTGTCCGTCCTTGAAAATGTTGTTGATTATTTTCTGAACAAGACCCCTTAGTCTTACAGCGTCGAGGTCCGGGACGGATTTGGCGGCCGCTTCTACTGCATCGGCAAGCATCACGAGGGCGGATTCCCGGGTCTGCGGTTTGGGTCCCGGGTATCTGAAGTCCTCCTCGTTGACGCTCTCCCCCAGATTTCTGGCCTTCTGGTAGAAATACTTAATCAGGGCCGTACCGTGATGCTGCTCTATGACATCGAGTATCGGTTGACCGAGTCTGTAATTCATACCCATATCGATTCCGTCCTTGACGTGGGATTTCAGAATGAGTGCGCTCATTGTAGGCTTCAGGTTGTCGTGTTTGTTTATTCCGTCTTTCTGGTTCTCTCCGAAGTAATCGGGCTTGTTTACCTTGCCGATGTCGTGATAGTATGCACAGACCTTTGCCAGAAGCGGGTTGGCGCCGATTTCCTCTGCAGCCGTCTCGACAAGGGAGGCCACAACGATCGAATGATGATATGTCCCGGGTGCCTTTACTATAAGCTCCTTTAGTAGCGGATGGTTCAGGTTTGCGAGTTCGAGGAGTTTGATATCGGTAATATACTCCATGGCCACTTCGAGAACCGGGGCAGAGGAGGTGACTATCATCGAAACCATAATTCCGTTTACAAAACCGAGAAGACATCCCAGAAGAATCGTCGAGTTTATCTGTTCGCCGCGCATAAGGGCAAAAACTATAATCATAATTGCATTCATTATACCTGTTATTAGTCCGCCTTTAAGTATGACGGCCCGGGTGGTTGCCTGTGCCACACTGTATGCCGCTATCATCGAGCCGATTAGTGTGTAGAATCCGTAGTACATGTCGTTTGCGGTGAGCAGATAGGAGAATCCGGAAATGACGACAGAGAAGATTATGGCAGTCTCACTGTTGAGAATGAATCTTACGAGCATTGCGCCTGCGGCAAACGGAATCATATATTCCCAGATATACTGCGGCACGTTGGGGAAGTAATCACTCAGGGCAACGCAGACAGTAAGAAGGAGTTTGCCGAATATCACGGTAAAGGAGGAGAGGATACCCATAAGTAGTATATCTTTTGTCTTGGGGGCAAACTTTCTGATGTATGATTTTGCAAAGATATACGGGACGAGGATGATTATCGTGGAAAACAGGAACATACCGATTGTGGTTATTATATCCCTCAGTTTTGTTGTCTGACGGTAGATTCCCTTGAATAGCTTTATGTGTTCCTGCGAAATCTTCTCTCCGTCCCTTATCAGGATATCGCCTTTTTTTATGTTTATGGTTACGGGTGTTATCTGGTTGAGTGTCTCGTCCTTTCTCCTTTCGGTCTCCGCCGGATTGAAGAAGAGATTTGGCTTGATCAGTTTGGAGGCAATCGAGATAATCAGTTTCCTCTCATCCTTGTTGTAGTCTGCGAGCAGAAATATTATCTTCTTTTCGATGAGTTTTCTTATCTCCGTGATGTCCTTAATGGTCGTGAGTGAGGAGACGATTCCCTCGGCGCGCTGCTCCTTTGCATATATTCTCTGAATCATTATGCCGGAGCCCTTCTCCTGTATGAGTCTGTTCTTGTCCTCGACAATCATCTCCTGCATAATCGGATGAATGACCGAAATTATACCATCTTCAATCTCCCGGGAAAAAACGAGTGATGTGAGTTTCGAGAATTCGTCATCTGTAAGTTTTATGCCAAGGCCTTTTTCGAATTCCTCACGGCTTGTCTGTGCAACCTCCCTTATGGTTTCCATCTCCTTCTTCTTCAGATTCTCTGCCGTCTTCTTGGGGAAACCCGCCTCAGGTGGTTCTCCGTCCGTATTCTGGTAGATGGCAATCTGTATATTGTTGCGGATATAGTTGAACGCCTCTTTTACTGAATCGGTTATTGTATCCGCAAGTGAGGCATCGTAGAAGAAGATGGGTTTGACGTTCTTCAATGCGGTCTCCCGTGCCTGCTGTGTGGCCTCATAGTCAATGATGGAATAATCCCTGTCGGCCCTGATAGTAGCGGTCGCTACCTTCCCGAGATTGCTTTCGTCGGCCGGCAGTTCCATCTGTTTTATGAGCGGAGAGGTCGCTACTGTTACAGAGGCAACCGATATGAAAAATGCAACGAATCTGATGAAGCCGGAATGTCTTTCGGTAAATCTGAGTGTCCTTCCCGAGAGGGCCTTCTCTTTTCTGGTCTCTGTAGCCATTACTCTCTCTTCTTTTCGAATGCCTTGATAATTTCCTGTACCAGAGGATGTCTTACCACATCCTGTTCAGACATAAAACAAAATTCTATACCGGGGACATCCTTCAGGATTCCTATCGATTCGGTCAGGCCGGACCGGATGTTTGCGGGCAGGTCTATCTGCGTTATATCTCCTGTTACGACCACCTTAGAGGAAAAACCCATCCTTGTGAGGAACATCTTCATCTGGTCGGTGGTTGTGTTCTGGGCCTCGTCGAGAATCACAAAGGAATCGTTGAGTGTCCTGCCACGCATGAATGCAAGCGGGGCAATCTCGATAATACCGCGTGAGACGAGTGACTGGAATCTTTCGAACTCCATCATATCGTTGAGGGCATCGTATAGAGGTCTCAGATAGGGATTTACCTTCTCCTCGAGGTCTCCCGGCAGAAATCCGAGTTTCTCTCCCGCCTCGACGGCCGGCCTCGTGAGTATTATTCTCTTGACGGTCTTGCTGAAAAGGGCAGTGATTGCCATTGCCATGGCGAGGTATGTCTTCCCCGTTCCGGCAGGACCGATACCGAATACTATATCGTTTTTTCTGATGGCATCGACGTATCTCTTCTGTCCAAGCGTCTTCGGGGTAACTGATTTTGTCTTGGAAACGATGAACACTGTATCCATATATATGTCTGCAAGCGAGACTTCGGGGTGATTTATCAGGGTTCTGATTCCGTATTCGATGTCCTGCGGTGTGATGGTATGTCCTGTATTCATAATTTCACAGAATTCGCGGATTACCCTCTTTGCAAACTCTGTCTTCTGGGGTTCTCCCTTGAGTATTATCTGGTTCCCTTTCGTGTCAAACTGAACATTGAGTCTCTTCTTCAGGATGTTTGCAATATCGTTCTGGTTTACAAACAGGTGCCTTGCTGTTTCAATATTCGAGAGTTCTATCTTGAGTATCTCACTCATCGGTTGTTTCCTCAGTACAGGGGTGTCTCGAGCAGGATATCGTTATTCTGCACTCTGTATTTGTATTTCATCCTGAACGGGTAATAGAGGTCTCTCTCTTCGAGCAGACCGGTCTTTACAAGCTGTTCCGGCTGTTCGGGGAGAGTTCCGAACGAATATCTGTAGACATTTGCGGAATTTCTTATTCTCTCCTTGGTTATGTCTGATATGAGGTGTTTATATACCGACACCCTTACAGCAGCGTTGGGGCTCTCTTCCTTGAGTGACCTCACTCTCGAGAGAACTCCGCTTATAAGAATTACAACAGTGAGGAAGGCGATTATCCCGAGAATTATATTGAGAATCAGAACGGATGGTATGATTATGCGCTTTGTGCTGAGCGGCCCGCCTTTGAGGGCATTGAACGGAACAGCGTTTTTTGGTTTTTTTGCAACCAGTATGCCGGTTCTGACGAGATTGTACAACGCCTTACAGGTTTCGAACTCTCCCAGTCTTGATATGTCGATAAGTTTCTGCACGTCGTAATCCGGGTTTTCTATCAGGAGGGTGTAAATCTTCTTCTCTCCCTCGCCAAATTCGTTCTGTCTGGCGATCTTGTCGAAATCCTCTGACTGGGTGTTGAGTTCGAATCTCATATTTACGGCCGTAATTACGTTGTTGATGGACGGCCATTCATCCACGACCCTGAAGGTGTCCATAAGGACGCTGTCGGTCGGCTGGGGTGTATCATAGGCCGAATTGACGGATATCTCGGCAGGCTCGAATTCGAACTCTCCCTCTTTCCAGCCCATAAGTTTGTACAGAAGTTCGCTGTTTTTCAGCTTTATGAATACAATCAGGTCTTCACGACTCACAAAATTCTCGTCGAGCAGAATATCTTCTGTGCGCCGCATAGATTTGGCTCTCTTGTCGGTAATGTACTGAAAATTCTTAGCTGATATCACTCCGGCTCTCAGAAGCATTGTCAGCAGAACGTCGGCAATCTTACCGGATTCATAAACCTCAGACCTGACCACGTTTCCGTTGAAGAAGAAGACCCTCATTGTGAATCTTCCTGATTTTATGTGCAGTATCCCTGATTTTCCCTGCTGTGCTATAAGCTGGAATATATCGGCGAGATTGAAATCCTTCAGTGAACCGGCAAGTGCCATAATATCATTCCTTCCTGAAGCAGGTCCTGATATTGATTATATATGCAATAAGTCCGCCGATTAAAAACGGACTCTTGAAGACTGTCTCAAAACCGGTCGTCGAAAAGTAGGGAAGCGGGTTGGGGCGATTGAAAAAGAAGAACGAGATGAACCCTGTAACGGAGAAGAAGAGTATGAGCAACCCCTTTACCGGCTGGTTTTTGTGTATGAAAACCGTTCCGGGGATTACAAACGAGAGCATCCTGACGATTATGTTGTGAACGAACTGATAATTGGAAATTTCCTTGTCCTTCAGGAATCTGTTCTTCGGGTCGGCCACATCTCTTCTGGTGAATATGTGAAAACACTGGGAGCACTCATCGTCACTGTGCAGTTCAGGACTGCAGACACTGCATACGGGTTTTCCGCATCTGTGACATATATGCGATGTGCGGATATACCTTGAGAGCAGTCCGACACCGACAATCGTGATAACCATAATCAGGAGCCAGAAGAGCACATCGGATGTGAGAATCCCTCCGGTAATATAGTGCTCGAACGGCAGATACATACGTTTTTCCGGAAAAAGGTCTCCTTTAAGGATTCCTGCCGGGTCGATGTTGTATGAGGGCTCGATGTCATATATGAATCTGTTGATATTCGGGCTGGAGTTTTTGAGAAGTGTGGAAACAAATTCTTCATTGAATCTCTTTGCCTCCGCAAGTTCCGAATTGCTCTTGTCGAGCTCCTTCTTTCTCAGAAAGAGTCTGGAGATATTGTACCTTATGATTTCTGACTGGGGTTCGAGGTTGAGTGCGCTGTTGTACTGTGCAAGGGCTTCGTCGTATCTGTCTGTAATGAGATAGAGATTCCCCAGATTGTTGTATGCGGCAACGTTCGAGGCATTTGTCTCTATGGCCTTTTTGTACATCTTTTCAGCCAGCTCAAACTCGCCTTTTCTCTTGTTTATGAGCCCGTAGGTTACAAAGTCGTCGGTTCCCGCCTGACCCGATTCGATAATTTTTGAGAGTTTCTCGATTGAAGACTTGTCCTCGAATTTCAGGGCCTTGTAGGCATGCTGGGAGTCACTCTTGAAAAGATATAGCATTCTGTTGTAAAGCGAGAAATTGTACGGAAGAGCCGATATGAATATGATGAGGACAATCAGTATTATCTTCTCTCTCTTTGTGAGATAGAGCCAGAGGATTATGCTGCTGATGAAGAAGAAATGGAAGACCGAGAGAAACCTTATAATCATTGTAAAGAAGAGCGAGAGCCAGATTATATCGGAAAGAAAGGGGGACCTGCCCGAGGGAAAGAGGTGAGAGAGGTCGTGGAGAATCCTGTTTGCATTTCTCAGAAGTAGTGAGACGATAAAGAGCAGTGCCGTAACGGATATAATGAGCGAAATCAGTGTAAGGATATTCCCGATTACGAGCGGGCCTGTAGTAATGGGGGTAAATGTCCTCTTCAGTCCTCCCCAGACGAGTGAAAGCGGCTTTGAGATATCTGTCTTGTTTATGGTCCAGTGAAGATATGCACTGAAGAACCAGACTTCGTATATGTCTGGAGAGATTAGCATTGCTGCATCTGCGAGTTTCTGGGCGGTTACGAAGTCCTTTGCCTTCAGGGAGTTTTTTGCCTCGAGGATGAGTGAGAGAGATACCGGAGGTATGTCGGGTATCCCGCTGTTGAGTTTCTCTTCGGTAATCTTCTTTAGTTTTTCGTCTGATAGTGCAAATTCCCTTTTCTTGAGATTTTCGAGCCTTTCAAACCAGATAGCGCTTATCTCCGGAAGTCTGCTCTGAGGTATTCTGAGTTTTGTTATATCCATTTCAGGGGGTGTCTGCTGGGGTGCTTCTTTTTTCTTCTCTTCTTCTGCAGTTTTTGTCCCCGCATCCGGCTGGGGCTTTGTCTCTCCCCTCGTTTCTTCGCCCGCCGCCTCTTTCTTCTTGTCCTCCTTCTTCTCTTCTTTCTTCTTTGGTGCGGGCCTGTCTCCTTCATCCACATACTCAAACGAACCCGACTGTGTCTCCTCCTCCTCTTCCTCTGTATGCTTCTTTGCGGCTTTCTTCTTTTCGGCCTTTTTCGGGGTATTCCATATCTCCTCTTCGCCTGTTGATTCCTCCTCCTCTTCCTGAGCAGATACGGGGCTATACAGCGCAATAAATGCCAGAATAGTAATTAATACAATGTAAATACGCATAACCAGAAATTCCTAATAACATAATAAGGGCTTTTTGTATAGTGTAAGTTGTGTTCAGATTGCAAATGTCTTTACTGAAAGGTCCTTGCTTATAAGCACTATGGTCCTGTCCGGTATTATCTCTTCCCTGTCCAGAAGTCCTTCCAGTGCCCCGCCGACCAGAGTTACGGCCCTGAAGTTTTTATGCTGCTCTGCCAGAATATCCGTATCTGTCCCCTTTGTCTTCTTTGCACAGAGCGGGCAATCCGGGATCGAACTGAATCTCCCGATATATAGAGGCTCTTTAACGGCAATGCCGACCATATAGTCGCCGCAGCTGATTACGGAGGTAAAACTGCATCTGGCCGAGTTGTCTGTACCGGAGATATCCTCAACGATTTTAATTGAACGGGTAACCGCATTTACTATTGATTCGCCCTTTATTTCGGGTCTGTCAAGGTCTCCTGTTCTGAACAACTCCGAGAGTATCAGATGGAAGAATAGCTCGCTGTCCGTCTCCCCCTGTATGTTTCGCATAAGAAAATCCGGGAGTTTGAAGAAAAGCTTCGTGTCTATCTTTGAAAAGTTGTATATGGAGCCGATATGGGCAAATACAAAATTGCGGAACCTGAAGGGATGGGTATTTTCTATCTTGAAAAGACCGGTCTCGGCAATTCTTATATGGACGATTAGTGTATCCGATTTTACATCACGGGCGATATCGAAGCAGCTTTTATCGAGCCTCTGCCTGTTGAGGGGCTTTTTGAAAATCAGAGCCCTGAAGTCGTTGAAATAACCCATTCCGTAACCATCATAGCTGACCTCCGGGTCCGGTCTGTAGATATCCTTCTTGCTGTAAAGAAAACAGCTCAATCTGTCCGGATTGTTGCACATTACACCGAGGAGTCTGCACATAAACTCTCCTTCTCTTGAGGCCTAAAGATATTAAATCAAACAGGATTTTGTTTCAAGAAAATAAGTTATTTTATCTTTTCGAACAGACGCTCTGCCTCGTCATTTATAGGTTTTTCGAGTTTGTCGATAGTGGGGGCAGATACAATTTTGACGCCCAGAAGGTCCGATGTCTTTGTGTCGAAGAGCTTCATCTTTATCTGGAGGTTTCTTCCGAACCGTCCGATCTCTCCCGAAACTATATAGTCTGCGCCTATATTCTTTCCGGTCTCTACCTCGCACTCTCCCTCACAGCTTTCGAGATTCTTTCCGGGCGGCAGCAGCTGAAGAATACTCTCCCTTGTCATAACCATAAACTGGGTTCTCGAGAGCACCTCTCTTGCGGCCATTCTGACCATGTCGGTAATTGCCTGAGCCTCATAGGTTGTAATCTTTGCGAAATTCAGGAATTCGAGAACGGCCACCTTCTTCTTCTCCTTCGGTTCTTCCTTGACCACAGCCGCCTGCTGCCCTTTTATGGCAGTTGGTGTAATTGCCTGTGCATCCGTGCAGCTGACCTGAATACCGAGTTTGCAGGCCTGCTCGAAGGCCTTCTTTGCATTTTCAAGGTCGCCTGAGGCCTTGTAGGCAAGACCTAATCTGTCCCAGAGATTTCCGTTCGACGGGACGATCTTTGTTGCCTGAACATAGAATTCTATTGCCTTCTTGTGATTTCCGCTCATAGCGTATTCGAAACCTGCCTCTTCGAGGGCCTTTGCGTGTTTCGGGTCCTTCTCCACGGCCTTGAGGAACTGGTCAAGGGCGTCTGCATATTTTGCCTGTCCCTGATAGATCTTTCCCTGCTGGTAAAAATAGTCTGCTGTTCCGGGCGTAAAGGTATTTACAGTTGGTGTTGCCGTCTGCTTGCCGGTCTTTAGTGTCTGTGCGTCGGTGCAGGAGGCCTGAATACCGAGTTTACATGCCTCATCGAAAGCCTTTATTGCCTCTGCCGTATTCCCTGCTGCTTTCTGGGCAAGTCCCAGCCTGTCCCAGAGATTTCCGCTTTTCGGGTTGAGTTTCAGTGCCAGATTGTAGTAGGAGATGGCAGTCTTGTTATCTCCCTTCATCGCAAATTCGAAACCGGCTTCTTCTAAGGCTGCGGCATTTTTCGGGTTAAGTTCCACGGCCTTGAGAAACATATTGAGCGCCTCTTCGTACTTTGCGGCGCTCTGGAGTTTCTTCCCTTCCTGATAATACCATTCTGATGTGTTCGGCACAGCATTATTTGCAGTAGCCGCAGGTTGTGCCGCGCTCTGTGGTGTGGCAGTCCCTGCCGAACCTTTGAGCTGGTTGGCATCTGTGCAGGAGACCTGAATACCGAGTTTGCAGGCCTGCTCGAAAGCCTTTATTGCCTCCGGAATGTTGTTCATTGATTTGTACGCAAGTCCCATCCTGTCCCATGCTGTTGAGTAGGTAGGGGCTATCTGAAGTGCCTTCGAGTAGTAGGATATGGCGTCATTGTATTTTCCCTTCATTGCCAGTTCGAATCCAGCATCTGTGAGTGCCTGATAGTGATTCGGGTTTATGCTAATTGCCTTGAGAAACATATTGAGCGCCTCTTCGTACTTTGCGGCGCTCTGGAGTTTTTTGCCTTCCTGATAATATGTCTCTGCCTGACTGAGTCCGGTGGCGGTCTGCTGCGGTTGTGCTACGGGTTGTGTTGTGGCAATTCCTGTCGAACCCTTAAGCTGGCTGGCGTCGGTGCAGGAGGCCTGAATACCGAGTTTGCAGGCCTGCTCGAAAGCCTTTATTGCCTCCGGAATGTTGTTCATTGATTTGTACGCAAGTCCCATCCTGTCCCATGCATTCGCCGCTGACGGGTTTACCTGTATAGCTTTTTTGTAGTAATCGATACCGGTCTGCGGTTTACCTGCCATGGCGTATTCATAGCCGGCCTCTTCAAGGGCGGCGGCGTGGGACGGATTTACGGAGATGGCCTTGAGAAACATATTGAGTGCATCAGTGTATTTTCCCTGACCCTGATAGATCTTTCCCTGTTTGTAGTAGTAATCTGCCGACCCGGGGGTGTAGGGATTTACTGTGCCGGACTGGGGCTGTGTGTTCTGAACAGGCTGGGCCGGTTGTTCCTGCTGATTGCTGAATGATTTGGTCTTCAGGTCGTCACAGGAAGCCTTTACACCGAGGTCACAGGCCTTCTGGAAATACATCTTTGCCTTCTCTTCGTTTCCGAGATTCCTGTATATAACACCTGCCGTATCATTTAATCCCGGGTAATTCGGTTTTATCTTGAGGGCCTTCTCGATATACAGTACTGCATCACTGTATTTGCCCTGCAAATTATAGATTTCCGCGAGCCGTTTGAGTGAACCTAAGTGTTTGGGGTTTTTGTTCAGAGCCTTTTTGTAATTCTCTATGGCATTTTCCTTGAAGCCTCCGGTATACTGGTCCTCTGCAAGGATATAATAATCTTCCGCAGTCATTGTCGGCTTCGGCTTTGGTTTGGTCTGTTGGGTTTCTTCTGTCTGTGCATAAAGGATGGATGAAAAAAGGAAGAAAAGGGCTAAGCAGATAAAAAACTTTACTTTCTGATGATACATGATTCACCTCGGGTCTTTTGGGATATAGGTTATTGGCCGTATCACCAGCCAGTTAGCACCCGATTAGTGCAATTGCAAATTTAAAAACGAATCTTTGGGATTCGGTTACACGCATACGCCGGACCTGTTTTTTCTTTTATTCGGAATATTTGTCTGATATAGGTTTTTGTGTTCCTGGAGGGCAGATATGCTGATTATTGCAACTATTCTTACGACGGCATTTGCGTTTCTCTTTGCCTTTCTCTGGCTGAGCCAGAAGAGAGGATACGCCGGGATACGGATAGGCAGAAGGGGGGGTTCCGTTTTTGCGGCAGAGACATCATTCGGGGGCGATTTTGAATTTGCAGAAAGTATTATTGGTCAGATAAATGACCTGAATGATTACAGGATATATCTTGTATGTTCGGGTGTGCCGGAAAGACCGCCGAATAAAAACATATCGGACAAGGAGTACTTTGCAGGCAGGTTGAGTCCCGAAGAGACCGGAAGTCTTAAAATATACAGGCAGTTTAAGGATATTTCGTTCTTCTTCCTGAACGAAGAAGTGGAGGATACGGAGAAGATTCTTCTTACCCACGACCTTATTGTAAATTCGGCACAGATCCCCGACAGGGAACTCCTTCTGGAATCAGGTTTTATTGTTACCATCATATCCCGCAGCGATATTGTCGCGGTTACAGGGGTAAAGGGGGAGTTCGAGAAGATTCTCTTCGGAATCTCCGATTACTCTTTCTCCAAAGGCAGAAAGGTGATTCTCTCGAAGATGTAGCTTATCTGAAAAAGGTGAGAAAGAGACTCCTGAGACTCAGCAGAACAATGAGTAAACCCGTTAGTAGCATGATTTTCCGGGAGGAAATTTTTTTACACAGGTAAGCCGCAAGAGGTGCCGAGGCAACCCCTCCCAAAATAAGTGCGATTACAGTTCTCAGGTCCAGATCCTTTACGAGAACAATAAAAACCCCTCCCTGTGCGACGGTGATAAAGAATTCTGCCAGATTGACCGAGCCTATTATTTTCCTCGGTTCATAACCTCTGGCCATAAGTGTGGAGGTTACAATCGGGCCCCAGCCTCCTCCCCCGATTGCATCGAAGAACCCTCCGGCAAGTGCCAGAAAACCAGCCTTGTATTCTGTGGAGAGTGGTCTCTTCTTTCCGAAACTTCTGTACAGAATGATAAATCCCATTGCCAGAAGATATATCGAGACGAACGGTTTCATCTTTTCTGACGGCAGATTACAGAGGATAAAGGCACCGGTTACGGCGCCCGCACTTCCCGGGATCAGCAGTCTGACAAAGAGCTTCTTGTCCACGTTTCCGAATCTTAAATGACTTATTCCGGAAGCTGCAGAGACAAATATCTCGGAGAGGTGAACCGTGGCACTCGAAAGAACAGGTGTAAGACCGATACCTATGAGCATGCTGGAGGAGATCACCCCGTAACCCATTCCGAGTGAGCCGTCGATAAACTCGGCGGCAAAACCAATAAGGAAGAATATTATCAGTCTTAAATTCAAGGGATTATCCTATCTGATTCTCACTTTTTTAATAAAGAAAGATGCCATAATCTGTTTGATTCTGTTTATGAGATGATATTTCTTCCACAGAAAGTCTCCGACCTCATCTCTTGCGGCAAAGACTTTTGACTCAAGCGGTGTAACAATTATACTGACATTAATCCCCGGGGCAAGCCCTACCGGGATATTGTTTTTTATCATACTTACATAGGCAAATCCGAGTATTTCGCTCATCGTCCCGAAAGACGGGGGTCTCTCTGTCTCCATATCGGACCCCTCAAGCGGCCTGAAGACACAGATCGTGGGGAATGCCCCCAGACCGGTAATTCTCTGAATGATCTTTTTTGTCTCATCCGTACTCTCTATTCCGGCAATGATCTCTCCCGAGACAGAGCCGGCAGGGAAAATCCTTGCACAGTATTCTATGGCATTAAGATATTCTCTGTGGCCTATATCAGCATATTTTCCGGGGCATACTTTTTTGAAATATTCTTCACTTCCGAATTCGATACAGAATGACATATGGTCAGCGCCGGCATCCCTTAATCTGTCATATACGGTTAGGTCTCCGAATGGCGGAAACTGAACACCTGTAAGGAGCCCGGTATTCTTCCTGATTTTACCTATCAGCCCGATAAATTCTTTTGGATCCCTGATGGCATTGTATCCGCTGTTGAAGTGAACGAATGTTATATCGCACTCCTTCTTTGCCTCTTCGATTACTTCCAGAATATCGGTTTCGGATTTTTCGATCTCTTCGTTCTTACCTACATTTATACCTGTTGTACAGAATCTGCACCTTCTTGAGCTGTTCCCTTTCCAGAATTCGCAGATCCCTCCGACATATACTGATAAAAGGCTTCCCTGCATTACCCCGATTCTCGACATCTGTTTCCCCGATGAGGTCTTCTTTTCATAAAAGGCGGGAGGGGTGAAGATTTCTATGTCAAAATCCGAAAACTGATTTAGTGTCTCGTTGACTACCCTTATTCTGCCGTCCTTTTGCGTGAGTATATAGGGCGATTCCTGTGCAAACTTCTCCCTGACAGGGGCATTTACGCGGATTATTTTGTCAAAAATCAGTTCGATTCCCGAACCGAGTCCCGCTCTTGTCCTGAAGATTCTGAGGGAGCTGTTCTCCCTGAGGGAGTCGTCGATTCTGAGTCCCTTGCAGAAGATGTCGAGTTTCAAAAGTATCGGATTTTTCAATATGTCTGATTGTGTTATGCCGGTCATATTCTGCTTCCAGAAAGACAAAAGAGTTCTTTACAAAGCAAAGCCATATTAGTCAAGGATTAATAAATGGTCCTTTGGATTCCCTGTAAATTCCTGTAAGGGAAATCAGGAACCCGGCTCTTTTTGCCAAAGGGGAAAATAATGATGAAAATAATTGAATTGCCGGAATTATTCGGATAGTAATCATCAGAAGGGCGGTTTTGCGGTATGAAAGAGTCCAACGTACCCGGATTGATAGATTTAAGAGCAGTAAACAGAATGCTCCGACGATATAATGCCGGTCTTTTAAAAAGATATCTCGGACGAACGGTCTGTGACAGCGTCAGGATTGATGCGGATGTGCTGAACAAGGGGATATTTACTCCGCTCTCAGACTTTCTCGGCCGCGGGGGAAAGAGGTGGAGGGTCTCTCTTTTCGATACTGTTCTTAAGATAACAGGCGGCAGTAAGGAGAGATACAGGAAATATTCTGTCATAACCGAACTTATTCACAACGGGACTCTTATGGCAGACGATATAGAGGATAACTCCCCGATGAGGAGAGGGCTTCCCGCACTTCATTTGATATACGGTACTGATATAGTCCTCAACCTCTCTCAGTTTCTGTATTTCTTCCCGCTCATTGAACTTCCGGAGCTTAAAGACAAGGACCTCAGGTCGAAACTGATGAACATCTATATAGAGGAGATGATAAAGCTCGCATCCGGACAGGCTGTTGATATTGTCTGGCACAAAGGACTGTATGATATAGGGAAAATAACAGTCAGGGACTACCTCACTATGTGCTCGATGAAGACCGGATCTCTTGCAAGGATGTCGGTAAGGATGGCTTGTGCATTTGCCGGCACTGACAGGTCAAAGGAACGTTCTCTGGCCGGTTTCGCCACTGCGCTCGGAATCGCTTTTCAGATAAGGGATGATATCCTCGACATTACGGAATCCGGTCTTTCGGCGAAGAAGGGTGGTACAGGTAATGATATTACCGAGGGGAAGATAACGCTTGTGGTTCTGAGAACGTTGAAAGTGGCAGACCGCTCTGACAGGAAAAGACTCCTTGGCATTCTTATGGCTCATACGAGGGACCGCAGAAAGATCATAAAGGCTCTGGATATTATTCAGCGATATGACGGTATCAGCTTCTCGCTTGAGACTGCCAGATCTGTTCTAAAAAGGTCTTTTTGTGGCCTCAAAAGAGAGTTTTCCGAAAATAAGGTAAAAAAACTGAGGGAGTTTGCTGATTTCTGTCTGAACAGAGACGTATAAATATCTGAACCGGCTTTTTTTATTCCTCTAAAAGATATACGAGAGCATAAATCCTATCTGTAAAGTAAACATAAGATAGTACATATGGTGCCAGCTGGGATGATTTTCTGTAAGTTTTTCGAACGGGTCCTTGTCTATCATTCTGACGACGAAATGTCCCCAGACGGTACAGATGACTCCGAGGGAAACGAGCAGATACCTGTTGCCGGTGAAATAGCCTGATAATGTGAGAAGAATAATCAGCAGGAAGGGGAGTGTATAGAAGGGGTAGATAATCTTTACGGTCAGGTCCTTTCCGTACATGACCGGGAGGGTGTTGCAGCCGTTCGATTTATCCCCTTTTATATCTGCAAAGTCCTTGCTGTTTGTGGCGCCGAAGAGAAAGAGACCGAATATCAGTCCTATGAACCACGCCTCGGGGAGCAGGATAGACTTCGTGACAGACCATCCGGCGACCTTCAGAAGGATGCCCCGCGGTATTGCGATTGTCAGATTCGCAACCCATCCGTTCTTCTTGAATCTGAAAGGAGGTGCGCTGTAGAGGATTGTGGCAACCGCTGCCGCAAGAAACATCAGAAAGCATCCGGTGTTGATAAGCAGGGTTGAAAATACAGAGACAATATATAGTATCAGGGAGAATAATTTTGCCTCTTTTATGCTCATATCTCCTCTGACCAGGACGCGTCCGGGCTTGTTGATACGGTCGATTTCGATATCATATATCTGATTGAGTACGTTCGATGCCGCATTCAGAAGGGATGCCATAACAGATGCTAAAGCGATTTTGATTATCCACAGTTCGGTTGTTTCCGAGTTGTGGGTAAATTTCGGACTTGCCCCGTAGGCAGTAATGGCTCCGCTTATTATCCCGAGGGCAGGGGCAATGAGGGTAAAGGGACGCATAATTTCTACGTATATTCCAACCGGACTTTTTGAAGTCTTTCTATCTGTCATACCATTTTGGCTTGTAGAGGAGGTGGTAGTTCTTCGGGTCGAGCGGATTGAGTCTCATGTAGAGATTTCTAAGACCTACCTTTGAAGCCACAAGGAGCCACCAGATATACATATTTCTCTTGTATCTGTATTTTGAGGTAAGCCCTTTTACTATCCAGTCAAGCTGCAGGTATTCGGATGTTATTTCAGCCGTTATGTCGAGTATCTCCTCTCTTGTAAGATACTCTGAATCCATAACGGGTGTACTCCAGTCGAATTCGTCGAAGGATATCTCTTTTAGCCAGCCGTTGGTAATAGCCTCGTCGTACATAACTGTCCCGGGCACAGGTGTCAGAGGATGGAATGCCGGAAAGTCGAGTCCGAGCCCCTTTGCATATTCTCCGAGTTTTTTCAGAGACTCCCGGCTCTCTTTTCGGTGCCCCACAATGAAAGTGCCCTGCAGGAAGACCTGAGGGTATTTCCGTCTGAAAATACTGATTACCTCTTCGGTCACGGACGGTTTGTAGAATTTCTTGTTGAAAGAGTCCAGTACGTCCTTTTCGACCCGCTCAATCCCGATACATATATGGACGAGACCGGACCTTACCATCTTCTCGAGTATCCCGTTTTTCTCGTCCCTCAGAAGGCAGTCCGCGCGCATAAAGGCAAACCACCAGACGGGGAGATTCTTTTTAAGAAGGAGTCCGGCGAATCTCTCATTCCATTCAGGGAGCAGATTGAACGAATCATCTACGAAGATCATCATTCTTTTGTTGTGAACCCTGTAGAGGTATTCTATCTCTTCGACCGTATATTCCGGACTTTTGGTCCTGAACCGGGGAATCAGCTTTATCTTCCCGTTTTCGATTCTGCGCTCGGCGTTATTGACCCAGAAGGCACAGAACGAGCATTTTCCTGTGCAGCCCCTCGAGTGATGGATTGTGGTCCCGCCGGGGGAGAAGAGATAGTCGGACTTTCCGTAGAGATGCATCGGAAGCATATCGTATGCGGGCAGAGGGAGTGAATCCAGATTCTCAATAAGAGGTCTGGGCTCCGTCATAATAATTCCGGAATCCCGTCTGAAGGCAATCCCCTTTACCTTCTCCACGTCGCCGGGTTTGTCTCTCAGATAACTGACAAGTTCCAGAAGAGTCTCTTCCCCCTCGCCAATAACAATATAATCGACGACATTTGAGGAGAGGGTCCACTCAACGGTATTTGCAAAATGGGTCCCGCCGGTAATCGTGATGATATCTTTATCTATTCCCTTTGCGAGTTTGAGTACCCTGAGTGCCTCGGATGCATACATCGAGTGATTCTCCCCGACTGCAACAATGTCGGGCCGGTAGTCTATTATCTCTTTTGCAAGGGATTTATAGCCGATATGGAGCGGAAGGCAGTCGAGTATTTTCGTCTCAATCCCCGCTCTTCTGAGATAAGCCGCAAGGCAGATTAGGTTCTGCGGGACGAGATAATTATCCTGCTCGTGAATAAAAGGCCAGAAGGCCCTCGGGCCATGTATGAACATTACCTTCATTTCAGCATCGCATAGATTCCGTAAAGCAGATTTTTCGGAGTAATGGTCCTGATGACGAAGAGGTGTCTGAAGACCATTTTGAGCCTCAGATAAAATCTCCTTGTTGCTATTTTCTGAAGATACAATAGTCTCTCGGCGGAGATTCTGTCCGTTGCCAGTGCCATCTTTGAGGGGTCGGGGTTGAAGGTTGTGAAATTCTCCCAGTCCTTTCTGTTCAGTTTTCCGCCCGATGAGAGCATATCGTATAACTGAGAGCCCGGAAAAGGGACGGTTACTGCAAACTTTGCAAAATCCACATCCGAATCGATAGCAAATCTGATAGTCTCTTCTATCTCCTCTTCCGACTCGTCCGGGAGTCCTATCATAAAGAGTCCGACAATATGAATCTTCTCCTCGTGCGCTGTCCGGATTATTTCTCTGGTAAGCTGGAGGTCGAGCCTCTTGTTTATGGAGTTGAGAACCCTCTGACTACCGGATTCTATTCCGAAGAGCAGTCTTCTGGCGCCGGCACGGTACATCAGGTTCAGAAGTTTTTTATTGAGTCTGTCGGGCCGTGTCTCTGATATCCATACGACCTTTTTATTTATCCCCCTTCTGATTAGTTCCTCGCAGAAGAGGGTTGTATGTTCTTCCTCGAACGGAAATATCGGGTCGATAAAACCGACCTGCCTTACATTGAATCTTTTATGCAGATATTCGAATTCATCTGCGATCGATTCCGGTGACCGCTTTCTGTAGATCTTTCCCATATAGTCAAGGGAACAGTATGTGCATCTGTACGGACATCCCCTCGAGCCGGAGACTGAGAGCGTAGGTTTTGCGATATCGGCAAAGGGGAGCATTCCGTATGATTTATAGGGAAAGAGTTCCCACGACGGAAACGGAAACGAGTCCAGATTTCTCGGAGGTTCCCTGTCGCCGGTATTAACTGTAGTACTTCCTTCCCTGAAAGCAATCCCCTTTATCTCCCTCAGAGGTTTTTTGCCTGTTATTGCGCTGATTATCTCAACAATGCTCTCTTCCGCCTCGCCGTGTGCAATTATATCGGCAAGTCCGCTTCCGAGAAAATCCTCATAAAAGAGACTTGCGTGGATTCCTCCGAGAATAATTTTTGTGTCTTTATTCTGTTCCCTGATTATTTTGCACATATTTTCGACAACGGGTGCCGACGGTGTGAGAGTGGTAATGCCGACGATGTCGGGCTGAAAAAGAAGAAGTCTCTTTTTCAGGTCGTCATACGAGAGTTCCTGCCCGAAATAATCCATTACCTCGACTTCAAGTCCCTCTCTTTTCAGGATAGAGGCAATGTAGGCAAGTCCTATACAGGGCATTGCCTGCAGGAGTTTGGAAAATCTTCCAAATCTGTCCTTGACTATTGGCGGATTGATCAGTAGGGCGCGCACTATTTCTTCGGTCTGATTCCTTTGGGTCTTGGATTCGGTCTCCAGTTCATTAAAACACCTCCGATTAACAAATTGTTATATACCAGTTGCAAATAATATTGTCAATTTTTGTTACTATGACTTGAGGCATTTTTGCCATAAAAAACAAAGTTTTATCGCAGGATCTTTCTGAACTGGTTTGCAACAAGGTGAATACCGAATCTGACCAGAGTGGAAAGGTCTACTTTATAGAAGAGGTTTCTGATGCGCGAAGGTCTGAGATAGAATCTGATGTATCCGAGTGTCTGGAAGTATTCGAGTCTTGCACGCGGGACGGAGTCCAGTTCGAGGGTATTGCCTACGATTCTTCCGGTAGCCTCATACGATTCGCTTTTCAGTCTGAGTCCTCCGATTCCTCTCTTTGCCCACTCATATACCTCGGTGCTCGGAAACGGTGCAAGGATTGCGAGATTTATGAAATCCGGGTCTGTTTTCATTATAAAGTCAATTGTCTGTTTTATGGTCTCCTCGTTTTCGTACGGCAGACCGAGAATGAAATTTGTATCTACCTTTATTCCGGCCTCCTTCGTCCATCTGATCGCCTGTTCGGTCTGTTCGAGTGTAAATCCCTTTCTGATTCCGTCCAGTATCCTCTGGTTTCCGCATTCGGCACCGTATACAATCGAAAATACGTTTGCCTCTTTCATTGCCCTGAGCATCTCCTTGTTTACCCTGTCTATTCGTGTGGAGGCAATATATCTTACTTTGTTGAGACCCCTTTTGGCTATCTCGCTGAAAAGGCTGATTGTGTATTCGGGTTCGATTGTAAGAGTATCGTCTGCAAAGAATATCTGAGTGGCTTTGTACTCCCTTATGTCCCTTTCTATCTCGTCTGCCACCGACTGAAAGGACCTCGTTCTGACATTGTGGCCCATAGGCTGGTAACAGAAGACGCATCTGTTTGGACACCCCCTTGCGGTAATTACAGGGATTTCAATACCTCTGAAATAGTGTGGTTTGTATTTTTCAAACGGGAAGCCTGTAAAATCCGGCATCGGGAATTTGTCTATCTCTGTCTCCAGCTCTCTGGGAGGATTTACACTGATTTCGTCTCCGGTTCTGTATGCAAGACCTTTGACCTTCTCCAATTCCGCATTGTTTTTCAGCGAGTTTATCAGTTCCAGAAGTGTATATTCACCTTCTCCGAACACAACGAAGTCAATGGATTTGTATCTCCTGAGTGTGTCTTCGGGGAGTGCGCTGGGGTGAGAGCCTCCGACAACCACTTTGATATTCTTGTTTATTTCCTTGATTCTGTCGGCGAGATAGGCTCCGTCGTCCATCTCGGATGTGCAGTGGATATTTATTCCTGCAATATCAGGAGAAAATTCGTTTATTACATCCCTGAGAGCGCTTAATGGTTTTCTGTATGCACGGGCGTCGAATATCCTGCTCCCTATACCGCTGTTCTTCATAAATGCGTGCAGGTATGCAATCCCCAGCGGCGGACCCTTCTGGTTCATTCCGAGTTCCTTGTCGATTCCGAAAGTGTGATATGGCACAATAAAGAGTATTTTCATACAATACCTTTGCTTTTCATAATATAATGTCAAACACAGACAAAAACAACATTAAATATTGAATAACATATCCTAAATTCAAATCACAGGAGTGGCAGCTTTTCTTTGTTATAACTGAGAATGCGGATGTCCGGTACCTGTGCCGAAGTCAATCCCGACGATAGAATTTGCTTTACACAAAGTGGTTTGCCATATATCATTTTGCTATTCTGATTAAGGAGGTTTTGCCGTGCCAAATCCGGAGTTTGTCAATCAGGAAGAACTCTTGAATTCCATTCTGCACATAAGCCCCCGTGTCAACTGGGATACACTGAGACTCAACGAAATCGAGGCATTCATTCTCTCGCGTGCAACAGGTGTTCTGACGATAAAGGAAATCATTGAGCAGACGAGTATCGATGTCAGGCAGGCTGTCTCGATAATCAATGACTATCTTGCAAAAGGAATTCTTCTGATTGAGAAGAAGCAGCAGATGGGCAGTGCCGACTTTTCACTCTCCGGGCTCAAGAGGGCGGAGCAGAAGGTTACACTGAAGAAGGTGCAGGAAATCAAGTCTTTCGAGAACTTCGAGATAAAATTTCCGTTCGGAGAGATTTCGGAGTATCATTTTCCCAAGATTCTTTTATACGCCGTTTATTCGAAACTGACCGGGAAGATAGAGGTCGAGAGCGGACAGAAGATGAGAATCATAGGATTCGACAACGGAATGGTCTGTGAGGTCAGAAGTATTCCGATTATCCTCGAGGAGTGTCTCGGAAGAATAATGCTTACGAGGGGAGAGATAACATACGAACAGTATCAGGAGAGTCTGAAACTTATGGCAAGGTCCCACAAGCGGCAGGGCGAGATTCTCGTGCAGATGAAGGCTGCCACAGAAAAGGGTATCGAGAATGCCTTAAGACTTCAGTCCGAGATAAAGATTACAGACCTTTTTGGCTGGGAGACCGGCGAATACAGGATAAAGCCGGGTGTAAAAATCAACAGGGCGTTTACCGGCGGGATTGACCTTGTTGCGGTGGTATTTTCGGGTGTGAAGGAGAAGAGTTCACTCGAAAGAATCAGAAAAGAGATCAAGAGTGTGCAGCTTCTGGGTTATGAGTTTTCGAATGCCACGCTCTGTGAACACCTGAAAAAGATTGTCAAGGGTCCGGATGCCGGTGTCATCGCTCAGGTCGAAAAGAACAAGAGCGGTCAGGTCAACGACCTTCTGTCAGATAAATCGGCAGGGGCATATATGATGGTTTATATCTGCCTTCTTCTGGGAATAATCAGAATAAAGAGATAGATACTGATGTCCGACAGAAAAAAGACCATTCTGATAATTGCAGCAGCAGTTGTCCTTCTGCCTCTCTTTCTCAAGATCGCAGACTTTACGAGATTTGTGGTTTTTACCACCCGTATTCACGAACTCTTTGCCGGAATTCTGAAATATCTCCTGAAAAATTATCTGATTCCTGTTCTGGTCATACTTGTTTCTGCAGTAAGTATTGCTGCCTGTCTTGTTTACAAAATATCGAAACGTAGATTATACAGGGATTTCTGGTTTATGTCCGGACTTCTCATATTTCTCTTCCAGATCTTTCCTCTGGCACTGCTTAAATCCGTAAAACCCGAATTGCTATATGTTTATCTGGTCTGTTTCGTATGTCTCTTTATCTTTCTTCTTTTGAGAAGCGTCCCGTTTGATTTTTTAAGGTCGTTTTCATTTTCGGTAATCTTTCTCTTCCCGGTCTTTGCACTCTTTTTAATGATCGGTTTTAATGCAAGTGCGGCAAGACCCCAAAAGACGATATTAAACGGGGGTCCCGGGCACAACCTTCTGGATGAGAGGTGCGACAGAAAGAGATTGCTCTCGCAGAAGGAGATAAAACCTGTCTGGCTTGAGGATGCCTGGTTATACGGAGGTGTTGCAACAAGGGACGGAAGGTTTATCTACTTTTCCGACAACGGATACGGGATTGTGGGTTTTGAAATCCGGGAGGACGGCACCTATGAAAAACTGCCTTTTGTGAGATATCCCGAAGGTTTTAATGCAGCCCTTTACAGCCACAGGCTCTATCTCACACCGGATGAAAAATATCTGTATTATTACGGGGCAAGGAGTGCGGAGTTCGTATTCATAGACAGGGAAAAACTCGAAGTCTCCTATGTCATTCCTACAAAAAACGGACTGGACGGATTCTCTGCCGCTATGGATACAAAGAGAAATCTTATTTACGGATTCCCCTTTATCGGCAAAGAAGTCCCTGTACTTTCCTATGAGAACGGCGTTCCGAGACTGATAAAGTGGATTGATTTCTCGCAGATATCGGGGTGGCTTATTCAGGGGGTATATGATGAAAAAAGGGATTATTTTATTATCTCAACCAGCCAGTGGCTTGTGGTTTATAACGCGTCTTCAATGGGTCTATTAAAATATTTATCCTTGGGCCCTATGGCCAATAGATTATTTATGATAGATAAAGATAACCTGCTTTTAACATATTATCACTCCGGATATTTTCAGGTTATCGATTTAAATACATTTAGTTTAAGCACAACTGATGCGCCAAAGGGAAAAACAGAAGCAGGATATGATAAAACAAACAATATATTAATGTTTGCCGATCTGGTATTTCCTTATTTATATATTTATAGCCGCGATAAATTCCTTTGGAAATCTTTATATACGGGTCCGAAGACAAGAGGGGTTGTACAGACAGGTAAACTTGTCTTTGTTTCCTCCGCCTGCGGTATAGTTAGATTGGAACTGAAGGATGTTTTTGCAGACTAATTTGTCAATCATTAACGGAATTTTATTAATGTTCATTTTGCAATATCGGGATGTTTGGAACTAACAATTTCAGTTGTTTTTAAAGAGTAGTGAAAAAAGAACCTTTTTTATCTGCCTTGGTCTGAGGTAAAACTTTAAATGGGCCAGAAACAAATTCCTGACGAGTTCTTTACTGCTCTGAAATCTGTTAATATTAACAAGTCCGTCCGGATGTGTAGTGAAAGTAAGATAATTGTTCCAGTCGGGTCGTTTGAGTCTTCCGCTTTTGTAATATTCATCGAAGAGAGGAGAGCCTGGCAACGGAACCGTGATCGCAAACTTTGCAAAGTCAAGATTGAGTTCGCAGGCATATTTTATGGTTTTCACAGTGTCCTCTTTTGTCTCATTAGGCAATCCGATCATAAAAAGCCCCGCTGCTTCTATGCCCTCGTCTTTGATAATCCTGCATGCCTCCTTGCCCTTATTCACAGACGTGTTTTTATTGATATCGTTTAGTAATTTGTCTACTCCTGATTCAAAACCAAGGTATATTCTTGCACATCCGGCTTTTTTTACCAGTCTTATCAGGTCTTTTTCAACATAATCTGTTCTCATTCCGCAGACCCATTTTATTTTTTTATGAATGTTACGGCTTATGAATTTTTCCAGTAGTTCTATAGTGTATTTCTTGTTTATTCCGAAGTTTGGCTCCAGAAACCATATATGGTCTATTCCAAAGTCTTTTATGAGATATTCAATTTCTTCAATAATGTTTTCTGGCGATCTGTAACGAGGTATTCGTGCGTATTTGTCAAAGGAACAGAAGCTGCATTTATAGGGGCAGCCTCTGGCATTGAACATCGGCACGCCTCTTGCGCCCAGTTTCACAAGGGCATTCATATCGTATTTTAATGGATTAATCAGAGACCAGTCCGTAAATGGAAGTGCGTCGAGGTCCATTGGCGGAATTCCTCTCCGAGTACTTATACACTTCCCCTTTTCGAAATATGAAATGGAAAAAAGGGATGCCGGGTTTGATTTGCTTCCGGTTATGTCGATTAATCTAATTATTGTCTCTTCACCTTCTCCGTGTACAACATAGTCACATAGTCCTTCACATATCCATTTTTCAGCCATAAAGCTCGAATGAAGGTTTCCGGTAATAATTATTGTATTTTTAGATACCTGCCTCGTTCCGATACATATTTGTTCTGCGATCCGGGCGGCTGGGGTCAAGACGCCGATTGCCAGAAAATCTGGTTGTCTTTTTTTTATTATTTGAATTACCTGATTTACGTTTAATTTCTGATATTCCATATCTATTAACTCAACATTGTGCCCCTTATTCTTTACAGCAGAAGCAACATGCAAAAGGCTTATTGGGTGAAAAGGTTTATAAAAGTATTTAAAAATACCGTATTTTTCTATATCTATTGACGGGTTGATAAAAAGAAAATTACAGCCTGCCATCGTTTATTCTCGTGCTCTTCCAAGTGCTATTTGTGAAATCAGTTTTCCGCCCTGCAGAAGTCCTCGTGCCGGTGTGTCTCTCAATATTCTATATATTTGTCTTGGCCTCAGATAATATACAGGACCGGTAAACCGCTGAAGTACGTTCAGAATGCTGTCCGGTATGTTACTTAAATTTACATCAATATTGTGGTAATGGAGATCACTTTTAAGAGATGTCATAATTATTCTTTTCTGTTCATCTGAGAGTATTTCAAACAATTCGGAACCTATGTGAGGTACAACCCTTAAAAAACTAGCATAGGTAATCGGAAGTCCGAAAGCAAATCTGATAGATTTTATCAATTCGTTTAGTGTCTCTGTCGGAAGTCCGAAAAGAAATGTTGTGATAATAGGGATATTATATCTTGACAGATATCTGATATTATTTTCGGCTTTTTCAAGGTTGATATTCTTTTTTAAAAGATTCTGCAATCTTTGGGAGGCTGTTTCAATAGCTACGGAGAGAAATCTTGTATTGTTACAACCTATAAAATCCATAAATTTTTCAGACATAATATCTACACGAAAGCCGTTGGGATAGGAAAATTTAATATCTCTGTTTATTCTTCGGATTCCTGATATAATTTTCATTGCTCTTTCTTCGTCAATATTGAATATGTCATCTGAAAAATCAATCCACTCAAAATTGTATTTTCTTTGAAACTTCTCGAAAGACGAAAGTATTTTTTCTATTGGTATAAACCTGACCTTTCTTCCAAACAAGTGATGGCAATATATACAACTGTAGGGACAGCCCCTTGTGGTTATGGCATAATAGGTCTTTCTTGGTCCCAGCATCACATGAGAAAATCTTTTGAAATATTCAGGAAGTCTCAGAAAATCGAAATCGGGTATTTGTATTTCTTCTTCATGAACGACCTGGGGTTCGTTTATCCTTATCTCATCTTTGCTTCTAAAGATTAGAGAGGGGACATCGCTGGGACTTCCTCCCCGGGAAACATATTCTAAAAGTTTAAGAAAACCGATTTCACCATCTTTATATATTACATAATCAACGGAATCGTTTTCAAGAACCATATCCATAAGAGACGAAGGGCCGGCCCCTCCCATAACTATCGGGACTCCGGGCAGGATCTGTTTTAATCTTTTAGCAATTTCGATTGCAAGATAAAAATGCCGCAGCAAGGTTGAAATTCCTATTAAAATCGGCTTTATGCCGGAATATTTTGTTTTAATAAACTCATCCAGATTATTATCGAGACAGTAATCAAAAAGATCAAAATCAAATTCTGTGCTTCTCTCTTTGACATATTCTACCAGTGAACCTATGCCAAGCGGAGGAAATACCGTCAGGGCGTTTTTATGATATACTCTTATCAATAATACTTTTTTTGTCATGGGGAGACTGTCTTAAAAAATAAATACATATCAAAAAATATAAAATCCGATTAACGCAATGTCATATTTTATATTAAACGATAAATGAATTTTATGCAATAATTTCATTAAAATTTTTTGTTTTCTTTGGGTTAGCCTGTTGAGGTTATGCAAAAATTTACAGATAGTTCTTCCGTAACCAGGTAAACCCTCTTTTCCGATAATTGCTTGCACGGTTTTAACGATGGTATTTCCCCTTCTCCGTCAATTACAAAATCGATAAAGTGAAATATTGACAAAATCTCTTTTTTGAAAACCGATGCTGTTATACCACCAAGCACCACAACGGAATCGGGATAACCCTCTTTTATGGTTTTTGCCAGCTCAATTACATCGCAGATCTGGTAATGCCCCATAAGGGATAATCCATATATCCTTGCCCTGCAGTCTCTGAGAATTTCTTTGTTTTCAATACCTGTGTTTTTAAGTCTCATTAAACCCGTATGGAGTATCTTTGTCCTGAACCCGTTCTTTGTAAGTATGTCTGCAATTGAAAATAGTCCCGTT
The DNA here is from genome assembly GCA_020725805.1 of Bdellovibrio sp. Classification (GTDB taxonomy): domain Bacteria; phylum Myxococcota; class SpSt-1050; order SpSt-1050; family SpSt-1050; genus SpSt-1050. The sequence goes on from DYEF01000046.1 coordinate 58,047, forward strand.
GGTATGATGTTGATAAATTCCGTTTTACCAAGAGGATGGAAGTAATGATTAAGTTTGGGCGTATGAATCAGAACACAATCATATGTCCATTTGTTATCCATATAGTCAAAATTTAATATACCAATTTTATGTTAAATTTATCTTTTGTACAATACAGTATTAATTTTTTATTAAGAGATGCTCAGTAGGGAACATTTCTGAAGGCAGAGAGACGAAGAACGTTGACTGCATTTCTGAAAAGGGAGATATAATTCGGTACATCTCTCAGGTTCATCAGAATTCTTGAAGGCTTCAGGTAGAATCTCCTTATTGCAGTCTTTTTCAGGTCCATTAGCTTTTTCTCCGATACTTCACACAGACTTATCGGCTCGCTGTAAAATGTGTCGTACTTAAAGAGTCTGTCGAATATTATATCTCTCTCATACTTTTCTGTTGCCACCCCGAAAAACTCTGTATCGGGATAGGGTGTTACAAAAGATACGCTTGCAGTGTGAAGCGGAAGGGAATCCATAAGTCCGATTGTTTCCGATATATCTGCCTCTGTCTCGGTCGGAAAACCGAACATAAAGAACCCGCCTATTAGTCGGGATATCTCCTTTATTTTATATGTATTTTCCGTGGTTTTTCCTATATCCATATTTTTTCCTGTGATATCGAGTATTCTCTGAACAGCACTCTCAAAGGCAATATTTATTCGGAAGAATCGGAGTTCCTTCATCAAAAGGAGCAGTTCATCGGAAAAGAGGTCTCCCCTTACACCGGACGGTATTGCAAAGATTATCTCCCCTTTAAAACCCTGAAGTTTCTGAAATAACTCGGATGCCTTTCTGTTGTCTGCATTTATTGTATCATCTAAAAAGTCAATCTCTCTTATGCCGAAATTCTTCCTGACGTACCTGATCTCTTCGATGATCCTTTCTGGGCTGAAATATCGAATCCTCTTCCCGAAGATATTGTGGCAGAATTTACAGCCGAATGGACACCCCCTTGAATACATAAGAGGGTATGTTCTGTCTGTCGCTGTCACAAGATTAAAGGCGGTTCCGAAATATCTGAAATACTCTTCTATCTTTATGAGCGAAAAATCCGGCACAGGCAGTGTGTCAAGATTCTCTATGAGTTCCGGCTGTCCCGTTTCGATAATCTCCTCCCCTTTTCTGTAGATTATTCCCCTGACACCCGACGGCTCGGCATTTTCATCAATATGTCTTATAAGTTCCGGTGTGCTCTTCTCTCCCTCGCCGACGACGCCGTAATCGATGTAAGGATTCTGTTCGAATTCTATTCTTTTGAATGATGATATATGAGGTCCTCCGAGTATTATTCTTTTCTCCGGATACGACATTTTTATCTTCTTTGTAAGGGAGCGCATATACATAGTCTCGCTCGTCATATTTGTAATACCGACGATATCCGGATTGAACTCCGCAATAAGGCTCATCAGTCTCTTTTCACCGGTTCTGTTTATATGGGCGTCGATTACAGATACATTGTGTCCGTTCTTCTTCAGTATTGTTCCGATATACAGTAATCCGATCGGCAACGGGGCGATCGGTGTGTTGGTAAAAGGCTTTACAAGTAAAATTCTCATTTAACAGACATTAATACATTGCAGAGATTATATCAAATAATAAATCCTATTCTTCCCATTTTGCCTTCATACATTCGTCTGTCGGCTTTATCTCGAATACTCCGCATCCTGAAACAACGATTATTTTTCCGGTAACAGGGTCTTTGCCGATTCCTCGGGGTCTGGGACCTACCATGATATGTTTCAGGATAATATTTCTTTTTGTGTCGATTATCGTTACATTCCTTTCCGAATAATTGGATACATATAGCAGAGAGGCGGTATCGTCATAGATGAGCCACCTCGGCCCTTTGCCGGAATAAAAAGATGTAATCCTGAAAGGGTCATCAAAACCGATACGTTCGACGCGGTTTAGCAGAAAATTAGAAAAGAATATCTGTCTGCTCTCTGTTGATGAATATATTTCATGAAAGAATGACGGGTAGAATTTTTTATCTGCGACTGTATAATAGTCTTCCCTGCCATTTCTGGCCAGTTTGTAAATGCCGAGTTCAGTAAGCAGAACAAGTGAGTCTTTACCGGTTCTGTGCCAGCGTAAATACGCACCTGTAATCTTATCGTAATCAATGTTGAGATAACCTTTGTATCTGTAATCCCGGGTATCGTATCTTACGATCCTTTTACCGTGTCCGGCACCAAGCCAGTATTCGTTTATGTCGTATTCAGTAGTTACGAATCCGTCATCAAAGTCGAATATATCTTTCCACGGGAGTGAGGATTTATGGATTATCTGCATATCCGAGGCCCTCATTACAAACATCTCTTCGTAGTGATTTGCAAATACTATTTCATCCTTGAGGGTGTTGTATGTGATATTGGCGGTAAAGCTGTATTCAGCCGGCAGTCCGGATTCGGTAATATCCCCGTTCCCGTTTATGGAGTAGATTCCGTTCATCCTGTCGAAAACCACGACATCGGAATTTTTACTGACTGCGAAATTATATGGCCGGCCGATTCGGAATTTTACAGGATTTATACACCTGTTTTCCGATATGTTTCTTATATCCTCGTTTGAGCACATATCTGTCAGGGCATATTTTATCCTGAAGTACTTTTCTCCGGGGTTGTAGTGGTCCATCCCGAAGATATAGCTCGATGCAGAAAAGGAGATGAAGGATATGATAAGCATTGAGAGAAATACGGCAAGTCTTTGTCCCCTGCTTTGCCGCAGGAATATATATGCTGAGAATATCAAGATGAGAAACTGAATTACGGTAAAGAAAAGGTTTACCGAATATGTGATCACGGCATTTACTATGGAAATGGATACAATGTTTATTGCGGTAAGAAAAGCAGATAAATACCTCTTTTCTGTGACAAAGTAATCCAGAATGAAGGTCAGAATCGGGGATACCGCTATTATATTGAGAACGACAAAGAGCGTTGTGCTGAGATATCCTCTGAATTCGTACAGATATAGGAATTTGTAATAGACAAAATTTACAAGGAATATATATCCGAGCAGGGTGTGGAATAAGGATATAATCAGTGAATAAATCTTACTTTTCATATCTGATAATCTCGTACTGCGAATCCTGATAAAGGTATTCGTTTTTATTGTAAAAGCTTTCGAAGAATCTGTATATCATCTTTTCCCGGTCGACCATCAGTTCCGACAGGGGTTTATTGTTCAGAAAAAGTATTCTTTCATACTTATTTGATAGTCTGGATATGAATTCGAGACAGGTCCCGTCCGGATTAACGAATGACGAACAGGTTGAGCCCTGTGTGTTGGATACATCTGCACAGACCGAGTAAAAATCATCAAGTCCGTAAGTTTTAATGAGATATGCAAGTATTGGAGGATGAATTACTATAGCCGTATTGGCGTCCTTCTTCTCTCTCAGAATATCCGTAACCGGGTTCATATCCTTTGACTTTACCGGATGTCTGTTTGCAACTATTGCAGACGAGGATAAGATCATCAGTACAAAAACAGTCAGAGTCAGGGCCTTTCCTGCCTTAGTATGGATGATTCTTTCTGTCCCGCAGGATAAGAGTATCAGAAACGGAATCATCGATGAGATGAACATTCTGGGATAATATATGTATCCGTCGCCTTTTAGGCTTAGTATAAGTGAAAGGATAAACGGTCCGGTACCGGTTATCAGAAGGAATGTGCAGAATCTGTCCGGTCTCTCTTTCAGTATTTTATAGATACTGAAGAGTATCATAGGTGTGCTTATTGCGGCAAGCAGGAAGAGAATGGTTTTGGGCCAGAAGAACCAGTTTCCGTTGCAGACGAAGAATAGTATGTCCTGAACAGTTCCCAAAAGACTGAACTTGAAAATATTACTGACATTTGGTGCCCAGCATCTTTTTATCTGATGGAACTGATACAGAAATGTAAAGAGCCACGGCAGGAGCACAAGCAATGTAGTAGCAGAAGCGGCAGATACTCTGAATAAATATCTTTTTAAGTTATTTCTTTCATACAGTACGAAGGCAAGACCCGTGAAAGCCAGCAGGATAAAATAGACGGTGTGATATGACCAGTAGAATAACAGAGCATTGAGTAATCCGAATAGTATCAGATGGTAATCCCTGTATTCATTTATTATTCTCAGAACCACCACTACTATAAGAGAGACAATAAAGAATTCGAAGATATACGGTTTGGCAAAGCGTGAATAAAAGAAGAGAAGGGGGTTGATTGCAATAAGCAGCAGTAATAATCTGTATGTTCCGTTGGTCAAATATTTTTTTACAGAAAAGATAACCACGAGGAAAGCAGCGATAAAGGCAAAAAGAGAGAAATATCTCATTGAATAGAGAACGTTCAGGTTGAGCTTCTTGAATATGTTTGCAGCATAAAAAGAGACAGGTGGGTCGGGGGTCACTCTTACGACCTGGTCGAGAAGGTATTTCGGATGTGCCATACTAAGCTGGACGAAGAGGGCTTCGTCTACATCGGGACTTGTCTGCCGTATGTTGTACACTCTCAGTATAAGAAACAGAAAAATGAGTGAAAAAAGGAAATATTTTATTGTCTTTTCCCTGAAAGATTCCATCTTAGTTTTATGATATCACATATAATTCTGAATATGTGTAAAATATTAAATGTCCGGGAATGTTCGAATACCCTTTTCCTGTGTACGATATCTGTCTGTCTTATCCTGATTCCGCTTTTGTGTGCCCTTATAACCTGCTCTGCCGATGAGAAGCCGCTGTCGCAGAGAGGAATTGTATCTTTAATCACGTCGTGTCTTATCAGTCTGAAGGCGCAGCCGAAATCGTAGGAGGGTATACCAAAGAGTATTCTGAGAAGCAGATTGTAGGTTCTGGTGACGACCTTCCTGATAAGACCATCTCTGTCCTTTCTTATGCCGGTATAGAAGTGTACCGATTCCTCGTAGATTGTGAGAAGATTGTCGATATTGGATATCGGATACTGCCCGTCTCCGTCGGTGTACAGAATCCAGTCACGGTCACAGGAGAGTAGTGCCGAACGGTGTGCCGCACCATAGCCGAGGTTTCTTTCGTGGGTAACGATTCTTATTGTATCGGGGTATTTTGTCTTCAGCTCTGTCAGTACGTTTTTTGTGAATTCGTCAGAGCCGTCGTCAACTATGATTATGTCAAAGTCTTTGAAGTCGTATCGTCTGGCAACGGCAAAAATCTCCTCCGTCAGGGTTTTGATTATATATCCCTCATTATAACACAGCAGGGCAAAGGTTATATTATTTATCATAATCCGAAATCTTTTATCGTCTTTTCCTTGAATTGTCTCACTGTTTCACTGACAATGTCGTTTTTGTTTTTTTGAAGCTTGTGTATAAACTCGACAAATGAATAAAAGTTCCAGTGTTTCATCGTATCGTAATATCCGTAGAGCATATTTGCCAGATGGTCAGACGAATCCTTCCTGAAAATGTGCGGGTCGAGGGTAACGAGAAAATATGTCATGGATTTGACAAGGTCGAATTTTCTCTGGTCGGTAAACCTCAGCCAGTAGAAGTTTTCGGGAGAATTGTATTTGTCACTCATACGGGTAAATTTGCGGGGTTTCCAGTCGGAATAAAGAAGGATATCGGCAACCTTCTTTCTGGGAAGACGGATTCTCTCCTGAAAGGGGAAACCCGTAAGATAGAATCCATAGACATATATCCCGAGGTTATGGAGTGTCTGATATATCTCCGGGTATCTTTCGACATATTCGCTTCCAATGTGTTTTCCCATTTTGTCTATGTCTTCCGGATTGTCGGATTCGAGACCCACAAAGACCTTCCGCAGTCCCGCCTTTGCTGCCATTTTTATCAGTTCAGGGTATCTGATGACGTGGTCAGCCCTCAGGAAGGAACCAAACAGAATGTCATTGAAGCCGTTTTTCACGAGATACTCGAAGATTCCGAAATCCCTTTCGGGTGATGCAAAAAAATTATCGTCTATTATTCCTATCTGTCTTATACCGAGCCTGTAAAGGTATTTTATCTCTTCTATGACTCTTTCAGATGATTTGATTCTCTGTCTGTTGCCCCAGTAGACGGGTATTGTGCAGAAGCTGCAGTTGTGTACACATCCGCGGGAAGTCTCTATGGATGCAGTATAGCCTTTGTGGAATCTTGATAGATTATAATACCGGTAATCGGTCAGTTCGAACATCGGGAATGGCGTCTCATCCAGATTTTCAATGTTCTTTGTGCGGTCAACGAATTTGTTTTTATCCGCTGTCCTTTTAGACATCACACCGTCTATGTCGGTATCGGTTTCGTTGTTTACAAGATTTCTTATCAGCTTGGGAAAGCTCTTCTCTCCTTCTCGCAGAACTATGAAGTCGGCACCTCTTTTCAGCCAGTCTTCGGCAAAAAATGTAGCGTGATGTCCTCCGAGTATAATGACAGATCTGGGGTTTATTCTTTTTATCAGTTCGATATTTACTTCGATATTCAGGGCAATGACATCAGCCATTGCATTTATACAGAAGATGTCGGAATTACGGATGAGTTCCCTGTATTTTTCGTTGGTAATTTCTTCGAAGAGAAAATCCCTGATCTCTACTTCAATATCCGGTATGTCTCTTATTGATGCGGCCAGTAACGGATAGGTAACGTTGGGAATTCTTATAAAATACCGCGTAAAATCATCCGGCACCGGCCATGGTCTGTAGAGTACCTTTGGATTTAAGAACAGAATCCTTCTGATTTTTTTATTTGCAGTATTCTTCAATTGATTTTGCCGGTGAAATATCTTCGGCTATACAGCTCGAGATATTCGAACATTCGTTTGATCTGGCAAAACAGGCAAGGGTTCTGGAAACCCTGTCGTTCATAAGGAACATATCCATACACCCTTTGAGGCAGTTTGCCATATTTGAACCCATCTGCTTGGGTATATTACCATTGTTGCATCTGGCGGCGTCCTTGCAGGCTATATCACAGAGATACCTGTTCGTGTTGCATCTTACAAAGTTGCAGTCCTTTGATTTTGAGATTGCGGATTTGATTGTATCGGGCATAGAGCCGCAGCGGGTTACACAGTCTTCCTTTGACCTGAAGACTCTGGATGCAGCAAAGTCTTTTACACAGTCCGTGATTCTGCCGCAGATCGAGTTACAGTCTTCGCCGACCTGAGGGGTATCGTTTTGTCCTACGAAGACCTCTTTCTTGACAAGGTCATTACCTATGGCAACGCTCAGTGCCTCCCTCTTTGGCTCCGCAGGAGATTCAACCTGTTTTACAGGAGGGGGAAGCGGTGCCGGGGCCTCTTCTTTTGTGCAGCCGGTTATTGCGAGAACTGACAGAAAAACGAAAATAAGTAAAAATCTGTACATTTTGACCTCCATCTTAAGCAGAACGCATTAATAATTACATTACATATAGTAAAAAAGCAAATCATTTTTAACAGACTGTAAAAAGCCGTATTCGGGAAACAAGTCGGTCCGGCAATTATTCGTTCCGGTTTCTTGACACATATATTGACAATTGATATGATTCGAAGGATATGGCACTAAAGGTCCTTTTTATTTATCCTGATTATGAATCGATGGGGGTGGAGTTTGTTATGCAGAAGGTCCTCGATGAGGGACATTCGGTTGCCCTGCTGCTCTATAATTCGAAAGACGATTATACTTCGCAAAACAGGAAGGCAGATACAGGCAGGATTGCAAGAAAAGCCGCCGGAATGGAGCCGGATGTGATTGCATTCTCCTGCGTAACGAATATATACAGAGAGCAGCTTGCCATTGCAGATGAGATAAAGAAGGTCAGACCTTCGGTAGTCAATGTCTTCGGTGGTGTCCACCCTACTATTGTTCCCGAACGTGTGATAGCAGAAAAGCCGGTAGATGCAATAGTCGTCGGGGAAGGTGAGACTCCTTTTGCTGAATACCTCCAGAATGTTGAGTCGGGGAGGAGGTCGGAGATAGACGGGGTGGTTGCAAAATACGGTCAGGAGATAACCGGTAATCCGAAGAGATTTCAGCTGACCGACCTGTCGGTGAGGTCCGCACCTTTTAAGGAGGCTTTTTATCAGCTGAATCCGTTTCAGAAGGCGATTTACAGGACTGTGGCATCGAGGGGTTGTCCATATAACTGTTCCTATTGTGCAAACAGTGCCCTGAGGAAGCTCTACGGCGGCAGACACTTCAGGTACCGTCCTGTCGAAAATGTTATAGATGAGATAACTCTGGCACGAAAGAAGTATGACTTGGAATATGTATATTTCGGAGATGATTCCTTTGGTTATGACAAAAGATGGCTCTCGGAGTTTTCAGATGCTTACGAAAGAAATATCGGTCTGCCGTACAGCTCTATAGCCAATCCTTTGGACCTCGATGCAGATAAAATTGATATGCTTAAAAAATCCGGATGTGTGCATATTCAGCTGGGAATACAGTCACTCAATCAGCCGGTATGCAGAAAGATTCTCAACAGGCACATCGATACCGGGCATCTGGCAAAGGTTATAAGGATGCTCAAAGATGCCCGTATTTTCATTCAGGCTGACCACATTATCGGAATACCGGAAGAGGACCTCTCTTCGCTTGATGAGGCAATAAGTTTCTATCTGGAGAACAGGCCGGATGTCATATCTGTCTTCTGGCTTACATATTTTCCGTCTGTAGCAATATTGGATTATGCCAGAGAGAACGGTTTGTTGTCGGATAAGGAGATCGAGGATATACTTAGCGGAGAAGGGGCCGGCAGTATCAAGATGGGTGGTTCGGTCAAGGATTACGATATATACGGAAGACATTTTCTCCTGATGAATTATCTCACACTTCTGCCCGGGTCTGTATTCAGGCGGCTTTACAGGAGCCGTATACCGGATTTTCTTACAAAATCCTATGTCTTAGCAACCGGTCTTCCCCGCTTTGTCAAGGCATTTGCGGACAGAAGGAACTTTCTGGATAAGGAGCACTTAAAAAGGCTGATATACAACACATTTCACAAATCCGTAAGGGCGACAGGTTATTATGAAAAGAGAAGCGATTAAGGCAGCCGGACTGCTGAACAGGATTCTTTTCAGAAAATTCTTTAAGCTGAATTATTTCGTAACCTACAGGTGCAACAGCCGGTGCAGAATCTGTAACATCTGGAAGGGTTGTAATAAGACAGGGGAGAAGGAACTCGGTATTCAGGAGATAAGAAGTCTTTTTCAGTCTTTAAGGGGCAGAATATTCTGGATTAATCTTACAGGAGGGGAGCCGTTTTTGAGGGATGATATCTCCGAAATTGTGACCGAGGCAATCAGGATTGTAAATCCGCTCATTCTGAATATCCCGACAAACGGATTATTGCCCGGGAAAGTCCGGGATTTTGTTGACGGACTTAAAAGGAACGGCAAGTGGACGGGCGGGACGAAAATTATTATGTCCGTAAGCGTTGATGAACTTGGTGAGAAAGATGATGAACTGAGGGGCGTTAGAGGCGCTTTCGAAAAAGCTCTCGAGACACATAGAATATTATCGTCATCCGGTCTTGTTCTGGTCTATTTTCAGGTAAATATATCCGGATACAACATATCTGATATAGAACGGATACTGGATAGCATCCCGGAATATGGCAGGTATGTGATTACATTTGCACACAGGGCTGATCTTTACAGGAATGATGAGAGCAGGATGACAGCGGATTTTCACAGGGATGAGATAATCAGATTTATCGATAATTTTCTGAAAACGCTGAAGACGAGAGATTTGCACTCGGCAGTAACAAAACTGTATTTTAAGGGTATGAGGGATTTTCTGCTGAACGGTAAGGCTCCTGTCAGATGTGCCGCCCTCAGGTCAACAATGACTATTGACCCGTATGGAAATCTCCTTCCCTGTCCGTATAAAACCGGGGCGGCTGGTAATATCAGGAATTATGATATGGATCCTTTCAGACTTGTTTTGACAGAAGAGAAGATATCTGATATCAGGTCCCAGAACGAGAATTGCAATATGTGCTGGCAGAACTGTGAGGCTATTCCGTCATTAATGAACGAACCTTTTTATACTCTTAAATGTGTCTTATGAAAAAGATATTACTGATCAAGGCTTCATATACGGGACGGATGATAAAATCTATTACACAGCCTCTCGGGATTATGTACATCTCTTCGTTCATTAAGAAGATGGGTGGAGATTATGAAATCAGACTCTTTGACAACAGATTTTATTCTGACAACAGAAAGGTTGAAAATATCATCAGAGAGTATGCTGCGGATATTGTGGGTATCAGCTCGATTACACAGGAAGCTCAGAATATGCATGATATAGCGGATATTGTGAAAAGATACAACAGGAATGCCGTCGTCATTGCAGGCGGACCGCACCCTACCCAGTTTTTTGAAGACGTGCTGAATGACGTAAATATTGATTTTGTTGTCCGCGGTGAAGGTGAGGAGGTCTTTTTTGAACTTGCGGAGAAGATTAAGAAAGGCGAGGATATCGGCTTGTTGAAAGGCGTAGCATACAGGCGGGGAGAGGAGATAATCGACGGAGGTAAAGCCATTTTGAGGATGGATGTAAATGAACTGCCGCTACCCGACTATGAGGCCGTCGATATGGAGGATTATTTCAGACACTTCTCTATGTCCACGATAGGTAAGAGAAGGTATGCCGCGATAAGTACAAGCAGAGGCTGTCCGTACGAATGTATATATTGTCATAATCTCTTCGGGAGAAGATTCAGGTATATGAGTCCCGGGCGGGTGATTGCGGAGATAGACTATCTGGTCAGAAAATACAGAATAACGGATATCGAGTTCGTGGAGGATATCTTCAACCTCAACAGAGAACGTGCTGAGAAGATTCTGGATATGCTGATTAAGAGAGATTATAAACTCAATCTTGCTTTCCCGAATGGTCTTCGTTCGGATATGCTGGACAGGGAGCTTCTCGAAAAATTCAGAAAGGCAGGGACGATATTTATCAGTTTCGCAATAGAGACGGGTTCGTCCGAACAGCAGAAGAGAATCAAGAAGAGACTCGACCTCGAAAAGGCCAGAGAGGCAATCGATATGGCATCTGATATGGGAATTTTGTGTAACGGCTTTTTTATGCTCGGCTTTCCGGGTGAGACGAGGGAGGAGATCAAGAAGACTATCGATTTTGCACTGAACAGCAGACTTCACACGGCATATTTTTTTATTGTAAATCCCTTTAAGGGGACCGAATTGTATGATATGAACAGGGATATGATTGACGGTATGTCTGTCAGCAACAGGTACGATGAATATTCCTATTTTCTGGGAAGATTTAATCTGAGCAGGCTCTCTACTCCGGAACTGCTGAAAATACAGAGGGATGCTTATCTGAAATTTTATCTGAGACCCGGCAGGTCATTCAGGATATTCCGTATGTATGTGAATCTGCCGGACGGTATCAGGTTTCTGACATACTATACACTTAAGACGCTTTACCTGATAGGAGACAGGGCTATAAAGGGCATTTTTCATTATGAAGGTTCTTCTGATAAAACCGATGATGCATCCCGATAATGTCCAGCCTCCCTTGGGCCTCGGATATCTGGCATCTGTTATAAAATCAGGGGGTTTCGACGTAAGGATTCTGGACCTCGAGCTTCTGAAAAAGGGTGCAGACAGCACAGAAAGGATTTTAATTCAGAACAGACCCGATGTGGTGGCAATCCAGTGTTATACCTATGGTATCGGTATCGTCAGGGAGTATCTGAAAAAAGTAAAGGAATTCGATAGCGGCATTATTACAATTCTCGGAGGACCACAGGTTACAGGTTCTCCCGAAGAGACACTTGAATATATGTCTCCTTTTGCTGATTATCTGATTGCGGGAGAGGCCGAATTTGAGATGGTAAAGCTTTTGAAAGCACTCAAAGAGGGCGTGGTGCCGGAAAGCAATGTAATTAAAGCAGGGCTTATCGAGAATCTGGATGATATACCGTTCCCCTGCTGGGAATTGATTGACCCTTCCTCTTATCCTCCGGCCCCTCACGGTGCATTTTACAGGGAGTTTCCCGTGGCTCCGGTTATAGCCTCCCGTGGCTGTCCGTATAATTGTTATTTCTGTGAGGCTACGGTGCTCTCCGGAAGCAGGGTGAGATACAGGTCGGTCGAAAACCTTACCGAAGAGATTCTCTTTCTGAATAAGAGATTTGGTGTAAGGGAGATACACTTTGTCGACGATAATTTTACATTCAGAAGAGATTATGTCCTTAAATTCTGTGAACGTATATTGTCAAAAGGGCTCAGACTCTCGTTTGCCTGTCCGAACGGTGTCAGAATCGATTCAATCGACAGGGAATTGCTCTCTGTTATGAAGAGGGCCGGCTTCTATTCGCTCTCTTTGGGGATCGAGTCGGGTTCCCAGAGGGTTCTGGACCGGATTAACAAGAAGATTAATCTTGAAGATGTAAAAAAGGCCGTGAAACTGCTGAATGAAGCAGGGATATGTGCGGTAGGGTTTTTTATTATAGGATTTCCGTTCGAGAGCAGGGAGGATATTGAAAGGACAATAGAGTTTGCAAAGAGTCTTGACCTGACACTTGCAAATTTTATGCTCTATCACCCTCTGCCCAAAACCGTGCTCTATGAAGAGATGAAGGAGAGTAATCTTCTCGGGGATATCGACCTGAACGCTGTCTCGTTTTCCCACTCTGCTTATTCGCACGGCAGTATTTCGAAGAGGGATCTGAAATATCTGCAGATAAAGGCTTTTCTGAGTTTTTACGGAAGACCGGAGAAATTCTTTTCGACGGTGAAAAACATCAGGTCCCCCGAACACTTTATGTATGTATTTAAGAGAATCAGAAGATGGCTTATAGGTTCCTGGTTTAACCGATGAGAGTACTGCTATTAAATCCCCCCGGCCAGAAGAGATATCTCAGAGACTGCTACTGTTCTACTATATCAAAGGGTGCATATCTCTGGCAACCGGCAGATCTGTTGTCTGCCTCCGCTATTCTGGGAGAAAAGAATGAACTATCCGTCCTTGACTGTATAGCCCGGGGATTCTCCCCGAAAAAGGCATCAGGAATGATAAAAGAGATTTCTCCCGAACTTATATATATGCTGATATCATCGCTTTCGCTGAATGAAGATATCGAATTTGCCCGTCTTTTGAAGAGGGAGATAAGAGGTGTCAGGATTATATGTTCCGGTGAACCGGTTTTATCGGATGAGTTTGCTGAAAAAAATGATGTCTTCGATATTCTTGTGAGGAATTATACAAGTCCTGATCTGGGAAATCCCGAAGAACTCCTGAAAATGGGTGGCGGCAGGGTGATTGCGGCAGGAGACAAAAGAAGGAGCTCATACTTCAGTATCGGTCAGCCGTATCATGAGTTGTTTGATAGTGACAGATACTGGATTCCGTTCGCGAGATTACCTTTTGCCACTCTTATAACGGATTTCGGCTGTCCCTTTGGCTGCCGGTTCTGCAACAGCAATTTTCATTATGCAAAAAGGGATGATGCAGAGGTAATGGAGGATATTCGCAGAATCGCCGTTCTGGGTTTTAAGCATATCTTCATCAAAGATATGACATTTCTGATAGACAGGGAACGTTCTCTGAGATTTGCCGAAGAGATTGCCAGACACAAAATGACATTCAACTGTTACAGCAGGATTGACCTTGTGGATAATGATATTCTTGACCAGCTGAAGAGGCTCGGACTCAGACTTATTCAGTTCGGGGTTGAGGATTACGACGAATCAGTACTCGAATCAGAGGGAAAAAAATTATCGTACGAAAAGACCATATCTGTATTCAGGCATCTGAGGGAGACGGGTGTTTTTACAGGCGCGCATTTCATAGTCGGGCTCCCTTCCCGCAATGGTCAGTATGAATATGACAGACTTTTCAGACTTATAAGGGACTTGAGACCGAGTTATATCTCGGTTAATATATTTACTCCGAGAACAGGTTCGTATTATTCGGAAAATACAGACGTAAAAAGACCAGCTGACTCTGAAAGACACAAATCAGCCGGTCTGCTTTTCCGGTCGGTCCTCTCAACGTCCTATCTGATAACAGACCCTATAAAGGATATCAGCAGGGATACCTTTTTATGGTATTTAAAAGCTGTATTCGGTATGATAAAAGGTAACTGATGGCTGATATACTCTTTATAATGCCCCGTATTGGATATATGGATTCGAGACGGAGTCATCCGGCGGTTCCTCTCAGTATCCTGAGCGCTGCAAATCTTGTCTCAAGGGAATTCGGTGTAAAGATACTCGATATGCGAATCAGCAACTCTTTTGAGGAAGAACTGAAGACGGAACTGCTGAAAAAGCCGCTTCTGGTAGCCTCAACCTGCTGGACAGGTCCTATGATAAGAGATGTAGTCAGGGTAGCGAGGTTTGTAAAGAGATATGGGGATATCCCTGTGGTTCTGGGCGGTGTCCATCCTACCCTGCTCCCTGAGCAGACCGTACTCTCCCCTTTTGTTGATTTTGTGATTACTGGCGAAGGAGAAGAATCCCTTCTGAAACTTGCAAGGGTATTGAAAAACGGGGGGAGCATCGGCGACGTTCCGAATCTCTGTTACAAAAAGGACGGGAAAGCGGTATCTACATTCAGGTCGGATTTCCTGAAACTGGATGAGCTCCCGGAACTGCCTTACCATCTTATAGAAGTTACGAAATATCTTCCGCTCTATCAGGGGAGAAGGAGTATATCAATCGAGAGCTCGAGGGGATGTCCGTTCAGATGCAGATACTGCTATCAGGGACCTTTCAACAGACAGCAGATAAGGTTTGTCTCGGCAGATAAGGTTGTAAAGTCGGTAATAAATCTGAGGGACAGATACGGTGTGGAGGATTTTTATTTTATCGATGACAATTTCTATATCGATATGGAACGTGGCAAAGAGATTGCGCTGGGGCTTCAGGGCAGGGGAGTAACATACCAGATTCAGGGTGTGGATATTCTCTCTCTGTCGAAGATGAGCGACGAGTATTTCTCTCTTCTGGAGAGAAGCGGTCTCAGACGTCTGACAATAGGGATTGAGACCGGTTCCCCGAGACTCAGGGAGTATCTCGGTAAAAAGGGTGATGTTGAGACTATCATAGAAGTTGTGAAGAGACTCTCTAAACACAATATCATCATATATTGCAGTTTCTTCGGAGGATATCCGGAGGAGACAGTCGAGGATGTAAGGATGAGTATTGACCTTATGCTCAGGCTCATCGGCTTAAATCCCAATTTCAGAACCTCTCCTTACTATATATATATTCCTTTTCCCGGGACCCGGATGTATGAAGAGATAGTAAAAGCCGGCAGATTCAGGGAGCCCAAAACGTTCGAAGAGTGGGGTGATTTTTCGTGGGAAGACAATCCATATATCAGGACTCTCGGGAGAGAGAAGGCAGAGCTTTACAGGCGGCTATATCTGCTCACTCTTTTTGCAGATGACAAGTACAGGGAGTATGAGTATTCATCCCTCAGAAAGGCAGCGGCATCGCTTTATCACAGAATTGCATATCTGAGGTTAAAGCACTTCTGGCTCAGATATATGCCGGAAATGTTATTGTATAAAAATTTGTTTGGTGCTGAGTAATATGGAGACAGAAAGAGTGTATGATGTGATCGTTGTAGGCGGAGGTATCGGAGGACTTTCTGCGGGCGCAATACTGTCGAAGAAGGGATATTCGGTGCTCCTGCTTGAAAAGAATAGTCTGCCGGGAGGGAACTGTAATTATTTCGAATATTCCGGTATCAGGTTCGAGTTTGCTGTCCACCAGATAACAACCATTGGTTCAGATACGGGCATGGGCTGGTTTTTGAGAGAACTGGGAATCAGGACTGAGTTTATCAGAATAAACGACCTGCTCGACATATATTATCCGGAGAGAAGTTTCAGGATTTCGGGTAGTTTCGATAGTTACCTCGATGCCCTGAACCGGTTCAGAAGCTGTAAGCAGAACAGGGAGTATATCGCATTCCTGAGGGATGTAAGTTGTCTGGTAGAACACTATGACTGGCTTTTCAGTGGTAAAATATTAAGTCCGCCGGAGATGAATCTTCCGTTTTGTGTGAGAGGTCCGTTCTCTCTCTTCAGGTTTCTTAAGAGTGCAGATATGACCTCGGAGCAGTTTATGAAGAGATTTTTTCCGGCGATAGCGGATAACGAAATGGCTTATTTTCTTGCCCCGTATATAGGTCTGCCGCCCGACAGAAGTGCGGCTATTATGAATATCTGTGCAAACTCCTCTTATCTCTCAAAGGGTTCGTATTATCCTGCCGGAGGAAGCAGGGCTCTTTCGGAGGCGTTTTGTGATGTTATAAAAAATAATGGCGGGAGTGTTTTATTGAACAGCGAGGTAACTGAGGTCAGAAAGAGAGAAGGTAAATTCAGGGTATCAACCCGGGGTGGCGGTATTTACAGCTCAAGGGCTCTCGTTCTCAACGCCCCCGTGAAGTATGCTCTTGATAGAATTATCGCCGGAGGTGAAGAGCCTGACGAATACAAAAGGAAGATAGAAAAACTCGCTTGCTCTCTTTCTCCTCTGAGAATCTTCTGCATTTACGAGGGAGATACATCTGTCTTTGATAAGATGGGTTATGAGAGTTTTATGTATGAGTCTTCTTCTCTCAGGCAGTATTTTGCAGATATTATGGATGGCAAATATTCCGGATTTTCGGTTCTTCTGCCGTTTAAGATAGACCCTGAAAACCGGCAGGGCAACAGGGTTCCTGTTATTATAACAACCCTTACCAAATACCTTACGGATGAGGAGTTCGAGGTGCGGAAGGAATCTGTTCTTGACAGGATTTTCGGAATACTCGATAAATATGCAAAGGGCATTTCGTCCGGGATTCAGATTGCATCGATACTGACCCCGGAGGGCCTGAAAAAAAGGACAAATGTGGACAGCGGGGCTATGTATGGATGGGAATGTTCACCCGGACAGGCTCTTTTCAACCGCTTGAAGCAGGAGACGAATATCGAAGGAATGTTCTTGAGCGGCCACTGGACGAGACCTGTAAACGGAATATCCGGAGTGATCAGGTCCGGAACCGCCTGTGCAAAACTGGTGAGCAGGTATCTGAAAAGGCATTAATCCGGGGAACCGGGAAGTAACCAGAATATTATTTGACAATTGCTTATTATAAATTATAATTTTGTGCAAGGAGGTATTTATGAAGAGAAATAGTACAAATATTATTCTGGTTATTATTGCAATTATATCGGTATTAGGCCTGCTTAAGTGCAGTTCTTCCTCGGATGGCGACGGAGACGGTACAACAGACACACAGGTCGACCCTGTTTCAAAGGTCTGTTCAAATATTCCGAAATGTTTCGGAGGTTCATATCCGGCATTTTTCGGCAAATCCAAAAAGGAGTGTATGACGAAGGTCGGTGAGAATCTGAGCGATGACGAGGTTGACACGTTGATCGAGGCCGGAACAAAATGCGACGAGATTACTCCGGTTATCAAGGCGTACGAAGGAAAGAAGACCTGTGAGATACTCAAGGGATGTATGGGAGATGCCGAATTTGCGAATCTGTTCGGGACAATAGACGGTTGCGTATCATACGGAAACAATAAAGGAATCAAGGAAGAAGATTTTAAGTGTGTGGACCAGAACAGTTCGAACTGTGAAGTTATTGCCAACTACTGCCTCGCCAAGTATAATCCTGACGCAGGTGTTGAAGATGCCGGCGAGGATGCAGGTGAGGACGCCGGAGAGGAGAAGGCCTGTGTTACAGATACAAAAAGCTATTACTGTGTTGATGTGTGTGATAAATTCTATACCTGTACCGGACAGTATTGCCCGCAGGGAGGCTGTACCAAGGAGAGTTGTATACACGGCTGCAATACAGAGTCGGTCTTTACGGTCGAACTGATGTGTTGCATAATGGAAAAGTCCTGCAGCGAGATCAACACCTGTCTTCCCAAGTAAAGACACTGATGGTAAATGAAAATATCTCTTGTCATCCCCTGTTTTAATGAAGCGGATATCATATCCAGTGTTATCGGAGATTTAGAAAATTCGCTGAAGAAATACGGTTTTGAGGAGACTGAGATTATCTTTGTTGATGACGGGAGTAAGGATAATACGGCTGATATTATCCGCTCTTCTTCGGTCCCGAATCTCAGACTAATTCCGACCGGGCATCTGGGACTTTCCCACGCCCTTTTTACAGGCATAAAGGAGGCGACGGGAGATATTATCGTAACTATCGATGCAGACGGACAGTTCTCATTTGATGATGTCCCGCGTTTTATAGAGACACTTATAAAAAACGACGCCGATATTGTCACAGGTTACAGAATAAAAAGAAACGATAATCCAGTCAGGGTAATAAGCTCGAAGTTTGCGAATTTTGTCAAGAGGGTGATTCTTAAAGACGATATCTATGATTCTACCTGCACGCTTAAGGCATTCAGAAGAGAGGTCAGGGAGAGGATTCTGTACGGATTCGACGGATTTCACAGGTTCATTCCGTCTTTTGCCCTGATGAATAACCTGAAACTCATTCAGATTCCTGTTGAACACAGGGACAGGCGCGGAGGTAAGGCAAAGTTCGGAATTATTAACCGTCTTCCGGATGTGATACCCGATGTTCTGGGAGTAAGATGGCTGCAATACAAACGTTTTTCGACTGATGCAGACGAGAGGAGATACTCCTTCTATCCAGACCTGCTCTTTCTTCTGCTCTTTCTTTATGTCGCATCAGGATTGTTTGGCGGATACTTCAGGGTTGTGGACGATTTCTGGCTTTACGGCTCTCTCAACCGCTTCATCGGGTATGATTACTCAAAGAGTTACGGATGGGAGAACTTCGTCTTCAACGAGATTGTTCCTCCCTTAATCAGGCTCTTCTATGCAGTCGTTATGAACCTTGGCAGACTGCTCGGAGTAAAATATCCCCTTGAGTGGGCAAATAAGGTTATCGGTATTTCAGTTACATTTTCGTCGTACTTTCTCTTTGGCAGATTCTTTAATCTCTTTTTCAGAAGAAATTACGCAAAGTGGATTTCCCTGCTTATTGTATTCTGGGGTATTTCGTCTTCGGAAATCTACTCGGGGCTTGCAAGGTCATTCTCCTATATACTCATTCCGTTCCTGCTTATATTCTCACGGAATTTGTCAGTAATAGGACTTTCTGTAATTTCCTTTCTGACGGCCCTTATCTATCCCGTGCTACTCCCTCTCTTTTTCCTGACGATTCTCCTGACGTATCTGTTCGGCAATATAAAAAGCATTTATAAATCGGCAGTTCCTGTAATATCCGGACTGGCAGGGCTTTTGCCTATGGTATACAAAATAAATCTGATGTCTTTTAGTCCGGCAACAGAGGGAGACACCTTTCTGGGCAAGAATAATATCTTCAATCTGCATATTTCATCTGATTTCGGTCTTCTCTTCGGATTTACAAAGGACATAGGTTTTATAGAGTGGATAAATTTCAATTTTCTCCACCAGTGGATACTTAATGATGAACTGACTGCTATTATAAGATTATCACTGATTGTTTTTCTTTTGTCTGGAATTTTCAGAAGGCTAAGCGGCAACAGTAAGAGCCATGTGGATATTTTCGTTTTTCTGTTTACTGTTCTCTTTTTTCTGCTCGCACTCCACAGGAGGGAATATGTCGATTTATCGTACCTTTTCAAGTGGGGTCTGCTCTTGTCGGCCGTTTATACCGTTGCAGGTATTGTAAAAACTGATGATTTGAGAAGATATAAGACAGTATTCGTTTTTGCTCTCTCGTCGCTGGTGGCCTTCTTTATAACACATGTCCTGTCAAGAAAGTTTGGTTTCGGGGTTCACGAGCCCGGAAGACAGCTCCAGAGGGCTTTTGCAGTAATCTTTCCCTTTGCAGCATCGGTCTTTTATTTCAATGTGTATAAGAGTACGGGCGGATACAAAAGAGCGCTTGTTATTGTGCTTATATGTCTGACAGGAATCCTCTTCTTCCCGAAGCTGAAACTTGTCTCGCCCAATGACAAATATGTAATCGAGAGGTTACAGGGACTTCCGAAGGGTAGTCTTGTCCTTTCTCACCCTCTTACTGCCAACTGGGTGGTCAGTCATACAGACAAGTATTCAACGATTATTGACGAGCAGATTCGTGCCACGAAGAAAAATCCTATAAGAGGGTCTGAGGAGAGGATTATGCCGACAGAGATGACGGCAATCGTTCTAGAAATCTATTACGGAAAGAATCTCGAGAAGGTCTATGACTGGTGCAGCAGTAATCAGAACGGCTATATTCTGGTTGAGGAATACTATTATTCTGACCAGTTTTTTAATACAAGAAGGGAACCGTATATAAGTTTTGTCGAGAGACAGAATCCTGAAAGGAGTTTTCCTCTTTTGGGTATTCCGCTGAGTCTCAGGCATCCGGTAACTCCCGAAACATTTCTTCTTTCCTGTAAAGAGTTGACCATCAGATGATTGACAGAAACGATATCTTCCCGCTGATAATTATTCTGGCTATTTCTGTAATCCTCTTTGCTCTCTTTCTGCACAAGAGACCGTTTACGGACGAAGGTTCTTTCTGCACCATTGCACAGGCAGTATCAAAGGGAGCAGTGTTGTACAAAGATATTTATAATGAAAAGGCCCCGCTTCCTTATCTGATTGCATCGGTTTTTGTTGGCCTCGGAGAGAATCCGCTGATCGTGTTACGGGTCGTAGCCTTTGTGTTCTTTCTCGCTTCTGTCTTTTTGCTATATCTGCTCGGAAAGATAAATCTCTTGCAGCCTCTCGAAAATACTGTGGTGTCATGCTTTTATATTATTACAGCGCCGCTCTTTCAGTCGTTTAATTTCACATCCGAGATTCTTGCGCTCCCTTTAATTCTTTTTATTGTATGGCAGGTAAAGAGGGACGATGACGGCAGGATAAATATTCTGACCGGATTCTTTACCGGTATGCTCATATTCATCAAGCAGCCTTTTATCTTTTTTATCCTTCTTACTCTTCTCTTTGCCCTTCTATCGAAGAATATGAGGAAGAATTTTCTTGCCGGTCTGATATTGTCGCTGCTGTTTCTCGTTCTTTTGCTGAAATATAAAGGAATATTAGGACCGTTTATTGAAAACACCATATTTACCCTCAAGAGATACGACATAAAATCATATATGAGACTCCCGTATCCGAATGAGTATTATCAGTTTGCCCTGCTGGGATTTGTGTTTCTGGCATCGGTGTATTCGTTTGTAAGAAGGTCGACCGGTCTTTATGAGTTTTTGGCAGTATTAAGCCTGCTCATAATGGGAATTGTGAGAATGGATGCCTTCAAGATGCTCCCGTTCTTTGCGGTTATGTTTTATGTAATTCTGAGAAAAGAGATAGCCGGCAGTATTAAAAATACAACATTCGTTATGGTAATGCTGTCCCTGATGTCGTTATGGCATTACAGGGAGATTCTCGAGCAGCGCTTCGACCAGATTAAGGCCATCAGTTATACGATAGAGGCAAAGACCGGTCCTCAGGAGAGTATCTGGGTAGGTCCGCACGAGGCCAATATATACTGCCTTTCGAAGAGGAGACCTTCTTCGAAATACTTCTTCCTTCTGCCGTGGATAAACAAGCCTGAGGTTCTGCTGACCCTTGGAGAGGACCTGACAAGAAGAGACCCTCCTGCGTGTATCGTGGATGTCTCTGCCTTCAATAAAGCCACAGAATATCATCTGAGCAGTATGCTTCCGGAGCTCGGTATAATAGTAAAGGATTACATGGAGGTTCACGAGATAAGCGGGGCGATTATTTATTGTAAAAAATAACGGAGTATTGATATGGAACTGAAAAACCTTGATTTCTGGCTTGTCTTCGGATTTCTGGGACAGGCATTTTTCTTTATGAGATTCTTTGTTCAGTGGATTGTGAGTGAAATAAAAAAGAAGAGCACTATACCTAATGCATTCTGGTTTCTGAGTCTTCTCGGAGGAATAACTCTATTGATATACGCTATTCACAGACAGGACCCTGTATTTATTATCGGTCAGGCGGGCGGACTTATTATCTATTTCAGAAATATTATGCTGCTCAAAAGAGAGGCAAAACCGGCAAAATGAATTTTCTCTTTATACAGGATACGATAGACTCCGAATCCATAGGCCTTGCATATATTTCGGCAGTTCTCAAAAAGGCAGGACACCGCACAGAGTTGTTCATTGCATCCCTTGAAGACAGACTCTTTGAGAAGATCCGTGATTTTTCACCGGACGCGGTTCTCTTTTCGGTTATTATAACGAAACAGGATTACTATGACAAACTGGGCAGGGAACTGAAGAGACGTTTTCCCGGCATAAGAATAATAGCAGGCGGGCCTTATGTTACACTCAAGACGTCTTTTGCGGAAAACGATTGGATGGATTTCGGAGTAATCGGTGAGGGAGAGGAGGCCACCGTCGAACTGGCTCAGGCTCTTGAAAAAGGACTTGATATCAGAGGCATTAGGAACATTATATACAGGGAAGATGGCAGAACCGTTGTCAACGAACTGCGTGAACTGAACGAAGATCTGGATGCTCTTCCGCTTCCTGACAGGTCCCTCTATCTGAAATATAACTCATTCAGAAATCTGACTGTCAAACGTTTCATCAGCGGCAGGGGGTGTCCTTATTCCTGTACCTTCTGTTTTACGAGAAAACTCAGGGATATGTACAGCGGAAGGGGAAGGTATATCCGCAAGCATTCAGTCGAAAGGGTGTGTGAAGAGATTAATCTTATGAGAAGGGAATCAGTTGTAAAGACAGTCCATTTCTCTGATGATATATTCCTGACAGACTCGAAATGGCTGACGGAGTTTTACAATGTATATCCCGGAAAGGCCGGAGTACCGTTTCAGTGCAATCTGACAGCCAATATTATCAGCGAGGAGACGATAAGGCTTCTTAGCGAGTGCGGACTGAGGGGTGTCGGAATCGGGCTCGAATCCGGAGTCGAGAGAATCAGAAACAGTGTTTTGGGGAAGAGATTCTCGAACGAAGAAATAATCAGGGTTTCGGAAATTCTTCATAAATACAATGTCGAAATCTATACCTACAATATGATAGCGCTTCCCGGTGAAAAGATAGATGATGCAATCGAAACGCTGAATCTGAATATCAGGATGGGCGTTAAGATTACGCAGTGTAATATCGCAATTCCCTTTGAGGGTCTGCCCCTTACGGATATGGCCGTTGAACAGTCTTTGCTGAGCGATAATTCTGTTGTGTCGCAGATGAAGAGGAGGCCCGAATCACCGATCATAAAGGTCGAAAACCCCGAACAGTATGAGCGGCTGTTTTTACTCTTTCCCTTCCTCGCAAGGATAAGGGCAGGTAATAAATTGATAAAGACACTTGTCAGACTCCCGCTGAATTTTGTTTACAGATTGCTTCACAGGATTAGTTATTTTTTGAATATGAAGAAGTATTATGATATCTCTCTCTTTTCGGGACTGAGGATTTTTCTGGATATCAGGAAAGGGGAGCGGTATCTCAGGAAAGTGTTTAGGCAATGGCTCTGACGTTGTTTCTCTTTTTTTATTTTGCTGTAAATCAGCAGAATTTTCCTCTCGGATGTATCGAGGACGAAAACAGGATTCGCCCCGACTATCCGTTTTTTACTATACCTGCCGGCAGGAAGGTTGAGACGGAAGAGGTCTGCAACTATATCCCTTCGCTTCAGAGTGATTTTATAGAAAAAATCAGGCCCCTCAATAATGCAGGGATTTTCAAAAAAGACGGTGCCGTTTCAGTGAAGAAGGGAAAGACAAAGGTCAGAAAATTCTATACAACGGAAAACCTGAGTCTCTATCCCGGCATTATTCTCGGTGATAACGAAATAAACGATAGTAACAGTCTCGTTCTTTATCTGAAGGCAAAGAGCGGTAACGGACTCTTTCTGCTCGTTCTGAGAAGTAATGACAGAATCTTCGCAAGGCAGATTATCATTGAAAAGAATACAAACTGCCCCTTGAAGGTGATTTTACCAATCGGTGATTTTTTCGAGATACCATATAAAAAAGGTGATTTTCCCCGGGATAGTTATCAGATGGAATTGTATATGCTGAATTATAATCCGGTGGAATGGATTCTTTTGGGGTTTGAGGTGAAATGAAAAAGGGTATCTTTCTGCTTTTATATATTGTTGTTCTGCTTTTGCTCATTGAAGCGGCCTGCAGGCTTTTTATGAGCCCTGTTTATATAGGCATTGAGGACCTGAAGAATTTCAGAAAGCCCGTTAATCTTGGTGAAAACAGAGCCGGCATAAAAATAGCAATGCTTGGTGACTCCTTTACATATGGTTCGAAGGTCAACGATGAGGAGACCAGCTCTTTCTATCTTGCTGAAATATTAAGAGAGAGACTCGGAAGGGAAGATATATATGTGGAGAATTTCGGTATATCCGGTACCTCTACGGTAGAGCAGTATTACATATTCGAAAGGTATATTAAATCCTCTGATTATGACTTTGTGGTACTGAACTTCTTTATTGATGATTTCACACCGTATTATTACAACAACTCTGTTCTCAACCCGTATATTTTCTGCAGAGAGTATGAAGAAGGAGCTGAAAGACTCTTATATTATCTGAACAGACTGAGGTTCGTTGAGATGTCAATAGTTTATACAGATTTGTTTATTACTTATATGCACGCAGGAGTTTCTTTGACACCGGTTTCTTATATGATACAGAAGATGATGGAGAAGGATTCTCTGAGATACAGATGTGCCAGGGAACTGCTGATTAAGATGGGAAAAGAGATAATACAAAGTAATAAAAAGGGTATCTTTGTCTTGATTCCATCGCTCACTTTATATGATTTTCAGAATCCCTATCCCGAAGAGATTGCCGGATACGAGACAATGGCAATGCTGACTGCAAAGAGAAGCGGTTTTGAGATAATCGATACTCTCACTGAGCTTAGAGATGTACTCGACCAGAGACTGATAATTCAGAACGATATACATTACAATGCAAGAGGATATGAACTGATTGCGAAACTGATCGCAGACAGAATTCTCGAGATGATGAAGAAACAGATATGAAAAGCATACTGATTGACAAAGTAGAGACAGACCCGCTTATTCATTACGGAGGCATCTTTAATGATATCGGGACAATACTCGTTCTGCATCTGCTCTCGTTTCTGGTCTTCATTCCTTTTGTAAAAGGAAAAAGATACTGCAATTTCCTCTTCTTTATTTCCTCTCTGATGCCGGTACTGAATATATATTACAGAAACCATCATCAGTTTGTAGGCGGAGTCTTTCTGGGACATCTGCTGCTTATACTCGGCACTCTGTTAGTGGTCTTTCTTGCATATTGTGGCTTCGAGACTGCTGATACAAAATGGCGCATCTTCCGGGAAAAGAAGATTTTGCTCCCCTTAATCCTGATTTTCTTTCTTATCAGGGCTGTCTTTGTCTTTGGCTCAAGACCAACTGATTCCGGTATATTTTCGGGTGTTGGCGGAATTCTATATCTAAACGGCAGCTCTATGTTTAGAGACTACTGGGGCGTGGTTTCAATCGGTTCGAGATACGGACCAATGCTATACCTTGCATATCTTCCATTTGTCCCCATTGCATATATTACAAAACATCTGTTATGGGGAGATGCTCTAACACATTGGAACTCTGTCTCAGACGTCCCGCTTGCAGTTGCGACCTCATTTACCGGTGCACTTTTCTACGAGGGGCTTATACTCTTCATACTTATTAAATCGTTCAGAAAATTTGGTTACTATGTAGCACTTTTATATCTTCTGAATCCATTAAACTCCCTCGTTCTGTCCGTAAATGCCAACGAACTGCCGCAGACCGCACTTTTTATAACGGGGATATATTTGTTGAGAAGCCCATTAAAATCGTCTCTCTTCTTCGTCCTCTCTTCTCTTATGAAGATATATCCGGTTCTCTCCGCTCTGCCGTTTGTATTTGCTTATGATTCGAATAAGAGGAAGAGATTTTTCTTCTTTCTGGTTCTCTTTTTTGCAGCAGGTTTTGGTTACTGGCTCTTTGAGGCCACACTCTCGCCACCTGAACTGAGGACCAACCCGGTAAGGGATATACTCTTCTATCAGTCCGACCCCGGGCGTTACCATTCACTATGGTATTTTTCGGATATACTGCTCGGGAAGATTCTGACCTTATTTGTGATAACTGCAACGTCAATGCTAATCTTTATGGCCGGTTTTATGGTTTACAGAAAGAAGGGCAGATTTGCTCCGCTCAGACTCTCTGTAATAGTTGTCGCTTTATTGATAATAACCAACCGCTCCCCGCACCCGGGATATTATTACTTTATGCAGACCCTGCTTTTTTATCTCTTTTTCACATTTCAGGAGGAGCTAGGCGGGCCGGACCCAAAGGATGTCGGCGGTATTCCCTGATAGTTTTTCTGAACTTATAAACAGATCTGTATTGCCGGATACCGGTTTGCAGTCGGTTTGTATCGCAGAAAGCATAAGGATTCGTGAAATTCGGGAGTCAATTTTGCTTGTATTTGCTGATTTGATAATATATTTTTCTGCTGTTTAAGGAGGTTATCTATGCAGGAATTAAAATCCGGTACAAGAGAGCTGATGCAGTTTTATGACTGCGATGAGATGAGAGATTATTTCAGGAAGAAGGACAAATCACTCAGGAGCAAACTTACAACTGTTTCGGATGCCGTCAAAAATCTTATCTCCGATGGAGAATACATCGCTGTCGGGGGATTCGGGGGTGTCAGAATTCCTACCGCTGTCCTGCACGAGATAGTCAGGCAGAGAAAGAAGAATCTTGGTCTCTCCGGCCATACGGCTACCCACGACTTTCAGATTCTCGTGGCCGGCGAGTGCATCAACAGGTGTGATATTGCATACATAATCGGGCTCGAGGCAAGGGGACTTTCCTCGAATGCCAGAAAGGCAGTGGAGACAGGGAAGGTAAAAGTGGTCGAATGGACAAACGCCGCGCTCGCATGGAGATACAAGGCGGCAGCAATGGGAGTACCTTTTTTGCCTGCGAGAAATATGATGGGGACGGATGTCTTCAGGTATTCTGCCGCAAAGGAGATCGAATGCCCGTTTACAGGGAAGAAGCTTGTGGCGTATCCGGCACTTCATCCGGATGTGGGGATTATCCACGTTCACAGGTCAGATATCTATGGTAACTGTCAGATAGACGGAATTCAGATTGCAGATTACGAGATGGCGAGGGCTGCAAAGAAACTCATTATTACAACCGAACAGATAGTTCCTACCGAGTCTATCAGAAACGACCCGACAAGGACTATAATTCCGTATTATCTCGTAGATGCCGTAATCGAGGTTCCTTTTGGTTCTTACCCGGGTAATATGCCTTATATGTACTATTCCGATGAAGAGCACCTGAAGGAGTGGCTCGAGGCCGAAAAAGACCCGCAGAGGTTTAAGGAATTTCTCGATAAGAACATTTACAATGTGAAGGATTTTTATGAATACGTCGAGATAAACGGTGGTCTCAAAAAACTTCACAAGCTGATGCAGATCGAGAAACTCACTAAAGAAGGGAGGTAATTATGGCAGATTATAATTCAATGGAACTGATGATATGTGTTGCATCGAGATTTCTTGAAAACGGTGCGACCGTTGTGGTCGGGACCGGAGCCCCCTGTGCAGCGGCGATGCTCGCCCAGAAGATGCACGCACCTAATCTGATGGCCTTTTTTGAGGCCGGTGCCTTTGCTCCCATTCTGCCTACAATGCCGATATCGGTCGGTGATTCAAGGACCTTCCACAAGGCGCTTATGGCATCCGGAATGCTCGAGACGATGGAGGCCTGTCAGAAGGGTATGGTCGATTACTGCTTCCTCGGCGGTGCCCAGATCGATATGTACGGAAACCTGAACAGTTCAATGATAGGGATCGACTATGAGCATCCGAAGGTAAGATTTCCGGGCTCGGGCGGGGCAAATGACCTGGCATCCCTCACATGGAGGACAATGGTCATTACTCCGCAGGATTCGAGAAGGTTTGTCGAGAAGGTGGATTTTATAACCTCACCGGGATATCTTACAGGGAAGGGAGCAAGGGAGAAGGCAGGTCTTCCTAAAGGGAGCGGTCCTTATAAGGTCGTTACGAATATAGGTGTTCTGGGGTATGATGAAGAGACCTGCAGAATGAGAATCGAATCAGTTCACCCGGGATATTCCGTGGAGGATATAAAGAAGAATACGGGTTTTGAACTCCTGCTTGCAAAGAAGATTACGGAGACGGCAAAGCCGACCGAGGAGGAGCTGAGAGTCCTGAGGGAGCAGGTTGACCCGTACAAGTATATAATAGGCAGAGGTTAAATATTGATTTTTACTAAAGCAGGATATATCATTTAGTCCATCCAAGGAGGAATTGATGTCCAGAAAACATACGCACAAGACGAGTCTTAAGGAGTATCTCTCAACCTACAATTTTACAAAGACGAGCAATATCAGGAAAGAGAAGGGAAAACTCTATCTCCCGAACGTCTATTGTCACAACGGACACAGGCTTATTACATCTGAGGAATTGTTTGACGGATTTAAGGCTATAAAGATTCTCGCAATTCAGGAGACCGGCGGCAGGTATATTTACTATGTGTCTCCGATTATTAACGACCCGAGACTGATAGGTCCGGACCTTCCGGATAAAACCCCACTCAAACTCTGCTGTCCGACCTGTCACGAGGAGCTGCAGCCACTTATTCCCTGTACCTGCAGACCCGGTGCGATGAGAAGGGCCCTCTTCCTGACTCCGAAGGGGAAGAAGAGTTCTGCCGTCGGTGTCTGTGATACCTATGGTTGTCCGCACTCATTTGTGATCGATGAAGGCGAGATAGTTTACGAAGTAGTGGAAGAAAAGTAAAAAACCAGAAAAGGGAAATAAAATATATGCATCAGGACAGAAGAACATCTCCCCGCGTCCCTGTCGATGTGGGTGTCAAGAGAAAAGGCAGTCGTTTCTTTGTGAAGTATAACGGTGATGTCAGCACGAACGGTGTCTTTCTTAATACTGCGATTCCGCTTCCCAAAGGTGAGAAGGTAGAGATCGAACTTACCATCGGCGGAGAACATCTTCATCTTGGCGGCGAAGTCCTTGCCCAGCGGCCGGAGGAGGCCGGACTCGGTGTAAGTGTGATCTTCTCAAATCTGAAGGAAGAGGAGAGAAAAAGGATCGAGGAATATATCAGTTCTGTTTGTGTAGTAAAGAAATGACTTCCCGGAAAATCAGAACCGGATTCTTTGTTCTCTTTGTGGTATCACTTTTCCTTTTGTTTGCGGTAAAACATATAACGGACAAGGCCAACGAAGAACTTGCGAGGGCTTCGGCATACTTCCCCGTATATCTGAATACACCGATGCCGGAGATTAGTCTGACAGATATAGAGGGCAGAAATATTACAGAGGAAGATCTAACCGGCAAAGTTGTGCTGCTCCATTTCTGGGCAACGTGGTGCAAATCCTGTGAGCAGGAGTTGTTTGGTATCTCGAAAATACAGACAGTAGAGGGTGTGAGAATCTTTTGTGTCTCCGTTGATGAAAAACCGGAGGATGCAGTAAATTTTCTGAAAGAGAGAAATCTTGGCCTGACACTTCTGTTTGACATAGAAGGTAAGGCTGCGAAGAAGCTCGGTAGCAGCAAATTTCCCGAGACCTACGTTGTAAGCAACAAAAAGATTCTTCTCAAGTTCGAAGGCCCGCGTAACTGGGAGGACAAAAATTTTACCGACTTTATTAAGAAAACCATCGAATCCCATTGAGGTCTTACCTTATAAGGTTTTTCCGTTTTGTGCGGATTTGACAAAATAAATAATTTTTAATATGTTGTAATTTTCCGGCAGGGTTTATTAATCCTTTTAAGATTATAATCACTGTATCGGGAGAGAAATATTTGTTTCAGCCATCTTTTTGAGAATATTCTGAATTTACAAGTTTGGAAATGCTTTTAGGCAGACAACATTCCTTAATCCTTTTTTTCTTTCTGTTTTCTTATAATATTTGTTTTGGTGAAAGCAGGATTACTATTTCAGGAGAACATAAATTCTCGGCCGGAGATAATCTGGATTGGGCACTCCCGTCGTATGATGATACCGGATGGCAGAAAATAAAAATACCCGGAAGCTGGCAGTCTCAGGGAATAAAATCCGATAACGGTATGGGATGGTACAGAATCCGTTTTGATGCAAGGTCCCTTGCCGGACAGAGAGATTTAGGGGTTTTTCTGGGGAAGATAGGAGACGCCGATGAGGTCTTCTTTAACGGTGTAAAGATAGGCGGCGAAGGGGTTATAGATAAAGGCTTTGTGGAGGCTACCTATAAACAGAGACTTTACAGGATTCCGCAAAATCTGATTATGTATGGTCAGGAAAATCTTCTGGCTGTGAGAGTACTCAATACTTATCTCGGAGGTGGAATCAATGAAAGTAATATAGTGATGGGAAATTATAATGATCTGCTTGCCGATAAGATGATTTATGAGCAGAGAAGAAGTGATATCAATACGGCATTTCTGACTTTCTATACAGTCTTTTTTATCTTCTGTGTGCTAATGTATCTGTCGGGGGTGCGTGACAGCGGATATCAGGCATTTACACTGGTTGCTCTTATATATCTTTTGGGGTATTTGCTCAGTATGGATTTTTTCTGTGAGTTGAGAAGTGTGATTATTCAAAAGATGATATTTGTTCTGACCTCACTCCTGCCGGCGAGTTTTATGTTTTTTCTGAAAAAAGCTTTTAGGGAGAAATTCTCGCTTTATGATAAGGTTGTTTTGACCCTGATAATACTTCTGTCTCTGATAATAGTCTTCCCGTTGAGTCTGAAAATGCACAGGTTTATTGTTTTTTTGTGGTCAATATTCACATTACAGGTGGTCTTTTTGTCGTTATACTATCTGGTAAAAGCGATTGTCCGCAGGCATCCGGAGGCATATATCTATCTAATAGGAGTTGTTTTTTTATCTCTTGGTGTAATTTATTGGATAGCAGAGAATTTTGCAGTGATTAGCCCGTATGATATATATGGTTTTTCCTTTGCTGATTTTACTATGCCTGTAGCAATGTTGTGCTTTGTTTATGCAGTAGACCGGAGATTTGCAGCAACTGTCAGGACTCTCAAGGTCTTTGCAGACAAAATTCTCGTCTCGCAGGAGGAGGAACGTAAGCGGATTTCAATGGACCTCCACGACGGGATAGGACAATCACTGATGTCTATCAAACTCAGACTGCAGATGTATGATGCAACAATTCCCGCAGAAAATACAGAGGGTCGGGAGGCGGTGAAGAATATTATACAGAATGTCTCTTCTACGATTCAGGAACTGAGGGATATTTCTATGAATATAAGACCATCGTTTATAGAAAATATGAGTTTATCCGAGATAATTAACTGGTACGGGGAGCAGTTTGCAAGAAAGACAGGAATAGCGGTAAAGACAGATGTTGGGAGTATGACTGGTCAGATACCGGATAAGACAAAGGAAGGATTATTCAGGATATTTCAGGAGGCTCTTGGAAATGTAATGAAGCACTCGGGTGCAAGTCTTGTAAAGATTTCCCTGTCTCAGGGGAGCGGATTTCTCCTTCTTTCGGTTGAGGATAACGGAAAGGGGTTTGACTTATCGGAGATGAACAGGAAGACGGGGCTTGGGCTTTATACTATGAAGGAAAGGGCAGAGCTGCTGGGTGGTTTTCTTGAAATTGATGGTATACCTGAAAAGGGGACTGTAATAAAAGTGAGGATACCGGTATGAAAATAAGAGTTGTAATAGCAGATGACCATACTATTTTCAGGGAAGGGCTTTGCAAACTGCTTTCGAGCGAGAAAGAGATTGAGGTCTGCGGCTATGCGTCGGGCGGCAAGGAGGCTGCAGAGATTATCCGTAGAGAGAGACCAGATGTGGCTATACTTGATGTGTCAATGCCGGACAGGAACGGTCTCGAGTTGGCAAGGGAATTACTGAGAGAAAATACCTCAACAAAGATAATTCTTCTTACAATGCACAGAGATTCCCTTACAGCCCGTAGTGCCATCAGCTGCGGCGTCTCCGCCTATGTGCTGAAAGATAATGCATTCGACGACCTGCTCTATGCAATAAAGACTGTATTTTCGGGAGGGGTCTTTCTCAGTCCTTCAATCGCAGCATTGCTTGTGGATGAGAATATCAGGGAGAAGGGGAAACAGATTGGCCTTTCTGACAGAGAGAAAGAGGTCCTTATACTTATAGCCTCGGGGTTGAGCAATAAGGAGATTTCAAAAAAGCTCTTCATAAGCATAAAGACAGTTGAGACCCATCGTGCAAGGATAATGGAGAAGCTCGGTGCCCACAGCACTGCCGACCTTGTGAGATATGCCGTAAAATCCGGCCTTGTGTGAGACTGAATCTCCGGAACCGACAGCCCTCTCTGTCAGGTTTTTACCCGACAAAAAATACAGGATTCCACGGATTCACAGGATTAATGTATTTTAATAATCTACTGAATGTGGATAGTGTAAAAAAAATCCTGATAGCCGATGACCATAATATCTTCAGAAATGCATTAAAAGAATATCTGCATATGTGTTTTGACGTGGAGGTGGTTGGTGAGGCGGAAAACGGACAGGACGCAGTTGTAAATACTACAAAATTGCATCCGGATATCGTTCTTATGGACATCTGTATGCCTCAGATGAACGGCATCGAGGCCTGTCATATAATAAAGAGCAAAATGCCCGAAGTGAAGGTATTCCTTTACAGTTTTGACACAGAACTTGTTAAGGTTTGTGCAGGAAGGGAAAATGCCGATGATATTTTTCCAAAAGATGAAATTTTTCAGAAATTAAAGGGGAATAATTTTATCAATTACAGAAAGGAGTAGGTTATGGGTAATAAGACCGGAATTATCGTTCTTTTTGTTGTTTTTATGGTTGTATCATTACCTCTTCAGGCAAATACAATAAATCTTCCGAAAACGGGTGCGAGGTATTGTCATACTACATACGGGGAGATGATACCCTGTGATGGAACGGGTCAGGACGGAGATATTCAGGCAGGCCTCGAATGGGTAAAACCAAGGTTTACAGACAACAAGAACGGAACTATTACAGATAACCTTACCGGACTGGTATGGTTAAAGGATATAAAATGTGGAAAGCTTGATGTAAAAATTATAGAAGCTTTCCAGAAAATAGGTGAATTAAATACTACGGGTAGTATTAATGGAGTTGATTGCGGGGATACCAGCAATAACGGTTCTCATCAGACAGACTGGCGCCTCCCTACTATTAATGAGCTTGAAAGCATTTTAAATACACAGTATGGAGATTATATGTGTGGTTCCGCAATATGTGAAACTCCTCAGGACTGGCTCAGGTATAATGGGTTTTTGAATTATGAACAAAGTGTTTATTATTGGTCATCTACGAAAAGTAAGTTTAGTTTACCACAATACTGGGTAGTGTTGTTTGGATATGTTATGGAGTATTATTCATCTTTACTTGCTTATATAATCCCTGTACGTGGAGGAACAAACGGCACACCAGACCCTAAATACCCGGCAAACGTTCCAAAGGTCGGACCGGATTCGGAACAGCCGGAAGGTTTTGGGGTAAGCTGGCCGGAGCCGAGATTTACAGATAATAATAACGGAACGGTTACAGATAATCTGACCGGGCTTATTTGGCTTAAAAATGCAGATTGTAATGAATCTATTTTACTATGGGAAGAAGCGTTTAAAAAAATTAATGAGCTGAATACCAGCGGTACAATTAACGGGAAAAACTGCGGAGATACAAGTAATAACGGCTCACATCAGAAAGACTGGAGGATGCCAAACCGTAAAGAATT
Organism: Bdellovibrio sp.; assembly: GCA_020725805.1. Lineage (GTDB taxonomy): Bacteria > Myxococcota > SpSt-1050 > SpSt-1050 > SpSt-1050 > SpSt-1050. The sequence continues at coordinate 91,815 of DYEF01000046.1, forward strand.
AAGGAGTCTTATTGATTTTACCAGATATGAACCTGCTCTGCCCAATAATCATCCTTTCGTAAATGTCAGAATAAATAATAGTTACTGGACATCTTCACAATCTGCATCAAACAAATTCAAAGATGTGTGGAATGTTGCATTTTCAAATGGTTCAACAAGCAGGTTTACAAAAGATACGAGGCTTTACCTGTGGCCAGTGAGAGGAGGACAGATAAGCCCCAAATATGAACTTAAAGTTGTTTTGGCGGGAGAAAACAGAATAGGTCAGATCGACAGTAAACCTGCTGGAATAAAATGCGGAGGAGATTGTACTGAAAGATTCGCATCGGGCACCGAGGTTATCCTTACGGCATTTCCATTGAGCACTTATGACTTCAAGGAATGGAAAGGAGATTGCAGTCATTGCGGGACTAATGAAACATGTATTATATCTATGGATACAAACAAAGAGTGCGAGCCGGTGTTTGACATACCAACATACAAGCTTACAGTGTATACTGCCGGAACCGGAAGCGGAAAGGTATCTGCTTCGGGTTGTTCTATCGTCTGGTCAAACGGTCAGGGGATATGTGAGGTGTCTTATGCAACAACTCTGAGAATTACCGGTCAGCCCGACCCCGGTTCAAGGTTCGAAAAGTGGTCAGATGGTACTGGTTCAGCGTCTGTCTGTAAAGGAATCGGTTTTTGTGAGTTTGTCATTAATGAAGACTCTACGGTCACGGCAAATTTCATTCTCGAAAAGTACGATATTACAGTAAACAGTTCAGGGAACGGGAGCGGTAGTGTGAGTTCAGCCCCGTCAGGGATAGATTACAAATATCCTGCAGAGAATACAGGTAGTATGCAGGTTGATTACGGGACTAAGGTAATACTGAGTGCCACAGCGGATTCCGGTTCGAGAGCTGTGTGGACAGATTGCAGCGGTGTTATGGCAGGGAACGGGACAGAGAATGCGAGCTGTACATACGAGAAGGTAGACGGGACGAAGAAGACAGAGGTGGTGTTTACAAATAATGAATATGTGCTTGAAGTGATAAAGACAGGGAGCGGGAGCGGGAATGTAAAATCGGAGCCGTCAGGGATAGATTGCGGTGAGGACTGTACGGATGTTTTTGGTACGGATGTTGATGTGAAGCTCAATGCTGTGGCAGAGAATAACTCTGTTTTTGACGGCTGGGGAGAGGATTGCAGCGATTGCGGGAATAGTACGGAGTGTATAGTAAAGATGACAACGGACAAGAGGTGTGAGGCGGCATTTATCAAAAGCGAACCAGAGCCGGATGCCGGCAGCGATATAACTGAGATAACAGATACAACAGATGTAACGGTGATTCAGGATGTTAAGGATGCAGGTGAGGTTGCTGATATATCAGATGTTCGTTACGATACCGGATTAGATGTCGCAACAGATACTTTTACTGAAGATGTCAGGACAGTGGTAAAGGATAAGGACGAGGATAAGGGATGTTCCTGCAGTCTGATTGAGTGACAGGTATCTTTTTTGCGGAGCTGGGGACAGGAATTTTATCATTTAACATACCCGTATACCGGACAAGGTAATCTGCTTTTTCTCCGGATACTCCTGACATATTGTTGTCTGCCTTATTTATGTTTTACTTTTGTGTATTTTATGCTATACATATCTGCACTTTTACCATTATACCTTCGCACGGAGGCAGACGAATGAAAGGATTCAGATTTCTTTATATTGCATCGGTATTGTTAGTTTTATCTTTAGTACTCTCCTGTTCGGGGTCCAAGAGGAGCGTGGAGGGTCTGCCGGCAGGTTCAGCCTGCAAGAGCAGTTCGGACTGCGCGGATAAACTTGTATGTATATATACGACGGCAGAGGGAGACCAGGCGGTCAATTTGTTTCCGGGAGGTTATTGTTCGAGATACTGTCTCAGTGACAAAGACTGTCCTGAAGGAAGTAAGTGCATCGGAAGTATATGTATTGCAGACTGCTCCAACTGTTCTTCCCGGTCGAATGAGGGTTATGTGTGCTACGACGATAAATATTGTCTTCCGGATATGAAGGTCGGGGAGTCCTGTGCGAATGATTCCGAATGTCCTACAAAAAAGTGTGTAACATACGGAGATAAATTTAAGAACGGATACTGCTCGATGGGGTGTGAGGAAGGCTCCGAATGTCCTCTCTCATCAGGCGGGCTCTGTGTAAACTTTGAGGGAAAGGAAGACAGTACCGGTGCCTGTGCGAAACGATGCACCTATGATTCGGATTGCAGGACGTCGGATAAATATGCCTGCAAACTTGTATATGCCGACTCTGCAGAATCCGGTGGAATATATACTACGGTCTGTTCCGGCACAGACAATCTGGGGGCGACCTGTAAGGATGACAATGAATGTTCGCAGGGACTGAAATGCATAAGCAAATCCGATATTGTAAAGAACAGGACAGTAAAGGGAGGAGATTTTTCGGAGTCTGTATGTTCGAAGGAATGTACGACCGACAAAGATTGTCCTCACATCTCCGACTGCAAACCGGATGACCAGACCTGTCTTAAGACCGCAAGATGTATCGACGGATATTGTCTCAGGGGCTGTGACAATGACAGTCATTGTGCCAAACCGAAGTATGCCTGCCGCGGATATGAATACGAGAAGGATAAATTTAAATATTTCTGCAATTCAGTTGCAAGCGTGGGAGCTGCCTGTACAAAGGACGAGGAGTGTACGTCCGGACTTACCTGTCTGACAGGTTTTTCGGAGTATTCGGGAGGTTTCTGTACGAAGAACTGTGCAAAGAACGAGGACTGCCCTGCTGAAGTAGGTGTCGAGAGGATATGTATAGAGGGTAGATGCCAGAGGTCGTGCACAACCGATGCCGACTGTGGCAGGACAGGTTATCTCTGTGTAGAGAAGGAAGGGAAGAATATCTGCAGGTCAAAGAAAAATTACGGGGCTGCCTGTCAGACTGATGCAGATTGTTCGGAAGGACTCACCTGTTACAAGGGATATGCCTTCCCCGACGGTTACTGTACGAAGAAAGGCGAGACGAGCGACCAGTGTGAAGACGGAGGGGTTCCGGGAAATATGGACCTCTGTATGAGACAGTGCTCCAAGGATTCGGACTGCAAGAGAGACGGATATTTCTGCTTTGACAGTGGCTCCGAGAAATACTGCTCAACCGGCTTCAATGTGGGATTCCCCTGCTCCGAACACGAAGAGGAGAATATCGTCGACTGCGGTGAAGGACTTAGGTGTGCAAAAGATAAGGAGTTTGAGTTCGGATACTGCACGCTCGACTGTGAAAAGGCGGATGACCTCTGTCCAACCGGTTCAAAGTGTATAACCACGAAGAAGATGTGTATGAGAGAGTGCGCACGGGATGACCAGTGTCTGATAAGTGACTATACCTGCAGAAAGGAAGACAATCTCTATGTATGTGTCGGCGGCAAGAATGTCGGCGCATCCTGTTCTGCCGACAGCGATTGTTCAACGGATATTATCTGTGACACAAAACAGAACAATGGTTACTGCACGGTATCCTGTAAAGATACTGATTGTCCTGATGATTCCGTATGTGTCGGGGATGTCTGCAAGAGGACCTGCAAACTTGACAGGGATTGCGGCAGGAAGCAGTATTTCTGCCTCACCTCCAAGGGAATCTCCTACTGTGTCGGCACAAAGAATTTCGGCGCCGAGTGTGAAGATGATGAAGACTGTGTAAGCCCTCTGAAATGTTATAAACCTGTTGCGGACAAGACCGGTTTCTGCTCGAATGACGGGACTCAGCTCTGCCAGAGTGATACTGACTGCGGTGAGTCATACGCCATCTGCAACAAGGACGGAGATAAGCATTGTTACAGAAAATGCAGCTCTGATTCCGACTGCGGCAGAGAGGATATGAAGTGCAAAGACCAGATGTGTGTCTATAAATAAAAGGGAAAATGCGGCATTATGAGGTGTCCGTCCTGCGGTAATACCGAAAAAGTTCACAGGTCTCACAGCATCTATTTCTGGGAGAGATTTGTAAAACTTTTCAGCTCGTACAGATTATACAGATGTCATAACTGTGGCTGGCGGGGATGGCTTCATCAGCAGACCGGCAATCAGTTGAAGAAAATATCGTTAAGACAGATTCTGCTCTTTTTTATCCTCGGTTTTCTGCTGGGGGTCCTGATTACACTCTGGCAGCAGAACCGCACTAAACCCGAATGCCCGCAGATTCCGATAAACTGTGAGAGCAATTCCAGAAAAGATTTCAAGTGGTAGTTTTCTCTTTCAGAACAGAAGGCCTGTAAAAATTTATACTAAGAGATATAAGGGTTACTGACAGAGATGAAAATATCATAGCGAGGGCAGACAGCTCAGGCCTGAAAACAACTCCAAACAACAGACGGGACAGGCCCATTGCAAATGGAATAAGTGTTATGTTGTATATGGTTGCCCAGAAGAGATTGAGTTTTATTCTCAGCATAACCTTTTTCGCAATCTCAATGAACACGCAGATTAGTCTGATATCGTCCTTTATTATTATTACATCTCCTGATTCAACTGCGATATCTGTTCCTCTGCCTATTGCCACACCGATATCTGCCGCGAGCAGTGCCGGTGCATCGTTTGTGCCGTCTCCTGCAAAAAGGACAGAGTCACCTGCATTTTTCATCTCGAAAATCTTCTCTGCCTTTGACCGGGGAGTCATCTGATAGTAATACATATCGGCACCGGTTTTTTGTGCTACACCCTTTACAGACTCTTTTCTGTCTCCCGACAGTATTACGAGATTATATCCGTTTTTTCTGAGCCATTCTGACAATTCGTATGCATTTGAGTCGGGAGTATCCTCCAGTATTATATATCCCAGAAATTTATTCTCTCTGGCAATACAGACTGAGGTCAGATTATCTTCCGGAAAATCCGGTGATTCGATACCGTTTTCCCTGAGAAAATCAGGGCTTCCGAAGAAATACATTTCTTTGCCGATGATGCCTTTAAGTCCCTTTCCGTGAATTACTCTTAAGCCGGAAATATCATAAAACTCCTTTTTCTGTGCAGAAAAAGTCTTTGTTATTCCTTCCGACAGAGGGTGTTTCGAGAGTCTTGCAAATGAATGGGCTATCCGGATAAATTCTTCCGGCCCGATACTTTCATTGTGGTAGATAGTCTTAACGGACAAGTCTCCCCGTGTAAGTGTTCCTGTCTTGTCCATGGCTATAGTTCTGATCTTTCCAATCTTTTCGAAGACAGCAGGGTCCTTTATCAGTAAGCCCAGCTTTGAGGATTTCAGAATTCCGGAAGATACGGCCGCGGGAGTGGCCAGCCCGAGGGCACAGGGACAGGATATTACTATAGTGGATATGAAAACAGACAGGGCAGATGCGAGATTTTTGTCCAGATAAAAGTACCAGAAAAGCGATGCTCCGGTTGAAAGCAGTATGACCACCGGAAGAAAATATCTGATTACAGCATCAGCGAATCTTTCGATATTTGTCCTTCTGGCAGATGCCTCAAGGGCAATCTTTATGATTTTCGATATGACTGTTTCTTCACCGGATGCCGTGGCTTTTATTCTGATTACTCCGTCGGTATTGATTGTCCCGCCTATTACTCTGTCGCCTTCCTGTGCGAAGACCGGTATTCTCTCGCCGGTTATGAGAGAAGTGTCTATGTGGGCACTACCCCCGAGAATTACTCCGTCAGATGGAATCTGCTCTGACGCCCTGACAAGTAATATATCTCCGTCTTTGAGTTCAGACGAGTCGATCTCGGTTATCTCTTCCTTTCCGTCTTTCTGCAGTATCTTATTGGCTTTTCGTGGTTTTAAAAGAAGCAGTTTTTCAATGGATAGATTTGCCTTTGACCTTGAAACCCTCTCCAGAAATCTGCCCAGAAGCAGAAAAGAGCCAAGCATAACAGGTGTATCCGGCATGATGAATTCTTCAGACAGAAATCCGAGATATCCGCCTGTGGTCGACAAGGATGCAGTAATAATTCCGAGCGCATACATAACATCCATAGAGAGATTAAAATTCTTAATATTATTTAACGCAGAGACGAATATCGGAAATGAAATAAAAACCATAACAGGGAGAGAGGCCAATCCGAGCAGATATCCGTATGTGGTAAAATATATACCTGTTCCTCCTGTATGAACAATCAGCATCACTGTTATGCTGAAGATAAAACCCAGAGCAAAGCGGATAATATCTGTTCTGTTTTCTGTGTTTTCAGGAATATAATCAAGAGATGCCTTGTACCCAAGTCGATTGACCTTTTCTATAATCTCATTTTCATTAAGGTCCGGCTCTTTTTCGATTATTGCCTCTCTCAGATTGTAGTTAACCCTTACGCTTTTTATCCCTTTTGTGTTTTTCAGGGCAAGCTCAATGGATCTGGCGCACATAATACAGTGCATTCCCTGAATACTGAGACGAATTATGCTACTACCCGCCGGCATTGCTGTCAGACCTCCGCATAACACTAATATATACATCTTTTATGGTTTTAGCCATATCCCGGCAGGATGATTAATCATTATACATAATTTCCCTTTACTTTTCTTAAATCATTGTTATAAAAACACCCCAATAGGATGAAATGAAAAAGGTAACATTGATACAGATCAACACTGCAATAAAAAGGGCGAGGGAATTATATCTCCAAACAAAGAACACTCTTCTTAAAAAGAAGATACAGAATCTTTTATCGTTAAGAAGAAGGTATTCAAGTCTGCTTCGCAATTATTATAAAATATGCAAGACAAAGAGAGAGAGAGTAATTAAGGCGGCAGATTTCATTTCTGAAATGTTACTGAAGATAGAGGTCGGAATGCTGAGGAGCGGGGCAGTCTTTATTAATTGTATGGGTAATGTTCCGGTGTCCGAAGAAAAGTTTGTTATTTATTTTCAGAATGTCATTGAGAAGTTTGAGCAGAAGCAAGTTGCATCTGTTGCTTGTTATATAGAGCAGCTGAAAACCTACTATAATCAGTTTATGCAGGAAATCGACCGGGAGAAGAGTGATTTTGATAATCTTTGTAAGGAGTGTGCCAGGCTGTCGAAGGAGATCGAGGATAATATAGCGGCTATTGAACAGTTTCTGAATCCGGAAAAGTTTACCGTTGTGAATGTAAGAGACAGATTCGACTGATTCAGTCCTTTACCTGTGTGAGGTCGATACCGGTAAGTTTTGTCAGATTTTCCTCTCTGCCGACTATGAGCAGGATGTCTCCCTTTTCGAAGATATAGGAAGCATCGGGGACAAGTTCGAAGGTCGAATCGGATTTTTCGGCACCTATATCCTGCGGGATATTCCTCCTGATTCCTACCACGTTTACCCCGTAATCCGCCCTGAACCTGCAATTGGCTAGGGATTTTCCTATGAATCTGTCCGAGACCTCCCATTGCAGTATTGAATATCCCTCTGCAAGGGCAATGTAGTCCTTTACGGTCGGTGCAAAGAGAGTTCTGGCGAGTCTCTTGGCAACCTCTTTCTCAACCTCTATTACCTGAGTGGCACCTACGATCGAAAGAATTCTTGCCTCCCTGTCGTTCTTTGCCCTGACTATGATGGTCTTGATTCCGAGTTCTTTGAGGACTGCGACAGTCAGTACGCAGGATTCGAAGTTTTCACCGATTGTTACTATTGCTATATCGACGGTCTCTGCGCCAATCTCCCTTAATGCCGAGATATCTGTAGAATCGAGCTGTGCCGCATAACTGACGATGTCCTTTACCTCATTTACGAGACCGAGATTCTGGTCGACAGCGATTATCTCTGTTTCGGTCTTTGAGAGAGAGTCAATCAGTTCCCTTCCGAATTTTCCGAGTCCGATTACAAGAATCTTTCTCATAACATCCTCCTCGCTCATCCTATGATAATATGGTCTTCGGGATATTTATACGAACCCGCGACCTTCTTTCTTGTAAAAATGATTGCAACAGTAAGCGGTCCTATCCTTCCTATTAACATAGTCAGAATAATGATAATCTTGCCCATTGACGTCAGCTGAGGGGTAATCCCGAGGCTTAGTCCTACCGTGCCAAACGCCGAAAAGACCTCGAATATTATTTTGATAAGGTCTTTGTCTTTCTCTGTAAGGCTGAGAAAGAATATGGATATGCATATTATCGCAAATGAAATAAATGCCACATTCAGGGCTTTGTATATCGAACTGATCGGTATCGTTCGCCTGAAGGCCTCTATATCTTCCTTATTGCGTATAAGGGCTCTTATTGAAAAGAGCATAGTTGCAAATGTGGTGGTCTTTATGCCGCCACCTGTGGAGGAAGGGGATGCGCCGATAAACATAAGCACAATGATAATTAAAATTGTCGCCGAACCTATCCCGTCAAGTCGGATTGTATTGAACCCTGCAGTTCGCGGAGTGACCGCCATAAAGAGCGAATTTATCAGTTTCGAGCCGGACTCCTGTTGGCCAAGGGTATTATTCCATTCGAGCATAAGAAAGAGGATAGTGCCGGCCAGAATGAGACCGGTGGTTGTGGTAAGTACGATTTTCGAGTGGAAGGAGAGATTGGACTTTTTTCTGAGAAAGAGTCTCTCCTTTATAAAATTGAACAGATTATTTGTTACCGGAAAGCCAATACCTCCTAAAATTATAAGAATCATTATCGTCGAAATATAACTGTAGTTTAAGGCATAGCCCTCTAAGTTGTTGGAGAAGATGGAAAATCCGGCGTTGCAGAATGCGGAGACAGAGTGAAAAACGGCAGAGAACAACCTCAGTGTTGTATCCTCTATGCTCTCCTCTGCAAAGAAGAGCGCAACAGCGCCCGCCGCCTCGATGGCAAATGTGGATATGATAACGGCTTTGGCAACACTTAAAACCTCTCTGACGGTCCTGACTCCTGTAAGGTCCCTGATGGTCATTGTCTGTGTAAATGTCGTCTGTGAACCTATGATTATAGGCAGTGAGAGTGCCAGTGTAATGATTCCGATTCCGCCGGTCTGAATCAGTAAGAGTATAATAACCTGTCCGAAGCGGGTGTAATATGTTCCTATGTCTACAGTGCTCAGTCCGGTTACGCAGGTGGCTGATGCCGAGATAAAGAGCGAATCTATAAAGGAGACCTTCTCTATTGCAACAATCGAAACCGGAAGTGTCAGAAGCATCGCTCCTATAATGATGACTGTGGAGAAGCTAACGACAGTAGCGAGCGCAGGAGAGCTTTTGATGACGTCGAAGATTTTGATCAGTTGTGCACTCTGGGTTATGGATATAAAGGTTATCAGCAGGTAGAAATATGTCAGATATGTTCTGATAGCCGCCTGAGTCAATCTTATGTCGAGTGATGCAAAATTCGTTCTGAAAAAGAGCAAAAAGGATTCGAATGCAAATACTAGAGCAAGAACAAGTACTGCGATTCTGAAGAAAATAAATTTTTTTGAAAAGGTGGTTGTTCTGAATTCCCGTATGAGTTCAATGGCTATACCTGCCACAATAAAGACATTTACGACAAATACCGAGAGATATGGGATTTTTACCGGCAGAACAGAAGCGAGCAGGATACCTGATATTATCAGAAATATCCTTGCAGATGGTGAGATGAGATAATTGAGCAGATTATTCATCTTTCTTCCTGATTCTTGAAAGCCTTTCTTTTATCTCTTTCTCCAGACCGTTTTCAGACGGCTCATAATACTTTCTCTTTGCAATCTTATCGGGAAGGTATATCTCATTTGAGACATAATTTCCATCAAAATTGTGCGGATATTTATAACCGTCGGAATAGCCCAGACTCTTCATAAGGCCGGTCGGGGCATTCCTGAGTTTTAAGGGGATTTCGAGAGGCCCGTATTCCAGAAAATCCTTTCTCGCCTTGGCATAGGTTGTAAGTGAGGTATTACTCTTGGGTGCGCAGGCGAGATAGATTGCACACTCTGTCATCGGCAGGACACCTTCGGGCATACCGATATTCTGAAATGCAATGAGTGTGGAGGTTGCAAGTATCAGCGCCTGCGGGTCGGCATTTCCTATGTCTTCTGCTGCAAAGATTATCATACGTCTTATAATAAACAGCGGGTCTTCTCCGGATTCGAGCATTCTTGTCATATAATATACCGCAGCGTCGGGGTCGGAGCCCCTCATACTCTTGATAAATGCGCTTACGACATTGTAGTGTTCATCCCCCTTCTTGTCGTACAGGTGAACCTTTTCCAGAAGGGCCTTGTGAAAATCGTCTTCTGTAATCTCTCTTCTGCCGTCGCTTAACGTCAGGACTGCTGCTGCCTCGAGCAGGTTGAGCGCCCTCCTTGCATCTCCGTAGGAGTATTTTACTATGAGTGAGATTAATTCTTCACTGACACTTATTCCTGTTTCGCCCAGTCCGTTCGTCTTATCGGTGACCGCTCTTTTTATAATCTCTTTTAGTTCATCGGCTCTTAGCGGATTCAGCACAAAGACCTTGCACCTCGAGAGCAGAGCGGCATTGATGGAAAAGGAAGGATTCTCCGTTGTTGCGCCGATGAGAACAATGTCTCCCCTCTCGACGTAAGGTAGCAGGGCGTCCTGCTGGGACTTGTTGAAATGATGGATTTCGTCGATGAACAGGATAGTGTTTTTTCCGAACATCCGGCTACCTTCGATGGATTTTTCTATGACCGCTTTCATCTCCTTCACACCCGACATCACCGCAGAGAGACTTTCAAACTCATAACGGGCCTCTCTGGCAATAATTTTTGCAAGCGTAGTCTTTCCCGAACCCGGAGGTCCCCAGAGTATCATCGAGGGAACCTTCTTTGACTCGATTGCCTTTCTGAGGTATTTTCCTTTTCCGATTATGTGTTCCTGTCCGACAAAGTCAGAGAGATTTTCAGGTCTCATCCTTTGAGCAATTGGAATCTGTCTGACCGGTTTGTCCTGAGTTTTGCTCATTGTATAAAAAGCCCTATCTGGTCTTTGGAATGCATTGCCCGCACAGCGGGTAATTTCTTACACAGGCCTGGTCTTCCGGGCAATCGGCATCCGATTTACAGCCTAATTCGAAGCAATCACATACCCCTTCATTGCATATCTGGTTGATTGCATCGCAGTCGGAATTCGAACTGCACTTACAGAGGGGATAGAAGCAGAAAGACTCTACGCACATCTGTCCGGCATAACAGTCTGAGTTACCGGAACATTTTGTCGGGGTCTGTCCCATCTGGCAGAAGACCGGGTTTGGCTTGCACTCGCCGGATGAAGAGCAGTATTTGTCCGAAGGACAGGAATCGGCACAGGAGAACGAATGAGGGTGAGGGACGCATCTGTTTTCTGCTTCATCACATTCATAACCGGAGGGGCACTGCATCTCGCATCCGATAATCTTTTTAACAACCGGCTCAGGTTCCTTCTTCGGACAGGCAAAGACCACTATCATTGAAACAGCAAGGATAATTATACATTTTTTCATAAAGTATCCCTCATTGAGACAGCACTTTTAACACAAAATTATTCTTAATACAAAAAAATAAGCAAAAGAGAATTTCTGAATATACCCCAATATTTTGGTATTTTTAGAGTGTATGAGAGCAGGGATTATTGGTTTTACTACTATCTAAAAGCAATCTGTCTCTATAAGCCTCTTGTTTCCTTATGTTTGCAAGGACTATATAAACAAAATGCCCGTCTTTTCGTA
>DYEF01000047.1 GCA_020725805.1 Bdellovibrio sp.
GGGCATTTTGTTTACATAGTCCTTGCAAACATAAGGAAACAAGAGGCTTAGAGAGTCAGATTACTTTTAGATAGTAGTAAAATCAATAATCCCTGCAAATTTAATCTCTAAAAATACCAAAATTTTGGGGTATATTCAGTAAGAAATTATGTTTATCCGTAGACAAAGAATGCTCTTCATTCTTTTCTTTTTAATTGTTCTCTCAGAACGTTTTTCAGGACCTTGCCTGCAGGGTTTCTGGGCAGACGGTCCATAAAAGAGACGGATTTCGGCTTTTTAAAGCCCGCTATCCTGTCTCTGCAGAAATCAATAATCTCCTGTTCGCTGAGTTTCTCATTCTCCTTTGTAACCACAACTGCATGAACCCGTTCTCCCCAGACAGGGTCCGGAAGGCCGATCACAGCGACCTCGAGAACCTTCGGGTGACTATAAATCAGGTCCTCCACCTCTTTTGGGTATATGTTCTCTCCGCCCGATATTATCATATCCTTCTTTCTGTCAACAATATAAAGGAATCCCTCCTCGTCGAAACGCCCCATGTCGCCCGTATGCATTCAGCCCCCTTTGAGTGCCTCTTCGGTCATTTCACTCTCTTTGTAATAACCCTTCATCATCGTCGGACCCCTGAATATTATTTCACCTATCTCTCCGACACCAAGGTCTCTGTCCTGTTCGTCAACAATTCGTACTTCCACGTTCGGAAACGGCTTGCCGACTGAGCTGGACTTCCTTATTACATCATCAGGTTTTATTGTGGATATGGTGGCCGTACTTTCGGTCATCCCGTATGATTCACCGAGTTTTGCGTTCGGGAAGAGCTCAATAAGTCTTTTCTTCATCTCGAGGGGCATAGCCTCTGCTCCGGATGAAATGGATTTTACGGATTCGAGATTATATCTCTTCAGATCCTGAACATTCAGAATGAAATTCCATACAGTAGGAGGAAAGGTCATACGGTTGATTCTCTCCCTTTCGACCGTTTCGAGTACCATTTTAGGGTCGAACGACTTCATAACCACTGTAGTGCAGCCGATGAAGATGTTTGTATTTGGTCTTAATAAATAGCCGAGTGTGACTTCCATAAAGACCTCCGTGCTTTCCGGATATGTTTTTATATCCCCGTTTAAGATAAATAACAAGGGATAAGAATTTACGGAATAATATAATTAAATATGCTATAATGTCAGTATGCAGGGTTATGCCGGAAAAGCTGAATCCGAATTCCATATCATTCATCATAATTATATGAGCGGTTTTATCAGAAATATGCCGTTTTTTGCGGCTTCTGTGGGTATTCACATCCTGTTGCTTATGTTAATAACTCTGAAACTGAATGCCGACCTGATAAAGAGGTTCCTTGATAGTGAGAAAGTGATTGAAGTCGAATTGATTCAGAAAAATGCAATCAGGTCTGCTGAATCAGTGACAGACTTTATTAAGGAAAAATCAGATATGCCCGAAATTGTAAAAACAGAACCGGTTAAGGTTTTTAGTGAAAAGTTCTATGTTAAGAATATAGACCTGAAATCTGATGTGAAAATTCTGTATAAGGAGAAGATCGCAGATAAAAATATTGTCAGGTCAGAGAACGTCGTAAAAGAGGTTTTGACAAAGAATTACGAAGAGCCATCTGTTAAGGCAAAGATTCTATACTACGAAAAGACAGACTCCGATATAAAAAAGGATTTTAATAAAAGCAGCAATAATTCAGAGACCTCTGTAAAAAAGGGGAATCCCGAAGAGTCAATCGACTCTTCTTATGGTCAGAAAGTTGCCCTCAGGACTTCGGATTTTTCTGCAGTCTCGGATAGTGCAAAATATCTTGCTGATATGGCTATGTCCCAGAATTATGAACTTGTCAGGCGGCTGATAGAGGAGAAGGCAAACAGATTTGTACCCGTAATGTATCAGAAGAAACTTCTTGAGAAGAAGAAAAGGACGGCGATTGTGGAGATTGTATTGGGAGAAAACGGATATGTGAGCAACCATATAATTAAAAAATCCACAGGTCTTGCGGAAATGGACAAGAGCATAAAGGCAATACTTCACCTTGCAGAGCCTTATGTCTATGTTCCGAGGCCTGTTGATATAGAACTTGTATTTTATGAATAATTTTTTAAGGAGGTATGTTATGAATATTTTCAGGTCAGTTCTGGTTCTTCTGGCTCTCTTTGTAATCCCGCTAAATGCGTTCTCGTCGAACAGCTGTCCGGTATCGGACCCCGTTAGTTATGAAAACTGTATGATCGAGAAGATTTCTTCGCTTGTATCCGAGAAGAAGTATAGCTATGCAATCGACCTTTTAAACGGATATGAGGACTGGTACAGGTCTCAGAAACAGGTCGATTCCGGTAGCATTGCAAGGATTCTTTCAGGGAAGGCGGCTGTATATTATCTCAGGGGAGATTATGAGGAATCGCTGAAATGGTTTAATGAGGCGCTGAAATTCTATGATGCACAGAAAAATGCCGACAAGATTGCGGAGACAAAGACCAACATCAGTATTGTAACCGCATCTCTTAACAGATACGAGGATGCCCTGAAGATTATAGGAGAGGCAGAGAGATATTACAGAAACAGCAAGAAGGATATTGACCTTGCCGATGTGCTCTTCAACAGAGGGATATTCTACTATTTCTCGAACGATTTCGGGAATGCACTTAACTCATTTAACGAAGCCGAAAAGATCTATCTCAGGAAAAATCTGAAAATCAGGTACCTCTCTGCGCAGGTTCTGAAAGGTATTATGAAGGCAAAGACGGGAGAGTACAAGGAGGCCCTCTATCTCTGCAAAGATAATATGCTTTCCTTTTCGCTCAAGTACTACTGCATTGCTGTGGCAAATGACGGTCTCGGAAACAGGGAAGAGGCAAAAAAGGCATATCAGAAGGCGGTTGAAAAGATAGACAGAAATATAAATTCGGCAGTAGAGGGCTCAGGGGACCAGACGGCTCAGGCACTCTCCGAAAAGTATGCTCCGGTCTTTACCGATTATCTCCTCTTTATGCTGAAGAACTCGATTAAATGATATGCAGCAGGCTAGGGGTGCAATTTTATATAACTTATTACCATAGACCCGGTCCGTTAAGAGGCTGCTGAATTAATAGCTCATCCTACGACAGGAAATTTTCTGCGTGTTTCGTATTCATCCATCTTCTTCTGAAGACGGTTTACGAGCTCGTTGTAAATTCTGTCAGTCTTTTCCTGCTCGGACATAGAATTATTTGTTATCTCGCCGGGATATATTGGCGGCAGAATCTCTATCTGGCATTTTGCGGGGAGGGGAAGATGGAATATGGGTCCTACCGAGATTATCCATGGCAGTGCAATACTCAGCGGAAATGCCTTCGAGCGGAGAAGTTTGTCGGTTTTGAGCCGCCTTGCCAGTTTTTCTCCTCTGTACAGAACGATGAAAGTCTCGTGACCTCCGACAGAGAGCATCGGGACGACCGGGACGTTTCTTGAGACAGCGAGTTTTGCAAACCCCTTATGCCCTCCCATATCAATCCTGAACCTGTTCTTAAATGTCCTGAAGGCTTCGTGGTTTCCTCCCGGGAAGACTACAAGCTTCCTTGAGCCGTTTAAGATTCTGTATGAATTTTCATAGGATGCCCTGACGCACCCGCACTTGATAAGAAAGTTCTTTACGACGGGTATGGCTACCATGGCATCGTGTGCAAGGAAGTAGAGCGGGTCATTGTATCCGTTTCTTTCGTAATATTCGGCCGCCATCATCATTGGTTCCAGAAAGGTTATTCCGGCATTGTGATTGCCGGCTATTATGGCAGGACCGGAGGGAATATTCTGAAGACCGTAGACCTCATATCTGAAATAGGTCTTAAAAAGCATCTTGAGCGGTTCCTTGATGATTTCGATGAATTCGAAATCTATATTGTCCAGAGTATCCGGACTGAGGTCTTCTTTCAAAAGTGACAGAATTTCATCTTTCATTATTTGTGTCTGCATATATCCTCTCCGTTATTTTGTCTGCGGTCATTCTTATATTGCTTTCACACCCTACAATAAAATCCATATGGTTGAATCCCTCGAATGTATAAGGTGTGATATTCTCCGGATGCTGGAATTCCGGCGGTACCAGAAAATCGTTCCCCGACTGAATACAGAGGAGTATCTTCTCTTCTGCACCTCTGATATTTTCGATGAGGTTTTTATGGGGAAGTATATCTTTTGCAACCGGAAGAACGGGTCTTACAAGACTGGCAATATCCGTCCCCTTAAAAGGGGTCGCAAGGGTGATTATACCTCTGAACGCCTTCGTATATCTGCCGCCGATGTCCATCTCCAGTGCAAATAACGGTATGAGTCCGCCGTTGGAATGACCAACCACATAAAAAGTATCAACGGGGAAGTCGGCCATAATTTTATAGACGTCCTGAATGAATACTCTTGCCGCATCTCTTAAGGGACAGGTATTTGCAAGCGGTCCGTAATAATACGGTATGTCGGAAGGCAGGAATATATTGAAGCCGTTCTTTTCCAGCATCTTTCCGAGCCTGTTCATAACCGAGGAGGTGCAGAAGGCTCCGGGTACGAGAACTATGTTTGTCCTGCCTTTTACAAAACTGAAACTCTCCTTCTTCCCGAAGGTCGCTGCTGTCTGAAGCACAGAGCCTACAAGAAATCCGGGCAACCTTTTGCCTCTTTGTAAAATACCTGAAATGTCCATAAAGACCTCCCGTGCGACCGCATAATATATCCATTATGACGCACTGTGTCAATTGTTTTCTTTTTTCCGGATATCGGTCTCTGACAGGAATTTCATGTGATTTTCTGTATTTGTATGCAACGGTTTTTCCAGCCCTTCTGCCGCATTATTCCTGATGCCGTAAACGGGTTTGTGTTTGGAAATAAGACTTCTGTCGTGTGTTTCAAAGTCACGGAAGACGGTGATTAATACCGAATGAATTGAACAGACAGGTTTTTGAATACAGGTTTTGATTTTAGTTTGACTTTTTTGCGTTCATCTAATAAATTATCTGCCATTGTAAGGAGTTTCGAATGAGAATAATGCCGATAGTTTTATTGCTTGTCCTTTTTGGTTTTAATCTTTATGCCGGTCAGAATGATCTTAATCTTTCCGGCCTTTCGTATTATGATTATTCTAAAAGGGCCTATGTCGGAGACGAAGAGGGGTTTTTCAGGCTCGCAAACGAACTCGGTGTTGCGCTTGCCCCTAAACTTCTTTCTCCGGGTTCCTCGCTCGGGCAGGCAGGGTTTGAACTCGGGTTTGAGACATCTCTTACCCCTATCAATTCGAATGCAGATTACTGGAAAAAATCAGTTGAGGGCGGCAGACCTTCGGATATGCTGACTGTTGGTTCCTTCAGACTCAGAAAGGGCTTTCCACAGAGCTTTGAGGTCGGTACAACGGTATCCTATATATTCCTGAGCCAGATGTTTCTGGGAGGAGTGGAGGCAAAGTGGTCGCTTAATGAAGGGTTCTATTATCTGCCTGATCTGGGAGTAAGGCTTGCCGTCAACAGGCTCTTCAATGCAAAGGATATGGACCTTACGAACGGCAGTCTCGATACCATTCTCTCCAAGACATTTGGTCTCGGAGGATTTATGCAGCTGACCCCGTATTTTGCATACAGTTATATGACGGTTATAACCAGCAGGAGAACGATCAATGCTACACCGTGGGATTCAAGGGATAACGGAGGTTCTTCTCTCTACCCTGTAGACCAGTTTACTTTTGATTCGAAATGGCAGTGGAATCACCGTTTCTTCTTCGGCCTGAAGTTTAAGGGTCATATAGTTACAGCATATTATGAGTTTGCGCTAGTGCCTGATGCAGTAAATTCACATTCCTTCAAGCTCGCTGCAGATTTTTAGTCCCAGAGTACCTTTACCGGTCTCAGTTCTTTAATACCATACAGGTTGATATAGTTTCTGAACAATCCCTCACAGACGGAATCGAAGACACACTTTTTGCAGACAGGGGATTTCGTCTTTAAAAAGTTCGACTTTCTCTCTCTCCAGCTGAATCTGTCTACGAAATCTGGGTCTGTTCTGCTTGCAAAGGTTGTAACAAAAGTGTCGAGGTCTCTGAGTTCACCGATATATTTTTTTAATAGCTCTCTGTTCCTGATGAGAATATCCGGCAGCAGGCAAAAGGGTATATCGCCTATTGCTATGCTGATTTTATCGTTTTTCTCACAGTAATTTATCAGTCTTCGGATGCTCTCTTTTGTATCGCTGAGTCTCGGAATTATCTTTCTGTCGTACTGGGATTTGTTCTCCGGTCTGATAAAGTTGAATCTGAAGTCCCGGATTCCGAGGTCTGAAAAAAAGATTATAAATCGGTCGAGTTCGGTGTGATTGAGGCTGTGAATACAGGTATTAAGTGAAATTCCGTGTTCGATTCTTCTTTTGCTGTCGATGTCAATAAGATTCTTTATGCCCTGTATCTTCTCCTTAAAGGCATTCTTCCTTCCGTTAAGGTAGTTTTCTGTCTCTTCCCTGTGAGAGTGTATGGAAATCATAAAACGCGTTGCGCCGGCATTTACAATCTTTTTGGCAAAAGAGAGGTCCGATAATCTTCTTCCGTTTGTACACAGGGCTATTCTTGTAAATCCGATGCCTTTTGCATATTCGATTATTCTGATTACATCGGGATGAATGGTGATTTCTCCGCCTAAGAAACCGAGGGACCTGAATCCGTCATTGTATGCCTTTTGTATCTCCTCTCTGATTTTCTCGAATTCCGTAAACCTGTTTTCTTCCTTGGATACAAGACCGTTTGCACAGAATATACAGGAGTTGTTGCAGAGTTTTCCGATATTTACCTCGTAGTTTTTCTCTGTATTTAATGGTACCGCCTGAAATCTCTTCTTGCTTCTGCTCTCTTCTCTGCCGATCGGGGTTAGTGGTATGTCATTTGTTCTGATATATTCTTTATAAATCCCTTTGCACCGGTTCTTTGCCGTACACAGGGAACAGATATCTCTGACATAATCCATATTCTTGTAGTCAACCCTGAAGAATCTCTTTTCGAATGCCTCTGACATATACAGGATATTCTCCGAATACATATCCCTGTTGTATTTCTCATAATCCGGTGAGAGGCATACGGGGAGTCCGTCGTGGAATATCAGTGTGTCGGGGTTGACCTTCTCTGCCTCCCTTATTCCCTCTGCGATTACGGAGGCGCTTTTTGAAAGCGGTATAACGACATCATCGAAATTGGCAAGTGCATTTCCTTTGGGCTCGGTTACAGATAGTTTTATTATTATTCTGCCGTTACCGATAAGGGCCAGTTTACAGGCAGTGTCAACTACTTCGTCAATATTCTGTTTTATAACCGGAATGTTGACTGTGAGCATCAGTGAGGATATATTCAGCATGTTTGCAACAGCCTGTAATGACTGATTAAGTCCCGGCAGGCCTGTTATTTTTCTGTATGTTTTCTGATTCAGGCTGACGAGTGACATATATACATATCTCAGACCGAGACTGTAGAGTCTTCTGAGCCTCTCTCTGTCAGCGAGCAGCCTGCCGTTTGTAATCAGTCCGGAATACATCTTCTTCGAGAAGGTATATCTGATTATTTCTTCAAGGTCTTTTATCAGGAGCGGTTCGCCTCCGGAGAAGAGAAGAATCTTTGTCCCGAGTCTTCTGGCAGAGTCGACTTTCTTTATTATCTCATCTCTTGAGAGAGACTTTTCTTTTCTGAATCCTGCGCTGTGGCAGAAAATGCAGTCATTGTTACATTCATACCCCCATTTTATTATTGCCTTTTTAAGTCTGTCGAATGCGTACTGATTCTTTTTTACCACGAGCCGTGAGAACCGTGAGAACCGTGTGAGCCGTGTGAACCGTGTGAACCGTGTGAGGCGTGGGAGCCGTGAGAGGCGTGTGAACCGTGTGAGGCGTGAGAGCCGTGAGAGCCGTGTGAACCGTGTGAACCGTGTGAGGCGTGAGAGCAGTGGGCTACTTCATTTCCGGTTGCCGAAGAGGCAACAAGTGTGGCGGCATCAAAGGAATCGTGGGTACCCGGGGTAATATCTTTCTGGTGAGCAGCATCAACGGCGCCGCCGAGGAGCATTAGTGAAGTGGAGATAGCGAGCGATTTTCCTCTCGTGATCTTACCTTCCTCGCTGTTTAAGAAGAGCTTTGCATTTCTCTTTAACTTTGATTTTTTGTTTTTCATTGTAGTCCTCTCTTCCTACTCTCTTGACCTAAATATAGACCATTTTTTGAAAATTTGCAACATTTCATTTGATATATTATGCATTTTGTTGAAAAGATACCCTAAAATCGCCTTGTTTATGCGGCATTTGCTGCTGTGTTCCATAGAACCGAATATGTCGCCCTGCTCCATATAGTTGATAATCGGACAGATTCCGCAATACGGCTTGAAGGCACACCCCTGACAGTACGGATATGCGTCCAGAAGCGATGCAACAAGTATCGAGCGGGTTATAGGAGAACCTACAAGGTCGACATACAGGTCTTTGCCGGCAGAACCCAGCAGAAAAAGGTCTTCACCCATTTCGTGCATCATCCTTGCCTCATCGCAGGTGAAAATCTTTCCGTCGTAGTTATATGCCATCTGGCCGATTCCTGCCCCGCAGGGGGAACGGAGGTCCAGAAAGTTCGGGTCTCTGTCTGTAATCATTTTGATAATGAAGAGTGCCGCGGTCCTCTCCTGAATCTCCACGCCTTTAAGGTTGAGTTCTATGACATAGTCGAGTATCTCAAAGTAAAACTTTAGAAATTCATCGGTTGTGTATCCTATCTTTGACCACGTCTTGGAGGCAAAGCCGAGCGGATTGAGTGGTCTTACATGGATTACCTTTATACCGTGCTTTACGTATTCGTCTACTATCTCTTTTGCATGGCCGAGGCTCTGCCGTGTGGTAGTCATAAGTGCATCGACGTGATATATGTTCGTGTCAAAGCCGCGTTTTTTGTATTCGTTGTTGATTCTCGTCATCCACTTTATGGTTTCCCTGTATGAGCTGTTTTTTGAAAAGGGTCTGTTTGCGTCGTGAATCTTCTGCGGGCCGTCGAGCGAGGTGCAGAACAGAACGCTTCTGTCGAGAAGATATTTCATCTTCTTTTCGTCGATCTTGCTGAGATTGGTTACTACCGAGAAATAGAGTTCCTTCTGAATCTCCTTATTCTTTTCGAGGGCGTATTCGATAATGAATCTGACTATTTCAAAGTTGATGAGAGGTTCGCCGCCCTGAAATTCGATTGTTATCTGGGGTGATGTGGTATCGAATATGGTATCTACTACTTTCTTTGCAGTATCTTCAGTCATATCAAACCCTGTCCTGCTCTCGTCCCTTCGGGATGCGTGACAGTAAAGACACTGCTGGTTGCACCTGAGAGTCGGTATTACGATATGCAGATTGGGTCCGGCATTCAGAAACTTCATCTTCCTTGCAAGCCATATGGCCATCTGGTCTTTATCTATTCTGCCCGGGAAGAGATTCTTTTCGGTTAGTATTTTGCCAAGAGATGAATCCTCTTTAATTTCGCCTTTGAGCAGTTTATAAAATTCTCCCGGTGAAACCGTATGAAAATCTCCGGCATCGTTTGTAAGTACTATTATCTCTCCGGTATCAAAGAAGTACGGAAGACCTTCCCTGAATTTATATAACTTCAACTGCGAATTGTTTGGAATCCGGTATCTCATCTTCTCTTTTCCTCTATTGTGTAGAGCAGAACCATACTCTCGAAGTGGTGAAGTTCTGCCTCGTCTTTTATCTCCGGCAGTTTAACGATATAATCTTTGCCGGATTTCTCTATTTTGCAAGACTGGTTTTCTGTAAATTCCGAATACGCCTTTTTTATTGCGTCTTCTGTATAAAGTTTTCTGTCGAACCTTACAAGCATATTCCCACCTGCCTAAAATATTGTGTAAATAAAAGGTGCGGCGGCTGTCTGCCCCAGAATGATGATTATTGCCGTAAAGAGCAGAATTACAATGATAGGGATAAGCCACCACTTCTTTCTTTCTCTGAGAAATCTGAAGAGTTCGGATATTGTCGATATGTATCTGCCTTTCATAGACGACCGATTTTATTATATGTCTGCCGGAATTACAATATTTTTTTATTGCCAAGCGGCATTTTATAAATAAAATGATTTCCGTACCTGTTTACCGGAGGTTTGCAATGTATAAGTTAATGGTCCCGATATTCTGTGCAGCGGTCTTAATCTTCTTCGGATGCGATGATTCAGAGAGCAAGACAGCAGATGCCGGTATTACCACCGAGGCAACCGAAAAATATTTCGGATTCGTGGACAAAAAGAAAACAACCTATGAAGGGACCCAGACGGTGAATAACAATACAGCACCGGTTGAGTTTGATGTGGAGATTAATGTCGATACGCAGACCCTCTCGAAAAAGACCTTCAAAATGACGTGGAAATCATCTATCGGAATTCCGTTTGAGGAGTGGTATGAGGTAAAAGATGACACCGTTTACAAGGTGGCACAGAAATATACTGAGAACAGTCAGGAAAAGAGCATAATCTTCTCTACGCCCATATTATTCGGGAAGAATCCCTTAAAAGACGGCGAGAATCTTAAAACCGAGACAAACGGAGCCACATATACCTATATAATCAGTAATTACAACTACAAGACCTTCAAAAACGATTTTGGTGAGGTAAAGAGAATAATCGGAAGTGAGAACAATGCATCGAACGAATATTATCTCAAGGAGAATGAAGGGTTTGCGGGATTCAAGTTCAATAATCACCCGGGGCTTCTTACAATAGACGTTGAGAAAAAGAAATAGATATGCCGGTCAGCTCGGATATTCTTATTATAGGGGGCGGAGTTGCGGGACTTACCCTTGCCCTCAGGCTGAATCAGAAGTTTGATATATCGGTTGTAGTTAAATCCTCACTGTATGAGTCAGCCTCTTCCGTTGCACAGGGAGGGATTGCAGCGGTCTTCGACAGGGAGGATTCTTTCGAAGACCACATTCAGGATACACTCAGGACCGGAGAGGGACTCTCTGACAAGGAGGTAGTGAGACTCTGTATAAAGACGGGTCCCGAACTGATAAAATGGCTGGAAACGCTAGGGGCTGAATTTTCGAGGAAGGAAAATTCAAACGAACTCGACCTCGGACTTGAGGGAGGGCATTCCCACAGAAGAATTGTGCATGCAAAGGATATCTCGGGCAGAGAGGTGATAAGAGTACTCTCAAGAGAGGTGTTGAAACGGGAGAATATACGGGTCTTCGAAAATCATTTTGCAGTTGACCTGATATCCACGAAAAGGCTCGGACTTGCGGGCAGAAACAGGGTTCTCGGTGCGTATATCCTCAACTTAAAGACAGGAGTAATCGAGACATTTTTTGCATCAAGTGTGATACTCGCGACAGGCGGAGCTGGCAAGACATATCTCTATACCTCCAATCCGGATATCTCGACCGGAGACGGACTTGCAATGGGATTCAGAGCGGGTGCGGTTGTGGAAAATCTGGAGTTTGTCCAGTTTCATCCGACCTGTCTGTATCATCCTGATGCAAAGTCATTTCTTATATCCGAGGCATTGAGGGGAGAGGGCGGAAGGCTGCTCAGACCTGACGGAACGCCTTTTATGCATATTTACCATCCGAGGAAGGAGCTTGCGCCGAGAGATATTGTCGCCCGTTCGATAGATTTCGAGATGAAGAAGAACGGTTTTGATTATGTCCTGCTGGATATAACGCATCTGGGAGGAGAGTTCCTGAAAAAGAGATTCCCGTCGATTTATCAGAGGTGCATGGAATACGGATTTGACCTTGCTGTAAAACCTATACCTGTCGTGCCGGCAGCCCATTATTTCTGCGGGGGAATAAAGACTGATTTATTCGGTCGTACAAATGTCGGGTCACTATTTGCAATAGGAGAAGTAGCCTCTACAGGACTGCACGGGGCCAACAGACTGGCGTCGAATTCACTTCTTGAGGGGCTGGTTTTCGGTAATCAGGTGGCGCTCTTTCTGAACAGGGAGAGAAAATCGGAGTTGCCTGAGAAGAAGAAGGTTCCTGACTGGGATGCGGGGGATGCCGTGGATTCCGATGAGGCAGTCGTTGTGAGCCAGAACTGGGATGAGATCAGGAGACTTATGTGGAATTACGTCGGGATAGTGAGGTCTGATAAGAGACTCAGAAGGGCCATGAGGAGGATAAACCTTCTGCAAAGCGAAATCAATGAGTATTACTGGAATTTCAGGGTTACAAAGGACCTTTTAGAGCTTAGAAATATTGCCCTCGTTGCAGAACTCGTAATTAAATCGGCCATTAGTCGCAAGGAAAGCAGGGGATTGCACTATACTATCGATTATCCGTCGAAGGATAAGAGGTTCGAACGGCCTACAAGAATGATCAGGAAACTTTAATTGCAGAACACATTTTTATCTAATTAAAGCTGTTAAGAGGCAGAAATCGTTTTCTGCCAGCCCTTAAAAATGTTAAAATCCAATAAAAACAAAATGTTACAGAACTGCTATGTCAGTTTATACCTGTCACCGGTTGTTGCGGTAGTTAAATTTTTTTGAATCTGTTTCGGGCTTCTGGCATCATTATAAATACAGGAGGTTTTATGGGATTTCTTGATTTTCTGACAGGCGGACCAAAAAAGGACCCGGTACATATTAATGATACAAATTTTGAGGATGAAGTACTGAAATCAGAGCAGCCGGTTCTGCTCGATGCTTGGGGACCGGATTGCCCGTGGTGTATGAAGATGGTGCCAACGATAAGAATTCTTGCCGCCAGATATGACGGGAAGGTAAAAGTGGGAGAGTTCAACGTGTCCGATGCTGTAAAGACGGCAAAAAGATTCGGTGTGCGGGGAACACCGACTATCCTTCTTTTGAACAAGGGTGTACTCGTCGGGAGATTCTCCGGTTATCAGCCCGAGCATGTGCTGGATGAAGAGATCAGGAGAAAATTCATCGAAAAGGAAGAATAATATTTTTTCTGCCCAAAAGGGCCTCAATTTCAATATCCCTTTTTAACTGCTTAAGCTCTCTAAATGTTCGTCCTCTCATAATACTTTATTTTCACTTCTTTATCCTGACAAATATTTTGTTTTGGTCTGTCAGGATATACCTGTATTACTTATCGTTTTTATAGGTTTTAATTGGTTGTATCTGATACTTTTTATTTGTTCTTCTTCTTACTAACCTTTGTAGTAACGCCCTGATATATAAAGAGTGCGGTCAGTAAGAGAGACATAATTCCGACGGAATACATCAGGAAAGAGCTCTCTGCCTTCTCGGGCGAACCGTCTGATGCAAATGGTGTAGAAACTGCTTTATACAGAAAGAATGCCGATATAAGAATCGTTATTGCTGCGTAGATAAAGTACTTCCATTTCTCCATTTTTACTCCTTTACAATGAATCCGTAATATCTTGCCATCCAGTACGGAGCTAGTACATCGGCTCCGTCCATTTCAATAAACCCTCCCATCCCTCCGTCTATGCGGAACTGGTCCGTATTCCATCTGTCGCACCTTCTCTCGTTGTATGGAATAATGTGCCCGTCCGAGCGGATAGCCGCATCCTTATAGTAATTGACAGGCGGAGGTATCAGGTCTTTTCTGTGGGAATTGTGCATATTCCATCTTATCATATCGACAGGTGCGAATCTGAGCCACCTTGCGACTACATCGGTTTTATAATCATCTGCCCCAACAACCGCATTTACCATCTCCCACCACGCCCCCTGATGATATTTGAGTGCATTCTCATAGGTCTTCCTCCATCCATTATACCATCTCTCTCTCAGTTTCGGGTCCATCTCGTATCTTAAGAGCACAAAGAATGCCTCGGTCCCCATTTCATCGCCGTCAGAATTTCCCTTGTGGAACGGATAATCCCACAGATTCTCGATATTGTCGTCATAATGGTGCTTTTGCATCAGAAACTTCTTTGCATCGAGGAATCTCTGCTCACCTGTCATATAATATGCCAGATTAAGTCCTGCAATCATTTCGGCGCTTCTGACTCCGCCGTCACCGTATTTTCCTGAAGGGTTTTCGTTTACGTATTTAGGGTCGAGCTGTCCGTATGTCGTCACCTTTCCAGTTACAGGGTCGATGAGCTGATATCCGTGGTCGATAAGTCCCCCCACTATACCCGCAATATGTTTCCTGATTCTCTCCTTCTGGGATTCGTCTGCACAGAGGTCATAGGCGTGACCCATCATAAAAATATGTGCTATCACCTCATCATTGCTTGTGTCTCTCTTTACCCACCACTTGCCATCGGGAGAGGTATACCACTTGCCGTCGTCCGGATTGTCGCAGTCGTCGAGCTGACAGCCTTCTTTGCGGATTACCGCCCTTGCCACGAAGTAATCAGTACCTGTCAGGTCCCTGAGTCTCAGCATTGCATCGAGGGATTTGTCAAAATTTGCCTTTGCAATCGGGTCATTCGTGACCTTGTATCTGAAGCATTCCGCAAGAAGCCAGTAACTCGTCCAGCTCCCGTCGTTGTCGGAATCCCACGGGATATTAGTACTCAGGTCACCTCTCTTAATCAGGTGTGAATCCGCAACAGCACCATCCCTGTCGTGTCTTGTCATAATCCTCTCAACGAATAATTTCAGTTTCTCCTCCAGAGTCTCTCTCTTAAACTCCACATAGGACAGTCCCTTTGCTGTTGCAAAATAGAGCGTAGATAACTCCTTATTCGGGTTTACAAGGATATGTCTTACGTCCTCTGACGCAACCCAGCGCTCGTAGTTATAAACCCTCCATTCCAGAAAGCCATCTCTGTCTGTAATCCTGTACGCACCACCATCGGTTGCTACCACAAAACCGCCGTCCCACATCTTTGTGACATATCTTGGATTTGCAAGGGGGACTCTGCCCAAGGTAAAAATCTCAGGTGTCTTGATGTCGAAGGCTTTGCTTACATCATCGGCATTCAGACAGAGGAGTCTCTCACTTCCCGCTACAATCAGGTCACAGTTTTCTGGGAGCAGTATGTCGCCTGTTATGCCTGCGATTATTCCAGCAGATTTATCGCCACTAAGCTCGACTGAGAAGTCCGGTTTCGAGTCCACCGCAAACGGTCTTGTGAAGGCATAAACCCTATTTTCCGATGCTGCAAAGAGGAATTTTTCAGACTCATAGGCGGTTTTGATATTGTAATTTCCTGACAAATCCGGGAGTGTGATTTTATCTTCGTCGTATGTACCAATCCCTTTGTCGGTGAGAATGTATATCTGATTATTACCGCATACGAGAGAATTGAAGAGTATTTCATCATAGTGGCTCTTTTGCAGTGTATTTGATTTTGAATCGTGAATGATTATATCCGATTTTGTGATCATTATCAGTTTTTCGTTTATGTATGCAGCACTTATCAGATTCTCCGGTTCGGATATTACTTCGATGAGTCTCTCTTTTCCGTCTTCAGTGATAAAGAATCCCTTTTTCGAAACTTTCAGCGGATACGGGTAATATGAACTTCCGCTGGTATCCGCAAGTATGATAAGTTCCTGCTGACTTTCATCATAGACAGAGGGATTGGAGTTATACTCTTCGATAAAAGGCCTGTCTATATACGGATTCTCCGGCTTTTTGGGCATAAACGGAATAAAGGCAGGCTCAGTATCATTTACCTGTGTGTCGTCCGGTGAAATATCCGCTGATGCATCTGATGACAGGTCACTCAAAGATATATCCGTCCCGTTCGTCGAAGAATCAGAACAGGCCATAATAAAAAGGCCGGAAAAAATGATTAACACACTGAGTAATCTCTTCATAAATCACCTCAGAAAGTAATATATACTTTTGATGCAGCTTTATCAATCTTAAAGGGATTGAAATGTTTAAGGATTTCTGGTTTTATGTGTTATATTAAATGCAGCGGAGGTGAATGAGTTTGGAAAAGATGAAGAAGAAAATAAGATGGGGAGTTGTCTCGGCGGCAAATATTGCATCGAAGGTAATCCCTGCAATTGTGAACAGTAAGAACTCGGTCGTTACGGCGATAGCATCGAGGGATTTGGGAAGGGCAAAATCTCTTGCAGAGAGATATCAGATTGAGAGGGTATATGATTCCTACGAGAAGGTTCTCGACCCGGCTGTTGTGGATGCCGTCTATATCCCTCTGATAAACAGCCTTCATTATAAATGGAGTTACGAGGCACTCAAAAGAGGAATAAATGTCCTTTGCGAAAAACCATTGACAATGAATGCCGTACAGGCAAAGAGACTTATTGATCTCGCCTCCCGAAAAAAGCTGTTAATTAGGGAAGGTTTTATGTACCGGCATCACCCGCAGTTTAGACTAATAAACAGGCTGATAAGTAAAAATACAATTGGTAAAATCAGAAGTATATACTCTGCTTTTACATTTTTTATTGATGACCCACACTCGTATATATTGAAAAGAGAATACGGCGGAGGCTCACTGATGGATGTCGGTTGTTATTGCGTGCACTTTTCAAGAATGATAACAGGAAGAGAACCAATAAAAGTATTTGCATTAATGACAGGAAATGATGCTGACCTGAATATGAAGGGGCTGATGGATTTAGGCAGAGGGACTCAGGCCATTTTTGAATCATCAATAAATGAGTATGAGCATCATTTTGCAATTATCAGGGGAGAAAAGGGAGAGATTGAACTCAGCAACCCGTGGACAGTATTAAAAAATACCGAGGTAATTGTAAGAACAGACAGGCAAATCAGGCAAATAAAATTTCCCTGCACAGATTCATATAAATTGCAGATAGAGGCTTTTGAAAAAGACCTGATTAATAAAAATTATAAAAACATCTACGATCCATACTTCAATATGAAGGTGATAGATGCACTCAGAAAGTCAGCAAAGTCAGGAAAACCGGTATATATCAGGTAATCAGGCCTTTTCTATCTCGCGGTTAAACTCCATAATAAGCTCATCGAAGTAGGGGGCCTCTTCTTCAAAATAGCTTCTCCAATACTCGGGATTCCACTGTTCAAGTATCTCCTCATAAGTCTTACCCTGTTGCTCAACCCAGGTATAATATTTGAGATTATGAATCCTCTTCTGGTCGTTATATGTAAGTTCAATATAATTGTCTGTCTTCTGGGAGATAAGACAGGAATCGAAATCCTTGGCGGCCTGTTCTGATGTATATTTACCTCTCTCGGCTGTGAGTTCGGCAACACGCGATTTATACATCTCTGCCGAATCGGTAAAGACAGTGAATATTATATCGTTTTCGCCAAAGTCATAATACTTTGCCGTCTTTATTGACGAGAGCAGATTACTTATACTGGATATTCCGAGCAGTTCGAGTCTGCTCACTGTGTTTTCATCTATTCCGCTCTTTGCAAGATAGCTCTTCCCTTCCGGTTCATTAAAGAGCCTCAAAACCCTCATACAATCCTCATCATCAATCGCAGAAACATTATTGGTATTTCTGATATTGTGTATCCAGGGAACGTGTTTGTCTCCGATTCCCTCGATTCTGTGTCCTCCGAAACCGTTCATCAGAAGAGTCGGACACTGAAGTGCCTCACCGGCTACTACTTTTATATGAGGTGATTTTGTGCGCAGATAATCTCCTGCGGCTATTGTGCCGGCCGAACCTGTGGCAGAGACAAACGCCGCAAGGTGTGATTTCTTGTTCTTTACCTCAGAATACACCTCAAATATTGCCGGACCTGTAACATTGTAATGCCAGATAGGATTTCCGAATTCCTCAAACTGATTAAATATGACATTCAGCGGGTCCTTTCTGAGTTCCCAGCATTTGTCGTATATCTCCTTGACATTCGATTCACAGCCGGGTGTTGCAATAATCTCTGCACCAATACTTTTAAGCCATTCGAATCTCTCTTTTGACATTTCCTGCGGCAGGATTGCAATGGCAGTACAGGCAAGGAGTGCACAATCAAATGCACCGCCTCGGCAGTAGTTACCCGTGGATGGCCAGACCGCCTTATGCACTGTTGGATCAAACTCACCGGATACAAGTCTGGGGACAAGACACCCGAAGGCAGCACCAACCTTGTGGGCCCCTGTCGGAAAATATTTACCTATAAGCCCTATTATCCTTGCCTTTACTCCCGATAATTTCTGCGGTATTTCAAAATAATTGACTCCATTAAAGAGCCCGGTTCTAATATCATTCTTCCATGTTATCCTGTACAGATTGAGCGGATTTATATCCCACAACCCGATATTTTTGAGTCTCTCCTTTATGTTGTTTGGAATCAGATTGGGGTCCTTCATCTGTCCGAATGTCGGAATAGTGATTCCTCTCTCCTTACACCTCTTTGCCGTCTTCTTTATTACTTCCTTGTTAAGTTTTTTTATTATTTTTGACATATTTCACCTCTTAATTTCTTACCCTTTTTACAGCTTTCCTCAGCAGCATATTCAGTGTCTTCACAGGCTCCTTGAAGCGGGAAGTGAGAATCATAGCAGCAATTACAAAAGGCTTGTACGAGGCCTCGTCATAAGTGTGGATTCTGTATTTTTCGAAGACATCCTTAGAGACCTCACCCTCCTTACAGCTTACACCTGTGATATCAGCAGGCAGGCAATGCATATATAAAGCACTCCCATTTCTGGTCAGTTTCATCATACTTTCATTGCACTCCCAGTTCTTATATTTTGCATTGTTCGCAAGACACTCCTTCTCAAGTTCTTTTAAGCCTTCTTTATCCCCTTTCTTCAGAAGTTCAGTTCTCCTCTGCATTACTACAAATGGTGCCCAGGACTTCGGGTATACCACATCGGCATCCTTAAATGCCTCCTCCATTGAGTAGACCTTCCTGAAGGAGCCGCCGTATTTTCTTGCATTTTCCGAAGCGATCTTCTCAACGTCTTCAATCAGGTTGTATCCCTCCGGATAGGCGAGCGTCACCTCCATTCCGAATCTTGTCATAAGTCCGATGATACCCTGAGGGACAGATAGCGGTTTGCCGTAACTCGGTGAATACGCCCAGGTCATTGCGATCTTCCTGCCTTTAAGTTTTTCGAAACCGCCAAAGTAGTTTTTGAGTTTCAGGAGGTCTGACATTGACTGCGTGGGATGGTCTATATCGCATTGCAGATTTACAAGTGTTGGTCTCTGATGAAGTACCTTCTCTTTGTAACCTTCCTCGACTGCTTCTGCGACCTCCCTCATATATTTATTGCCCTCACCAAGAAACATATCGTCTCTTATACCAATGACCTCGGTCAGAAAAGATATCATATTTGCAGTCTCTCTTACCGTCTCGCCGTGAGATATCTGTGATTTCTCCTCGTCGAGGTCAGAGAGGGCCAAACCCAGCATATTGACGGCAGAGGCAAAACTGAATCTCGTCCTTGTTGACTTGTCTCTGAAGATCGATATTGCAAGACCTGTGTCAAAGAGTTTTGTGCTGATATTCTCTCTGTGCATAAGTTTGAGAATCTCCGCAACTGTTGCAACGGCCTTAATTTCATCCTGAGATTTCTCCCATGTGAGCAGAAAATCCTTCATAAACAGGTTTGTCCTGAGTTTTTTGAGTTCTGACAGTCTCTTTGAAATCTCCTTTGACGGCATAAAATCCTCCTTTCAAGGAAAGTAGTATTATATTATGATACTTCTGATATGTCAAAAGAGTTAGAACGCTGTTTGTCTAAGAATCTGTTTACTGATTTGTCCGCTTTTTTCTTATTGAATCTTTTACTTTAATGTGCAATCTAAATCCGTCAGGGATTTTTATGGGAAGATATAAACACATTTTCGGACCGGTTCTCTCCAGAAGACTCGGTCTCTCCCTTGGTATTGACCTTGTGCCGTATAAGACCTGCTCACTTAACTGTGTGTATTGTGAGTGCGGGCCGACTACACTGCTGACGGATGAACGCAGGGAGTATGTAAAGACCGATGAAGTGCTAAAAGAACTCGCAGACTTTCTGAAAAATTCACCTGCGATAGATTTCATTACATTCTCCGGCTCCGGAGAACCTACGCTGCATAGCGGAATCGGCAATATAATAGATTTCATTAAAACGGATTTTCCGGATTACAAAATTGCACTTCTGACGAACGGGACACTCTTTCAGGATGAGAGGGTCATTGAAGAGGTAAAACGTGCAGACCTGATAAAGCCGTCACTTGATGCTGTCTCCGATGATGTCTTTCTGAGAATCAACAGACCTTACAGGGGAACAGGTCCGGAGAAGATAATCGGCGGGCTTGTGAATCTCAGAGAAAGATACAGCGGTCAGATATACCTTGAGATATTTATAGTGCCGGGTATCAATGACTCACCTGAGGAAATACATAGACTCGCCGAGGCAGCAAAGAAGATAAGACCGGAGAAGATTCAGCTTAATGCCCTTGACAGACCTCCGGCGGTTTCAGGAATAAGAAAGGCGGAGTATAAGGATTTACTGAAGATTGCATCCCTTTTTGAGCCCTTAGCAGAGATTATTTCGAGGTATGACACGAAACAGCTGAATATCCTGCCTTCAGACATAGAAGACCTCATTTTACAGATGGTAAGCCGCCGTCCGTGCACAAAAGATGAGATAAGAACGCTTTTCAGTCTGCGTATAAAAGAGGTTGATGGGATTCTCGAAAGACTGCTTCAGGAAGGAAGAATCAGAATTGTCAGAGGCCCAAGGGGAGATTATTACGGGGGTATTTGATTATGGAGTTGTTTAAGAAAGTACTGGATGAATCTCTGACCGTCACTGTCTTTATCTTCGTTATGATGGTGATAATTGATTACATCAATGTCATCACAAGAGGGAAGATGCAAAGGGCCATAAAGGGCGGTGGTTTCAAACAGTATATACTGGGGGCGCTTTTTGGTCTCATACCTGCCTGTCTGGGACTCTTTTTGGTAGTAGGATTTTATGTCAGAGGTTTGATCTCGTTTGGTGCACTCTTTGCCACAATGGTGGCAACTGCCGGTGATGAGGAACTCTTTATGCTGGCCCTTTTTCCGCAGAAGGCAGTTTTGCTCCTCTCGGTCACATTTACACTCGCCGTCATATCAGGCTTTATCGTTGATAAATTAATTCCCATTCTCAAGATACAGACCTGTAAGGAGTGTGAATTATCCGCAATACACAATGAAGATGAGCATTTTCACTACTTCGAACTGAAGGAGACGCTTAAGATACTGAAGAATATGTCACTTGCAAGATTTCTCCTTTTACTGCTGCTGGTCGGCTCTGTGCTCTTCTTCTCCATCAATCTCCTGATTTCAAAAGAGGTTCATATCGAGATTATAATACTGATAATTGTGAACCTGATTGCAACATTTGTAATTCTGACCGTCCCCGAGCATTATCTCAATGAGCACATCTGGAATCACATAGCCAAAAGACACCTCATAAAGATCTTTGTAATCACTCTTGCTGTCCTCTTGTCCATCGAACTGGTCGATGAATATGTCAACCTGAAATCATTTGTCTCGGAACATCACAACCTTTTATATCTGAGTGCAATCCTGATTGGTTTAATCCCGCAATCGGGACCACACCTTATATTCGTTATGATGTTTGCAAAAGGGATAATACCTTTCGAGGTTCTTCTCGTAAATACCGTTATGCAGGACGGACACGGCCTCTTGCCGCTGATTCCCCATTCGCTAAGGGACTCGGTATATATCAAGCTTTTCAAGCTTGTGATTGTCGGCCTGATACTCGCTGTTTTTTATGTTGTAAAATAATCTGCTGCTATACGGATTTCATCGGTATCCGGACAGTCTCTGCTGAAAATCTGACTACGGTAGCAGAATAATTTATGCATGAATTACATTATTATAAAGTTTGCAAAATTTCGGATAAGTCCGTTTTGTCTGAGGCAGATGCCCCTGATATGACTGTTACTTTTTCTTCCCGCCCTTTTTGGCCGGGGCTGCCTGAGGTTCGGGTTCACTGCCGCCGCCCTGTTGTGCGGCTATCATCTCCATAACCTTCTGGTCGAAGAAGTCCATCAGTGTCTTGTAGGGTTCATACATCAGCTTTGGCTTCTTTTCTGTTGCCTCTTTGTAATTGTTTATGAAGACCTCTATATTTTTCTGGTCGAAGGCCATAAGGGCGTTCCAGATCGCTTTTTTGAACGCAGTCTGGTCATACTTCAGAATAATATCTGCGAGAAATTTTAACTGCTTGATTGAATCTTCGTTCATCTGTTTTGACAGGACCCTGATTGTTGCCTGTTCGGCATTGCTGACAATCTTTGATTTTGCCTTGTTCTTCTCCTCGTCCGGATTTGAATTGAGCCATTCGTCGTATAGTTCGAATGCCCGTTTCAGGTCACCTTCCTTTTCAACTTTTTCCGCTTTATTGTATTTTGCCATCAGAAGTCCTGTTTTTGCCATCGAGGCAAATTCGGATTTTTCGTCAACCTTTATTGCCTCTTCATAACGGGCGATCGCCTCGTCGAGTTTTCCCTCCTCCCTGAATTTGTCACCTTCCTCGACAAGAGATTTCTGTTTGTTGCAGGCAGAAAAAATCAGTGAAATGACAACGACGCAAAAAAGGATCTTCTTCATATCCTAACTCCTGTTTGGGTTAATAAATGCCATATACTACTTATCTGCAAAAATTGCAAGATATACGGCGATCTTGCCGGATGCGAGTTTTATGGAATGAGGCATTGAAGAGTCGAAATATGCCGAATCGCCTCTGTGAAGTATTTCGGACCTTCCCATTATTTCGAACTCAATCTCCCCTTCAACAACATATATGAACTCTTCTCCGGGGTGTGTAAGACTGACCTTGTTGTGTGTCTGCGATTCCTCTGTAAGGGTAACCAGAAACGGTTCCATCAGTCTCTCGCGTTTCTCGAAACCGAGTGAGAGATACTGCACACCCATACTCTCCATATTCTTGCCCTGAAATCTGGACATGTATCCGCCTTCATCCTTGCGGACGAGGGAGTATGCCTTGCGCGGACCTTCCTCAAAGAATCTCCCGACTTTGATGTTGAGTGCCTTGGCTATACGGGTGAGTGTGCCCAGAGGCGGGCTTATTTTGTGGTTTTCGATATCACTTATGAGTTGTTCGGGAATACCTGATTCCTTTGCGAGCATCTGGAGACTCATATTCATTGTCTCCCTGAATTTTCTGAGCTTACTGCCCACATCGATTTCAACAAGCATTCTGGTTGCTCCTTTACTTTTTTTCTGCCTGTGTTTTGAATGCGCTGAGCATCTGCGGCAGATTTACCTTCGTAAGCATATCCACAACAGAGCCTGGCACGAGAAGCCCGAATTTTATGTCAACCTGATATGTTACCTTTGTTTTACCGTCTCCTATATCCTCCACCTCCCACGAACCCCTGTTGTCCTTCATCATATCTCCCTTTACGAATGTCCATTCAATCCTGTTACCTGACCGCTTCATCCTGAGCGTATATTTTACTCTCTTGATCAGGTCTATTTCGTAGGTGACTTCGCGTTCGTCAGGTTTTATCTCCTTTGCATCGATCGACCTGACTTCCTTGAGAAAATGCGGATATTCACTGAAATTCCACACGGTATCCAGAAAATGTTCCGGGCTGCATTCAACTATTATTTCGCTCTTTACCATAACCTTATCTCCTTGATGGTTGTATGTTAATAGTTTTTTCTGATTTTGTCAAAATCAAGTTAACACCTTTTTTGTCAGTACTCTTCGGCATTTCTTATGTTCTCCACCCTTCTGGCAACGATATCCGTAATCCCCGAGATGATACCGAGGTTATAGTTTGAGTTGCTGACAAACTGCATTATCCTGTTGTATGCCTCGTCGATTTTTCTGAAGACGGAGGCAAAACCTTCTGTCTCGACGATATTGAAGGAACCTTTCTTATCCTGTCTGTAATCGAGTATATCATCAGTCAGCTGAAAAATCAGTCCGAAATCTTCTCCGAATTTTATAATATCGTGTTCCCTGAAATCCTTCCCAGAGCAGATGGCCCCGGCAAGAGAGGAGAGAATGAACATGTTTGCGGTTTTGAGTCTTATAAGTCTGTAATGGTCGGTTTTTTTGCTGTGAATCTGGGATTCGATATCGAGGACCTGTCCGCCTATCATACCGGATGAGCCGGCATATTGTGAGATTAGTTTAACAAGTCTGCATTTTACGGTATCAGAGATATTCTTCGCATCTGCAATAATGCCAAAGGCATCTGTCAGCAGTGCGTCTCCAGCAAGAAGTGCCATTGCCTCTGAATATTTTTTGTGGACGGTCTCTCTTCCCCGACGGTAATCATCGTTGTCCATACACGGAAGGTCGTCGTGAATAAGAGAAAAGGTATGTATGAGTTCTATTGCACTCGCCGCCGGTAGGGACGGCTGAGGGTCTGAGCCCATCTCCTCACAGAATCCGAAAACAAGAGCGGGTCTTAGCATTTTACCGCCGGGAAATACCGCATAATTGATTACCTCATAAAGTGTCTCGGGTATATCTTTTCTGGCAGCAGCGTAGTATTGCTCAATATAAAGGTCCACACGGCTTTTCACAGAGGAGATGTATGAGTTGATATTATTTTCCATCATTTTTCAGAAGCTCCGGCGGAACATAGTAATATACATTCTGTTCATAGTCGTAGTATTCCCAGAAACCGTTGTAATGATATACCCATTTTCCGTCGTACCATCTCCTTTCGTGACCACAGAATTCATCGTGAATATGTCCGTCATGCATATAGACTTTTTCGGAGCTTGCTCTGGCGGAAAAGGGGATAAAGATGAAACCGAAACTGATATTTGTTCCCCTGCCGTGGCGGATACATCCCGTGGTCAGAAAGAGCAGAATCAGAAGAGAAAAGAATATAAATCTGGGTCTCATAATCTGTCCACCTGTTCGACAAAACCGCGGTAGACGATTATCATACGGGCCGACTGTGTGCCGTCTGCCGGATAAAGTGTAAATACCGCCGCATCATCTGAATAATCCGGAGATATGCCGGATATGCTGCGGTCGTCCTTGAACCGGACATTCAGCCTCTGTCCTTCTGCTCCGGTGCCCTTTTCTCCGGGGTGTTTCATAACAAAAATGGCTTTTATATCCGATATGTGTATCCTTGTGGAATTGCTGAAGGTTTCGTCGTCAAAGAGCTCCACTTCATTCATAGTTTCCCTGAGCTCCTTTATGATTCCCCTTCTTGCATCCCCGTCAACCATGTGCACGGCCGCCTTGGATGGTGAGTCTATAAACACTCTGTCAGGTTTGGTGGTATTTGTCTCTGCTGCCACCGTAATAAAATCTGCCGGCAGAATCTCTTCAATGGAGATATTAGGCTGATTATCGGTGTTGACCTGAGATTCCGGGGCAGGAGGTGATGTCTGAGGCGCTATCCCGAGACCACTCAGAAAGTCTATCTGCAAGGGGTTCGGGCCTGTCTGAGCAGGCATTTCAGGCTTAAACTCTTCGGTCTGTGTGTTCGGTACGATCTCGTCGATATTGATAGGCTGAGAAGCGATGTCCGGTTGAGGTGCATCCGAAGAGGGAGTGATCGGCTTCAGGAGTTCATCGATATTTACGCCCGGTCCGGTAGTTACAGGCTCATTGACAGCTGGTATAACGGGAGCCGGTTCGGCCTCTTTTGGTGGCTGGGTTTCCAAAACCACTTCTGTTATATCAGGGAGTTCAGTGGTTATACCTTCTGCCTGAGGTTCTGTCCCCTTAGCCCCGGTAATTGTCTGCGGGAATTCGGGAAGGATATTCTCGAGAACGACTTGGTCCGCGGTCCTTCCGGGGTCTTCCGGTGCAATTACGTTATCGAACGCATTGTCAATGTGTGATACAAGCTCGGTCTTCTCTGGCTCCGTCCCGGCCGGAGTATCCTGCAGGAGAACAGTATTGTCTTGTGTTGCCTGTTGGGTGGCGCTAATATTATCTGGATTTTCGGCAGTCTCGGGGATAACAATGTTTTCAACCGCCTCATCGATTGCATCGACCATATCCAGAACTTCTTCCTTGTTGAGCTGGGTCTGCGTCTCGATAGTCTTTAGGTCTACCTGTGGAGCCGGAATCTCCTCCGGTTTATTTACAGGAAATTCCGTCTCTAAAGAAGCCGGGGCTGCGGGTGTCTCGCTTACCGGAAGTGATGTCTCCGAGATGACCGAGACCAATTCCTGTGCCACTGAATCGGAAGGCGGTGGTTCTGATGGTTCGGTCAGAGTCTCCTCTTTTATTCCGGCTGATATGATTTCCTTTTCTATGTTTTCCTCTGCGGGTTTATTTATCTCAGAAGTTGAGACAGGTTTCTTCTTTTCGTAGGACCTTACCTGTTCGGCTATCTTTGCTGACGGAAGAGGAAAGAGGTCGAACTCAAGAAAGAACTTCAGTGCCTGATATCTTATCTCTGCCTGAGGTTCCAGCATCCCGCCGCGCTGACTCCGTCTCATCTCAAGTTCTGAATATTCTCTGACTAAATCCATTATACTCGGCATTAATTTTCTCCTCCTTCACAGGGTTGTCCGGAATTCTATCCTAATAATAGCGTTTTTCAACCAAAAAGTATTCATCACAGCGGATTATGTTAGTGTATTCACGTGTTATGGTAACCGTAATATCTGATTCCGGCATAGTTAGGGAGTAAAAGACAGAAGAGGTATTTTTCATGCTGACCCCGGTTACTTTGCAAAGAGGCGAGAAATGCATACGAAAATCCTTGAATTTCAGCAATTTATGTATATTATCCGCCGAGAGGTATTAAATATGCTGATTGACCTGCACGTTCATTCAAACCGACGGAAAGATTCGACCCTTGAGCCCAGAGAGATTATCGTAAGGGCAAAGAATACAGTACTGGACGGTATTGTATTTACGGACGACGGATATTTTGAGGGAGCAGATG
The DNA here is from genome assembly GCA_020725805.1 of Bdellovibrio sp. GTDB lineage: Bacteria > Myxococcota > SpSt-1050 > SpSt-1050 > SpSt-1050 > SpSt-1050. Next base: position 26,768 of record DYEF01000047.1, read on the forward strand.
CGCTGCGCGAGTATGGCCGCGAACTCGGCCTTGTAGTTCTTTTCGGTGCAGAGGTCGAGACAGAGAAGGGACATATGCTCATCTATCTGCCGGAGCCTTCAGGACTTAACGAATTCTGTAGGACTGAACATAAAATAAGCGAACTTGTTGCAAAGATAAAGGAACTTAACGGCGCAGTAATCGCTGCCCACCCGTACAAAAAGGATATTGACAGACCGCTCGGAGACGGACTGTTTAACATCGAGGGGCTTACTGCGATCGAGACTGAGAGCAGTTTTTCCGATAATACGGCAAATATGCTGGCTTATGATGCGGCCTCGAGGCTGGGAATATCGATGACAGGAGGGAGTGCAACCAGAACCGATTTTGAGAATCTCGGTGCATATGCCACATTGTTTTCGGGAAAAATTAATAACGAAAAAGAACTGGTTGACAAACTTCTTCACAGCAGATACTATCCGGTAACAATAAAATGACCTTTGGTGTCATTTGGGAAACAGGAGGATATGATGAGAAGCGTTGCATTAATATTTATAGTTCTGATATTTTTTACTGCCTGCCCCAAAAAACAGGATACCGCCACGCAGAATATGACTTCTATAGCAAGCGAGCAGACAGGAAAGTCAGAGGTTGACGGACTTCCATCCAGAACATTCGATATAAACGGTGACAACAAACCTGATATCTGGGAGTATTATAAAAAGGGAGAAAAGGACGGTAAACAGACAGATATTGTTGTGAGGAAGGAGTTCGACCTGAATCACGACGGCAAGGTGGATATGGTGAAGGTCTTCAACGACAAGGGCGAGACAGTAAAAGAGATGATTGATTTCGATTTTGACGGTCGTTTCGATACAACGAACTATATTGAAAAAGGACAGCTTACGAGGCAGGAGATGGATCTGAACTGGGACGGAAAGCCCGACATAGTCAAATTCTTTGAAAAGGGGAAGATTGTAAGGAAGGAACTCTCCACAAAGATAGATGGCAAGATGGATTACTTCGAATACTACGATGACAAGGGTTCCGTCGACCGTATAGGTATAGATAAGAACGGCGATGGAGACGTTGACCAGTGGATCAAAAAATAGTTATTATGCACAACTCCCACTGAAACCTGATGTTTGAAATAATAGTCAATTTCAGCGGCGGCCTGGCAATATTTCTTCTTGGTCTCTATTTTCTTAAGGAGGCAATTCAGCACTTTGCGGGGGAGAGACTCAGGCTGGTAATTCAGGAGTTTACTTCCAACAGGTTCTTAGGGATGTTCTGGGGGGCCGTTTTTACGGTTGTGCTTCAGAGTTCAACGGCAATGACCGTAATGCTTGTCGGTCTTACGCAGTCCGGATTAATCTCACTTGTTCAGGCGATGCCTATTCTTCTGGGTGCCGATATCGGTACTACCGTTACAGTTCAGCTGATAAGCTTCAGACTCGACAGATATGCACTTCTGATGGTCGCAATAGGCTTTGCACTTTTCTTCTTCAGCAAGAGATACCGTAACAGATTTGCAGGACAACTGCTGCTCGGATTCGGTCTGATTTTCTATGGTATCAGGGTTCTTATAGACAGCAGTGTGCCTTTGCAGAATTCCGAATTCTTCTCTGTTGTCCTCAGGTATTTTGGTGAAAACAAAATGCTCTGTCTGCTCTTCTCCACAGTAATAACTGCACTGATACACTCGAGTGCCGCGACGCTCGGTATTGTGATTTCGCTTGCAATCAGCGGGAGTATGACCCTCGAGGTGGCTATACCTTTTATTTACGGGGCGAACATAGGTACCTGTTTTACGGCGCTTCTGGCCGGAATAGGTTCTGATGCGAACGGGAAGAGGACTGCGGTTGCTCACGTATTGTTTAAGGTGGTTGGTGTTGCCCTGTTTTATCCCTTTACGGAATATTTTGCAACACTGGTTGGTTTTACAGACAGCAGTGTGGCAAGACAGATAGCAAACGCACATACGATCTTCAACTTTTCCATTGCACTCATTTTACTGCCGTTTTCGAAAGTTACCGCCGGGCTGCTCAGCAGATATTTCTTCAAGGGTTCTGAAAAGGAGAGCGAGGAGTTCAGACCGAAATATCTCGACCGTACCGCACTCAACTCCCCTGCGCTTGCACTCGGATATGCCTCGAGGGAGATTATGCGTATGTCGAGTATCGTTGAGTCAATGCTGAGAGACACGGTAAAGGTCTTCATCGAACATGATATGGACCTCCTCGAGGATATTCAGAAGAGAGACAACAAGGTAGATATACTGGAGAGGGAGATTAAGTTATATATAGTCAACATGGACCGCTCTTCTCTTACAAAGGAACAGACAAAAAATGAATTCGACCTTATCTCGTTTATAAGCGATCTGGAGAATATAGGTGACCTGATAAACCGTACTATACTTGAGATGGCAAGGAAGATGATAAAGATGGGTTATCATTTCTCCGAAGACGGTAAAAAGGAGATTATCGAGTTCCACAAGGATGTAATGGAGGGATTCAGACTATCTATTACGGCCTTCGATACAGGCTCGGAGGAACTTGCCAGACAGGCTATCAGGCACAAGGAAATTCTTGTGGAAAAGGAGAGGGAATTCAAGGAGGCTCATATACAGAGACTTCATCTCGGTCTGCAGGAGAGCGTCAAGACGAGCTCCATTCATCTCGAACTTCTCTCACATCTCAGGCGGGCAAATTCAATTGCAACGAGAATCTCATATGCGATATTAGAGCGGAAGAAAGCCGGCAATGATTAATAAAATCTACGACTTTATTCTGAATATCCCCCAGAGAATAATGTTTCTGTCGGTCTTTGTAATAGTTACGATACTTGCGGTCAGCCTTTACAGTTATACCTCCGTCTTTTCCTATGTCCTGTTCGTCCTGCTGATTCCTGCCGGTCTTCTCGTCTCGATGACAATAGGCCCTGTGATGTTTCTCATAAGCAGGGAGTGGCACTATGAGTTGATATTCATCTGCTCTCTTGTTCTGACAATGCTCTTTCTGTATTTTTTCGGACTGAGACTGGACCGGAGAGAAGAGAAGGAAGAGAAGCAAGGGAATATCACACCCGCCGGATAATGACCGCCTCACTGATTCTCCTTACCGAATTCTCGAATTGTTCTGTAAAATTGATTCTGAATTCGTCGGGAAGCGTCAGGCAGACCTTCTTCCCTGAGTCATTTACAAAATTTATATTTACGGGTGTCTCTCCCTTGAACAGTGTTATAACCTTGTGCAGGTCAAAGACTTTTTTGTGGTCAAAGCCGTTTACGGGGATATCGATGGCAACTCCTTTCAGGGACTTCGTTTTGATTTCATTGAGCGGTTTTATCTCCCTCACGTTAATCCGTACAGAGCGTCTTATTTCCTCTTCCGAGTCGGTTTCAAGTACGCTGACCGTTCCGCTGATTATTACCGGATACTCTGTTTCGAGAACTTTCTGATACGTCTCGTATACCCTCGAGGAGAGGTATGCGCTTGCAGAACCAGTGTCATCCTCGATAAATATCATAGCGTATTTGTCCTTGTTCTTTCCTACCTTGGCATTTATCCTTATTATCATTCCTCCGACCTTTATCTCAGAGCCGTCGTCGAGTGTCTGAACCTCCGCGAGAGTGGTCTTTGTCTGTTTTCTGATTTCGTCGATAAATCTGTTTATCGGATTTTCGGAGACATAGAAACCAATTGCATCCTTCTCCATTTTGAGAATCTGTGCATCGGTGATATCGGTGGTATTGAATTCGAATTCGAACTCTTTTTCTTCCTGACAGTCAAAGGATAGCCTGAGAGTCTCACCGTTTTTTTTCTCTCTGGTATTTATACTCTTAAGCGCCCTTTCTGCATTTGCGGCCATTACAGGTCTCGGGACTTTTATAAAATCCAGCGCCCCCGAGTATATCAGGGCTTCAAGAGCCTTCCTGTTGGGCTTAATTCGTCGTATGAAATCAAGATAACCCGAGAACCGGCAGTCTTTCCTCCTGCTGATGATATCTTCGGCAAGACTCTGTCCTATACCCTTGATGCACATCAGTCCGATGCGGATGCCGTCTCTGTCAATTGAGAAACCCTCTTCTGATTCATTGATGTCAGGGGGGAGTATCTTTATCCCCTTCTTTTTCAGATCCATAAGGTACTCTGAAACCTTCTCGGCATTCCCCATTTCGCTTGATAGTGTGGCACACATAAAGTATCTGTAGAAGTGTGTCCTGAGATATGCGGTCTGGTAGGAGATTATGGCGTATGCCGCCGAGTGGGATTTGTTGAATGCATAACCGGCGAATTTCTCTATCTGTTCCCAGAGATGACGCGCATCCTCTTCCTTCATCTTTGAGACAGAGACGGCACTCCTGATGAAGTCATCCGACAATTTCTGCATTGTGTCACGGTCCTTTTTACCCATCGCCTTCCTGATAGAGTCGGCCTTTCCCATAGTCCAGCCGCAGAGTTCGACACAGATATTCATTACCTGTTCCTGATAGACGATTACGCCGTACGTTTCTTTGAGTATATGTTCTACCTTTTTGTGCGGATATGTAATCTTCTCGATACCGTTTTTACGGTTTATGTACTGGTCGACAAGACCGGCATCGAGCGGACCGGGTCTGTAGAGGGCAAGTGCTGCTATCAGCTCTTCGATTTTCTGGGGTTTGAGTCTCTTGAGCATATTCTTGAAGCCGGCAGATTCACACTGAAATACGCCGTTTGTATCGCCCTCCGAGAGAAGTCTGTATACCTTTTTGTCATCGAGAGGTATCCTGTTTATGTCAAAGTCTTTGTACTGCGGCTCTTTCTCCTTTATCATCTCTACGGCATTATTTATAACGGTCAGAGTCTTGAGCCCCAGAAAATCGAATTTTACGAGTCCGGCCTTCTCTGCATCGTCCTTCATAAACTGGATGACGACCGCCTTCTCCTCTTTTACTTTTCCGTTCTCCTGCTCGTCGTCGTTCTGCCGGGAGGAGATTTTTGCGAGAGTCAGAGGGGCAACCTCGATGAGTGGCTTATCGCTTATCACCACGCCCGCCGCGTGAATGCCTGTCTGCCTGTTGAGTCCTTCGAGTTTTCTCGAGATATCTACGAGTTCCCTGTTCTTTTTCAGGCGGGGTTCGATCTCTACGGCCATATCGACTGTCAGCTCATTTTCACCGACCTTGTTCGGAAGTGCCTTGGTAAGTGCATTTATCTCTGCAAATGGTATCGACAGTACGCGTGCGACATCCTTGATGATGGACTTTGCCTTGAGTTCGGAGAATGTGACTATCTGACAGACCCTGTCATCTCCGTATTTTTCGCGCACATAATTAATTACCTGTTCTCTCTTGTCCTTGCAGAAATCCGTATCTATATCCGGAAGGCTCTTTCTCTCGGGATTGAGAAATCTTTCGAAGAGCAGGCCGTACCTTAAGGGGTCGAGTTCCGTTATTCCGATAGAATATGCAACCAGAGAACCTGCGCCGGAGCCTCTTCCCGGGCCAACAGGTATGTTGTTCTTCTTTGCAAAATTGATAAAGTCCTGCACGATGAGGAAGTAACCGGCAAAACCCTTTTCATTTATAATTTTGAGTTCGTAATCCAGACGGTCATAATATTCTTTTTCCGATGCAACGGGAGTTATCTCCTTGAGCCTTTTTGCGAGTCCCTCTTTTGCAAGTTTCTCGAGGTATTTTTCTCTCGTATATTTTTCGGGCACCTTATAATCGGGAAGCATAGGCTTGTTCAGGTCGAGCTCGAGATTTATCATCTCCGAAATCCGGATTGTGTTTTCGACTGCGTCGGGAATATCCGAGAAGAGGTTTTTCATCTCTTCGGGACTCCTGACATAATACTGGTCTGTGTCGTGATGAAGCCTGTTTGTATTCTCCACTACTGAATCGGTCTGAATACAGAGCAGTATGTCGTGGGCCTTGGCGTCCTCTCTCTCGAGATAATGGCAGTCATTTGTGGCGAGCAGGGGAATATCGTGTTTTCTGGCAATATCTATAAGAACCGGATTGTTCTCATCCTGTTCTTTCAGACCTGTGCGCATAATTTCGATAAAAAATGAGTCCTTCTCGAATATGGCTTTGTACTCGAGAGCCGTCTCCTCGGCCTCCTTTATCTTTTTTGCGGATATCAGACGGTTGATTTCGCCAGCAAGGCAGGCTGATGCACCGATTAAACCCTTCGAATGTTCTTTCAAAAGTTTCTTGTCTATCCTCGGGACATAATAGAAACCCTCTAAATGTGCTTTGGAGACGAGGTATATAAGGTTTTTATACCCTTCCATATTTTTTGCTATCAGGAGTATGTGGTTCCTCTCTGAATCCTGTCTCTTCTCCGTATATGGTCCGGACGGATTGAGGTAGAGTTCACAGCCGATAATGGGTTTGATATCGTTCTTCTTTGCAGCCTCATAAAATTCTACTGCGCCGTGCAGATTGCCGTGGTCGGTAATGGCGACGGCATTCATCCCCTTCTCCTTAATCTTTTTCATCAGCTCTTTAATCTTTATCGCCCCGTCCAGAAAAGAATACTGTGTATGTAAATGCAGATGCGTAAATTGACTCATTGTTCTCCCTCACGAAAGTACTAAAAAATCTGACACAAACTTTTATTTATGTAAAGAATTTTTTAAAAAATTTTATGTGGTAAAAATCTCATCTCAGAAAATTATTCGAAAAACGGTGTGTAACTAAAAATCTTTTAACAGCAGATTCAGTTTGCCGGAACGTGATTAGGTTCAGAAAATTCTATCATTCCATAATTTCTCAATAAATTCACGCCAGGGTATAATCTCTATCTTACCGCTGATTCTTTTCTCTCTTTCATTACAGATAAGAATAGATTTTTTTGGCGAATATAATTCTTTAAAGGCGTTTAAGCCTCTCAAATCCAGTGAGTCTATATTATCTTTCCCCTTAACCTCTATTGCTATCTCACCATCTCCAATGATAAAATCAACTTCAAGTCCGGATTTTGTCCTCCAGAAATTGATGCGATAATCACACCTTCTGTATGAGTTATACGCTATTAGTTCCATAAGAATAAAATGTTCGAATGCCTTGCCGAATTCACTTCCCTTCTCCTCAGTCAGACTTCTTTTGCACAGATAATTTGCGACACCTACATCAAAAAGATAGTATTTAACTGCCTTTGAAATAACCTGACGGGATTGTCTCTTCTTAAAAGGTTCTATTCTTACGGCAACCAGAGTATCAACGAGTATCTGATAGTACTCTTTCACTGTCTTTGAGTCTACCCCGCAATCTCGAGCGATGTCTGCATAATTTGTAAGTTCTCCGTGAGTATAACTTATAGCATCAAAGAATCTTGAAAAGGCCGGGATATTCCGTGTCAGTCCTTCAGCAAATATCTCTTCTTTCAGATAGTCATGTATGTAAGCTTTAAGTGACATCATGGCATCTTCCCTGTTCTGAAGATAATGTGCGGGTATCAGCCCCTGATTTAATGCGCGGAGCAGGTCAAAATTGGGTATTTCGGCACTAACAAGTGGAAGCATTTCATAACGCCAGGCCCTTCCGCCTAAAAGATTTGAATGACCTCTCTTCAGTTTTCTTGCGCTTGAGCCACACAGTATAAATCTCAACCCATTGTTTTCTATTAACCGATGTATCTCATCAAGTATATGTGGAACCTTCTGAACTTCGTCAAGTATTACAGGATATTTAAGAAGAGATTTTTCCTTGGCAAGAATCAGTTCTCTGAAAATTGCAGGATTTTTTGAAATCCTAAAATAGAGGTCAGTATCAAGAAAATCGAAGATTATGCTGTTCGGAAAGTATTGTTTTAAATAGGTACTCTTACCGGTCTTTCTTGCACCCCACAGAAAGGCTGACTGTTTTGAAGGAAGGCTGATATCAAGAATTCTGTCAAAAATAACCATTTTGGAATATCCTCCATTATAGTTATACTAAACAGGAGTATATTACATAATGGTTTTAAGGTCAAGTAAATAATATAGCTAAACCAATGCGGTATAAATTCAGTTGGAAGACTATTTACCATATTTCAATTTATTATTGAGCCTACTATTAGCATCGGGATTGAAATTGTTCTGGTTGGGAATTGTTTCCTTTTTAAGCCCGAGGGTGAACAACTCATCTTCGGGCTTTATTGTTTTTTTAAATAACTTATCAGCAAAAATGTTTCTCTTTTCTATTTATTGAAAAGTCTTTTTTGACAAATAAAAACGGAATTTTTATATTATAAGTGGATTCGGTTATCTGGGGTAACAGATGGGAATTTTGAGAACTAACACTTCTTCTCTTCTCGTATTCTATTCAAATTCCAGAAAAACAGAAACAGAAATAAGAATTTAAACAATATAAAACAGAAAGGGGGTGAGGGGTATGAGTGTAGTAAAGTACTACTTGAGTAAACAAGATACATACTTATTCAATGAATTATTAGAATTAATGTGTAAACAGGTTAATATGAAAAAAATGTCTTTATTTTGACTAAGTAAACATCTTTATTTGAGAGAAACAAATTGTATAGGTATAAAAATATGTTGGAGAATATAAATGTTATTATTTATAACAATTGGGCTTAGCGAAATAAAGAACAATTTTTTAATTCATTTCCACCAACAAATTGGTGTTGGGAATGGATAGAAGACTAAAGGAGGTTTACTATGAAAAATACACTATTTTTCATTGTTATCCCAATTTTTTTCTAAAAAATCTTTTAACAGCAGATTCAGTTTGCCGGAACGTGATTAGGTTCAGAAAATTCTATCACTCCATAATTTCTCGGGAAATTCACTCTATGTTGCATAATGGTTTTAGGGTTTTACTAAAAAATATAAAAATGAAAAAAGTCGGACACTGTTTGTTTCAATAATGTTGAATAATAAGATGATTGTTATATACTGTTTGAGAGATGATTAAACGTTTATTATATTTTCTGAGAAATTTTGTTTATCGTCAGACCCTTGAGGCGGTTAGGAAATATTCGGGAGGAGATATTCTGGATGTCGGTGGAGGTGATTTTTATAAAACATTTCTTGGGCTCGGCTGTGATTATAAATCTTATACAATAGCAGATAAAAGAAGAATCAGTTTGTCAGAAAATTCCGGAGGCAAAATCAGATATCAGTATACAGATGCCGGGAATATGGATTTTCAGGACGATTCATTCGATACAGTTTTGTGTATTCATATGCTGGAGCATACTTTGAAGCCCCTTGAGGTGATATCGGAGATAAGAAGGGTTTTGAGAAAAGATGGTGTTGCAATATTCCTCCTGCCGCAGACATCAGTCCCTCACGATATACCTAAGCATTATTACAACTTTACAAGGTATTTTATCGAAGAGGCATTGAACGAAAACCAGATGAAAATAACCGAAATTAATATGCTTGGCGGGGCATTTCAGACTATGGCATCTCATATCTTTCACCTCCCTCTGTTCCTGTTTGGTAATCGTGATTACAGAGATAAAAGAATCAGGCGGGGTTTGCTGTTTTATGTTACACTGCCTGTAAGGGTTTTACTAATCCCACCTTTGTTTATTCTCTCGCTTATCCTGTCTTTCGGGGATATAAAAGAGGTCGCCAATAATATCCTAGTTGTTGTCAGGAAGATATAGCCTGCACTGTTTTATTTACTAGTATGTTTTGTATTACATTTAATGCTTACAGGTGGAAATTGTTTTTAGGTATTTAGGGTTTTAATGTATGATAAAGATAAAAAAGCCCGCATATCAGATGCAGGCTCTTGTAAGAAAATTTTGCAGAGAGAATAATTACTGGGTCTTGTTGTTTGCGAAGTCTTTGATAGTCTTCTTGACACTGCCGGTGAATTTTCGGGTCTCGACCTGAACATTCTGGTCGCCGGCAAGGGCGTTTGTAGAGGCCTTAAAGAGAGCCCTGATATTATCTCCAAATACAGTAATGACACCGATTGCCGCAATCGCTATGAGCGCAACGATGATTATGTATTCGGTCATACCCTGACCTTCTTCTCCGTAAATAAGATTTTTAATCCTTTCTTTCATAGTTACCACCTCCTGATTATATATTACTACAATAACTGCAAATGTATATACGACATTATGGGGATATTAGCCGGATGCAGGAAATATCTATAATTATTCGAAAATATGAAAGATTATCGAACTGTTGCCGGGTGCCGTTTTAAGACCTGTTCTATCCGGCACCTGTGTCAGACTACGTAATTTCGATGTGTTATTACCGGATTTTCTAAAGAGTTGTTCGGTACCTCAGACTGTGGCATTTTGATTATGCTGCAATAAATGGTTTTACTAAACTTGACATAATCTAATTTTCACTCTATTTTACACCTTGAAGCGCCCCCGTAGCTCAGTTGGATAGAGCGAGGGATTCCTAATCCCTGTCAGCCGCAGGTTCGACTCCTGTCGGGGGCGCCATTTTGAGAGGGGCTGAAAATGTCGGAAAAGAGAAAGTTCAAGAGAATACCTGTGGGGTTTCAGGTAAAGTATACTATAGGAGAGACATCGGGAGTAGCGCAGGCTGTTGACGTATCAAGCGGCGGTATATTTATAAACATTAAAAACCTTCCCAAGGTAGGAGATAAGGTATATCTCTCATTTATTCTGCCCGGCACTACGGCAAGGGAGCAGATCAAGATTATCGGCGAGATTACACGGGTTGCAAAGGAGGACGAAGAGAAGAGGACCGGAATAGGTGTTTTGTTCGTGGCAGTCCCCTCGGCAGCCAAGAAGACGCTCGAGGAATATATCAGTTTCGTTGACCAGCTGGAATCGACAGGTATTATTTCGGATTTCAGGGGGAATAATCTTATAAAACTGGAATAAAGAGTATGTCAGCAAAAACCTTGTACCTCTGTCTCTTTATTTTTCTCTCGGTAAATCTGTCTGCGCAGGGCAGTGACCCGACTTATGAGGATAAAGAGAGTGCAAAGATTCATTTTGAGGCCGCAAAGAAGTTATACAAGAATGACAAATATTCTGAGGCGCTCGAACTCTTTATGAAGGCCTATTCGCGCTATCCGAGACCGGAGATTCTTTATAACATCGGCAAATGCTACGATAAGCTCGGGGATTATCATAACGCAATCAAGTTCTATGAGCAGTATGTCCTCCTGAATCCTCAGGCAGAGGACAGAAAAGAGGTCGAGGAACTGATAAAGAATCTTAAAGAGGCAGTAAAAAGGCCGGAAGGGGTTCAGACCGTTCCGGATATCAGAGAAAAAAGAGGGACAAATAAGATTATCGGGTATTCTCTTGCATCTGCTGGATTGCTGTTTGTTGCACTCGGACCTGTCTTTTATATGAAATCCGACTCGGTTTATAATGATGTAAAAAAAGAAGATTACAACGAGAATATAAGGTCAGAAAAGATCGATGAGATTCATTTTTATGACAATCTCTCGGTCGCAAGTTATATTACCGGGGGAGTGTTGCTGGGAGCTTCAGCATATTTCCTGTATAAAGCGTATTCGCCCGCAAGTACTGCGGTTTTTCTTCCGGTAAAGAACGGATTATTTCTCTCTTTCTCAGGAGAATTCTGATGAAAAGGCTATCCGCATTATTGCTTGTCTTTACAATGGTTTTTTATATCTCCTGCACACACGACACTTCAGAACTCGAAAAGACAAGGGATACTGCTTTATCTGATGTGATTCCTGCAGATTCTTTGATACAGGACATTCTTTCATACGATATTAATGACGATATCTTTGACGCGGGGCCAGAGGATACTGATTTTTCTGATAGTGCTGATATTTATATAGATTCGGGCGCAGAAGAGATTCCTGTTGCTGATATCTCTGATACTGATTTTACAGGTGATATAGAAGATGTGACAACTGATGTTCTCTCTGAGGAGATTCAGGATACCGGTTATCCCGACGCTGATGCTTCCTATGATATCATATCAACTGATGCAGTCTGCAAAAATGAATGCGAGAAGTCAGGAGTAAGAACCTGTCTGAAAATCGATGACAAGGAATATGTGAGTGAATGCAAGGATGTGAATGAGGATGGTTGTCTTGAGTGGGTCAATGTGGAATTCTGCAAGTACGGGTGTGCCGAATCTTTCTGTAATAACTGTCTGCCTGATTGCACCAATAAGGAGTGTGACAGTGACGGATGCGAAGGGAGTTGTGGAATATGTAATAAACCGCCACCCAACTATTGTAAGGACAACAAATTACTTGTTGAATATAATAATAATGGTACCTGTTCAAATTATAAGTGTGTTTATAACTATAGCGAAATCACCTGCGAATATGCTTGTGAGAATGGTTTATGTACCAATTGCAATAAAAACTGTACAAATAAGGTTTGTGGTTCTGATGGATGTGGGGGTGTTTGCGGAGTGTGCAATGAATTGCAATTCTGCAATGCGTTGGGTTTATGTGAGTGTCTTTACGAGATATGCAATGGTGTATGCTGTAAAGAGAACGAAGTTTGTTTTAATAGTAGCTGTTGTCTACCTGATTGTATTGGTAAGGAATGTGGTCCTGATAAGTGTGGAGGTAGTTGTGGTGCCTGTGAGTCACTATCCTTCTGCAAGCAGGGAATCTGTGAGCAACTTTAAAAATGCTTAGTGAAGATTGTGCTAATAAATTCTTATGCATTTGCTTTACTAACCAATAAGTATTCTCTGAGTATTTTTGTCATTCAAAACCTTGTCAATTTTTTTATATTGAGATTTTATTGAGTTGGTTCTATATAAAAAAACGGAGGTGTGTTTATGAAGTCAATGTATATGTTTGTTTTATGTATTATTATCCCATTTTTTAATTTTGCCTGCTCTGGCTCCGAGGAGTCGGGTGATACGAGTTTTCCGGATGCTGCTGCTGATGTAATAGCAGGAGATGTAATAAGCACAGATAATTATGTCCCTGCTAAAAAACCTGATACGACAGTCAGGAGAACATTGAAATCTGAGCTTCCGATTGCAAAACAGGATCCTACTCTCTCCGACAAGTTCGGGGAGTATGATATGAGTGGTGCAGGTGAAGAACATATTGTGCGGGATGATCTGGGGACCGGCAAAGGAGGAGAAAAAGAGAAGTCATTTTTTTATATGGTACACCTTTCAGACCTGCATATAACGGATTTTCAGTCACCGAGCCGTATGGTTAAATATGACAGTCCGTCGATTCCGTCAGCCTACAGACCGTTTGAGGGGTATGCGCCAAGAATTCTGAATGAGTTTATCAGAACTCTGAACGATTTTCATTATTTCAGGCCAATTGATATTCTATTGATATCGGGTGACGGGATTGACAATAATCAGTACAATGAGACAAAATGGCTGATTGATATTTTGAATGGTAGAGAAGTAAATCCTAATTCCGGAGATTATAAGACGTTGATTGATGGCCCTGATAATGAGGTTTGTGATTCCCTGAAACCCGCAGGGGCAAAGTTCCCGTGGATATATGTACTTGGTAATCACGATGAGCTTATTGTTGGAAATTTTCCAGCAGTAGACAGAACGCTTTCAGCAGACGAACAGGAGAATGCCATAAAGGAAGGGAATTATTATAAAAAGGCAGTGGGAGACCAGAGCGAGGCGGTGATTGCCTGCAAGTACCCTGTAGATGTTCAGAATGCGCGGGCGGGTAAGGTAAATGCGAGTGATGAGAGAAGACCACTTACTCACAGACAACTGATAAATATGTATTATACGGCAGAGGGAACGGTTAAGGGGCACGGTTTTTCACAGGATAATGTGGCAAATGACGACGGTAATTATGTATATAATCCCTCTTCAGATATCCCTCTCAGATTCATAGTTCTCGATACCCCGAGTCCGGTGGGACTTGATAAGGGTTATTTGTCACAAAAGATGTTTGACGAGTTCCTGAAACCACAGCTCGATAAGGCTCTTGAAGATAAGGTGCTGGTGGTTATTTCTTCTCACCATCCGACCTGGTCAATCGATTCAAAATCAGAGAAGAGCGGGAGTGATTTAATTGCCCTATTGAATCAGTATCCAAATGTTCTTTTGCACCTCGTAGGACACGGGCACGAACATCGGGTGGTACCGCACCCCTCACAGGATTCCGATTTAACCAAAGGATATTTTGAGATTGAAGCCCCTTCCACACTCGACTTTCCGCAGCAGGGGAATATCTATGAATTCGTCTACTCGGGGAATAATGTCGTTACGGTTTACAAGACCGTCTTCGACCATAACTCAGAGAAAGGGAGTATGGCCTATATCGGGAGAGGTATAGCGATTGCGGATATTCAGGACGGGAGTAATCCGGATAACGGGATGAAGGATAAGACCGACAGAAATGTTGTTCTGAACATAAAAATACCCGCTGATATCGCAGATAAACTCAAAGCACTTCCCGACAGGTCACCGGAGACAGAGAATTTCTACAAGTAATAATGTGATTTTCCGAATAGCATATCGAACCTCTCGAGCCGGATTTTTGGTCTTGCAAAAGGACGATATTTCTAATATTCATAATCAGTGGGAAAGAGTTCAGGATATATGAATCATTCCGTTCAGTATGAGCGCAGACTGATTATCGCACTTGTGAAATACACCTTAAACAGAAACTTCAGGGTCAGTGAGATCGATGTCGGGGAAGAGACGGATTATCTGCTGAGGGTAAGGTTTAATAACAATATTGTCTGGATATGTTTTGCCGAAGACGACGTCGCAAATCGGGTCAGAATGAGCGAAGACGGCGAGATTGTCCTGATAAGGTACAGTCTGATAAATACCGATATCAGCAGATCGACTTACGAGATCACATTTGTCAGGCCTGATGGCGAGCAGATTTTCAGGAGTATAGAGACCGTCTCGCCCCTGAGGATAATGTCGGAGAAATGATTTATTTTCCCTCGAGTATTCTCTTCGCCTCGTCCTTTTCCGAATTGAAATCGAGCTGATTGTATATCTGGTAGATATTCTGGGGGTCGGATATGTGTCCTTTTATGATTGTAAAGAATTTCTTTCTGTTTGAGGCAAAGTCAACCTGTTTGAGAAGGGAGATAACCTGAGAGACACTCAGATATGCACCGGAATTCATAATACTCTCCAGAAGCCGCAGTTTGTCTTTGTCCATTGATGCCTTTTTGAATTCGGCAAAGAACTTCGAAAAATCAGTTTCGCTCATCTGATTCGGAGGATTCTGCTGCGGTATCTGAGGGCAGGGAGGACAGGGAGGACATCCTATCATCGGGCATTTGCAGTCCTTTGCCGGTGCCGGTTGTGAATAATCCTTTATCATAATCCTTACATCCTTGATTTTCAGCATAAGGCTTTCATTTTTATATTTTGCAACCTCTTTTTCGATCTGCCTAAGAAGAGAGTCAATCTTCTTTGCCTCGTCTGTGTGTTGTTCTGTCTCGCTTATAAGTGAAAAGAGTGGTTTCGGCAATAATGCGATAGTCTCGCCGGCATCATTTAGTGGCCCTGTGCGTGAACAGAGTCCGGTATAGAATGCGTCATCTCCGTATGTAAATACGAGATATTTCTCACCAGCCTTAAACGGATATCCGCAGGCGGCCTCGCTCTTTGCTGTTTTGACAATAATAAAGGACTTTTCGTTTATACCCTTATAGGATGCGAGGACATCGAACTTGACTTTCAGATAATTTGCCTCGCTCTCAATCGAAACGACCTCTCCTATGAATACAGCGGTTGATTTTTTTATAGTCTCTTCAATCGGAATCGAGTTCGGGTCTATGCACTTGCAGGCAAAGAGTTCATAACTGTAAAAAAACGATAATATAAGGGCCAGAGCGACAAGTCCTTTTTTCATAACTATACCTCCTGAAGGATTGTTCGATATTAGGATTATATTTCTGTTTTTGCAAGAAACATCTTTGCCCTTAAAAAATATGGCTTGACTGAGTGAGATATTGTGTTACAAAATAGTATGAGAAGCGGAATGCGGAGGATTTAATGTTATCAAACAAGGTTGTTGTTCGTTATAAAAACGGGGCCGTGCTCAAAGGTATTACTACTGATTTCAATCCCGAAAAACCGGTATTCCATATTCAGATAAAGACCGGAGAGAAGGTAAATCTGAGGGAAGTGAGGATTGAACACCTTAAGGCAGTCTTCTTTGTCAAGACCTATGAGGGGAACAGAGATTACGAGGAGAAGAAGTGTTTCGATGGACCGACTAGCGGAGGAATCAAGATAAAGATTTTCTTTATAGACGGGGAGATGCTTGTAGGGACGACAAACGGATATAAACCGGACAAAACAGGGTTCTGGTTCTTTCCTGCCGACAGAGGGTCAAATAATGTAAGAGTATTTATCGTCAATTCCGCGGTAAAAGGTGTCAAGATAGGAATTGATGCAGACAGATAAAAGAAAAAAGCTGTTCATTTTTTATTGGACAAGGTAGCACAAATTTATATAATAGTGCCAACGTTTTTTGATAGGAGAAAGTATGCCCTCTGATTTCATCAATTACACTTTCAGTAAACTTATTGAGGATTTCAGAAAGATTGTGCAGACGGGGGTTGCCGGAATTATAAACGAGATGATCGAAAGCAGATTCAGGGAGATAGAGGATATCCGCAGGAGGATTGCAGAGATTGAAAGGATATTGAGTGATATGAAAGAGTCTGGTAGATATCGGACAGCAGAATCTGCAGAAAAAACACCTGAAGATAAACGGCAGATTGAAAAATGTATGTATGAAGGTTGTGAGAAGACGGCATTTTCACGAGGATATTGCAAGAATCATTATTACCAGCTCAAGAGGAAGGGACTTCTGAAGAATATTGAGGGCAAAAGAGAAAAGAAAAGATGTTCTGTTGACGGCTGCGGTAATACCGCTATATCAAAAGGTCTGTGTAAGAACCATTATTATCAGTATAAAAGGGGAACACTTGTTTTAGAAGGTGGGAGATACATAAAGAAGGAATTATAGTTCTTTTCTTCTTATTTCAAAAAATGTGATCTCGGGAGGGGAGAGAAATCTTATCGGAGGACCCCAGTAACCTGTACCCCTTGAAACATACAGATGCATACGGTCCGATATCCTGTAAAGTCCGTGAAAATATTTATATACCTGCCTTACAAGCAGACTGAAGGGGAATATCTGTCCTCCGTGTGTATGTCCGCTGAGCTGAAGGTCAATTTTATCCTTTACGGCATCGCTTACAAAGGGTTTGTGCTTGAGTAGTATTGTAAAACCGCTTTCTTCGGTGGATGCAAGCAGTCTTTCTTCGTCCGTATCCGAGTAGTGCGAGAATCTGCTCCCGTTTTCATCGTCGACACCGGCAACAAGAATCCCTTCGGAAGGTGTAACTGTTTCACCCTTGAGAAGCCTGAATCCGCACATTGTGTAGAAATCCATAGACATTTCGATGCCGGCGTAAAATTCGTGATTCCCTGTAACAGCATATTTGCCGAGAGGCGGATTCAGTGAATTGAATGCGTTTATAATTCTCTTGTTTTTTCTCGGGTCGATATCTGTAACATCTCCCGTGATGACAACTATATCGGGATTCAGCGAATTAACTTTTGCTGCGACATCTGTTATAAAGTCTCCGCCCAGTGTCTGACTGATATGTATATCGGAGAGTTGGGCAATCTTAAGTAGCGGAAAATCTGCCGGAAGATAATGGCTTTCGAGATTTATTCTCGTAATCCTTACATTCTTTGCCTCAAAGAAACCGACCGAGGAGGCAAGGAGTGAAAGAATAACTGCGAACAGAAATGTATATTTGTTTATGTGCTTGAGGAATTCCTTTTTTATTTCGAGAAGGGCTAAAACCTTTGCGGCCGCCAGATGCAGTATGTCCAGAAAGAAGAGGGAAATGACCATTATCGATATTATGCCCATCCACATATATCCCGTGTAGGAGAAGAAGACAGACATGAGTGACAATCCTCTGCTCTCTGAGATTCTGATGATAAACGGGGAGAATATCATTACAATGAAGAAAATCCCGATAATCAGATTTGCTATCTTCCCCAGTTCCAGAGATGTCCTCATTCTGTAATAAATGTAGGCGTGTATTGCAACATATACCCCGATAACAATCAGCAGAAAAGCCACAAATGCAAGGGTTGAATGATGCATACTATTTAATCCCCGGTCTTTTGCCTGTTTTTCTGTATGTGAAATAGTCAGTGAGAATATCGTGATGGTCGAATACTATGTCCTTTGGAAGGGTATCTTCTGTGAATACCTGTGCCTCGAGGGCGTCGTCCCTGCCCTTAATCTCCCCCTCACCCCTTGCAATGAAGACTGTCGAGATGGTGTGAAAACGCGGGTCTCTGTCCGGTCTTGAATATGTGTAGAACTGTTCTTTAAGAGTAACGCTGAGCGATGTCTCTTCACCTGCCTCTCTGACTGCGGCATCGGGCAGGGATTCCCCGTAGTCAACAAATCCGCCCGGGATTGCCCATCCTGAGGGCGGATTCTTCCTTTTGATCAGGACAATGCCGCCTTTGTATTCAATTATAATATCAACGGTAGGATACGGATTTTTGTATTCAGCCATAATCACCTCATCTCCTCTTATACATTTTGTCGGGCAATCAAGTCAATAATAAATGACTCGTGTTGTTGAATGTATTTTACTTTTCGGCTTTGGCTCTGAATTGGTATCCTGTATCTGTATATATGGTCAGTGCTCGATTTTCATAATATCCTGTTCGGCCTGAGGACTTTTTGCCGGAGGTTCTGTCCCCTCCCTGAAAGGAAGAAAGCGGCAGTCATCGGACTCCTCTTCACACCTCGTGCCTTTGTGGATATCTGTGAGTATGAATTTTACAGACGGGGGAGGATTGAAGTCCGATGTCGCATTTAGCCCTGACAGGGCAGG
The DNA here is from genome assembly GCA_020725805.1 of Bdellovibrio sp. Classification (GTDB taxonomy): domain Bacteria; phylum Myxococcota; class SpSt-1050; order SpSt-1050; family SpSt-1050; genus SpSt-1050. The sequence continues at coordinate 45,535 of DYEF01000047.1, forward strand.
GGTTTTCAGAATTCTTCTGAAAAGAGGTGCAGCAAAATTACCTCCTGTGGCCCGTTTCCCCATTGTCCTGTTGTCGTCTCTTCCTATCAGAATACCGAGTGTTATGTCCGGGGTATATCCTATGAACCAGGCATTCGTGTAGTTGTTTGTGGTTCCTGTCTTTCCTGCAATACTCAAGCCCTCTGTGTTTGCGGCAGTTCCGGTTCCTCTCGTTACAACATCCTTAAGCATCCTCGTAACTATAAATGCCGTCTCGGGCATAACTATCTGTTTCTCGGAGGGGCTTTCACTGAATAGTTCGGTGCCGCTCTCGTCCCTGACCGACATTAATATCTCCGGACTCTTCATCTTTCCCTCGTTTGCAAGTGCAGAGTAAAACCGGGTGAGAGATAAGAGTGTTATTTCGAAGGCGCCGAGTGCCATTGAGGGGTATGGTCTGACATCAGTCTCGAGTCCGAGGCTGTTTACAAAGGATGCGACATTGTCAAGTCCGAGGTTCAGAACTAGTCTGACGGAGACCGTGTTCTTTGATTCGGTGATTGCATCGAGAAGTGTCATTTCTCCCCTGAATTCGTCCTTGTCATAATTTGAAGGTCTGTAAACCTGCCCTGTCTGTTCGTCTGTATATTCGACAGGTGCATCATTTTCTATTGAGACTATATTGTATTTTCCGCTCTCTATCGCATAGGAGTACAGGATTGGTTTGAAGGCACTTCCCGGCTGTCTTCTTGCCTGTACGGCACGGTTGAATTCATTTATTACATACGAATATCCGCCTGACATAGCGAGTATCTGGCCATTTCTGTTATCTGTGAGAACCACGGCTCCCTGAATAAACGGGGGACTGGCGATTCTGAATTTCCCGTCCGATGATATGAAGTAGAAATAGACATCACCATACTTCCATAAAGATTCCTTCTCTTTTGGCCTTTTTGAGACTGAGATCTCTTCTACCGATTCACCGGTAAATATTCTGACAAAATTATTGCCTGTCTCCGTAATTATGCCGATGTATATGTTTCCTTCCTCGATTGTGGAGAGTTTTGTATGTTTTTCAATGTATTCCTGAACAGGGATATCTGACTGAAACGGTTTTTGTATCCTGAAACCGATCTTTTTGTTGTTTAAGTGATTTTTTGAGCCAAAGATATCGCTTATGTTCTGGTAGTGTTTTCTGAATTCACTTGCCTGATTTCTCATATATTTTTCTGTCTGAAATAACTCTTCCTTGTTCAGAGTGGCAAGCGGTGTTGTCCTGTCGGCATTGAGTTCGTTGAGATAGAGGGTCAGTTCGTTCTGAACGGCCTCATCGGTCTTTTTCTCTGTTGTCAGATATATCTTATATCCGCCGCTATAGAATTTCTGAGGGTCTATCTTCTCTTTCAGACTTTTTAATGCGTAGGAGACCGAGTAATTTATTTCGCTCTCTTTGCCGAATACAAAACTGACGGGCGAGCTTAGGGCCTGTTTCGATTCTTCCGGTGAGATAAAGCCGTTCTTCTCCATCTGTCTTATGATGTAGAGCTGACGCTCCCTTGTTCTCTGAGGGTTTTTGAATGTGGCAAAAGGTTCGGGGGCCTTGACGAGTGAAGCCAGAAAAGCCGCTTCGGCAATTGTAAGGTCTTCCGGATGTTTACTGAAGAAATATTTCGATGCCTCGCTGATTCCGTAGTTTCCTGCGCCGAAATATATCTGATTCAGATACAGATGAAGAATCTCGGTTTTGGAGAGATTCTTCTCGAGTCTGTATGACAGAATCGCCTCTTTGATTTTCCGGTTTAACGTCCTCTCGGGATTCAGAAAGAATGTCTTTACAACCTGCTGCGTGATTGTTGAGCCTCCCTGCCTAACTTTCCCTGATGTCAGGTTGACAACAAATGCCCGTATGATGGTTGAAAAGTCGATGCCTTTGTGTCTGAAAAAATCCGCATCCTCTGCGGCAAGAAATGCGTTAATGACGTGTCTGGGTAATTTCTCCACATCGCAGAGAGTCCTCTTCTGGTTGTAGAGTCTGTAAAGGAGTTCTCCGTTGCGGTCGTATATTTCTGTAGTGGTGAGGGGTTTGTAATCTTTTACCGACTGGATTTTCGGAAGGTCAGACGAATAATAGATATATATTACAAGGATGGTATTGACGGCAATCAATATAATAAGAAAGAATAATATAAGGATTATTTTTATGAATCCTCTGGTATTCATAGACTCTGCGAATATATCACAAAAATATCTGTTGTAGAATTTTTTTGAAATGTAAAATGCCGATTGAGTTGATTAAAAGGGAATTTGATTGTATATATTACAGAGTCTGGTCTTTTGTTATGAGGTGCATTTATGTGCAGAAGCGGAATTTTCAGAATATTGATATTGTCCTTTGTGGTTCTGGGGGCAGCGCAGGATTCGAAACCGCAGTTTACAAATACATATAATCCGAGAGTCTTTTCGCACACGCTCAGGAAGGAGGAGTCAGACCTCTTCTCACTCCTTATCAATTCCGCACAGGATGAATACAAGGAGTTTTTCGAAATAGACGGTAAACTGTGTGCGGCATCGAGGTATCTTTCCTCTCTTTATGCAAAGAAGGGGGAAGTCCCGAAACGGGTGGAGACCACTGCTCTGAGGCCTCTTTTATGGTCATACGGTGTGTATGATTTTCAGTATCTTCCGACTGCTTTCGTCTACAGGTCCGAGGAGGCCCTGAAGGATTCTATAAAGACATATCTTCACCTTGCGTCAAAAAGGGGGTTTTTCAACTGCGGGACAGGTATCGCCGATTTTAAGGATGAAAAGAGGATTGCAACTGTTATCTGTTCAAAGAGGATTGTCGAGACCTTTGACATCCCGAAGATTCTGACCGTAGGTTCATATATCAATCTCAGTTTTCATATCAGGCCGGGTTATAAAGAGCCGGTTGTCTATTATTCACCGCCGTCAGGGGGAGTTAGTAAGATAAGACCCGCCGTAAATGAAAAGGGGGAATTCTTTGACTCGTATCAGCTTGAGGGTGGCTCCGGAAAGTATCTGGTTCAGATAATTGCAAAGGGTCCGAGTGGTGCAGAACCTGTATTCCTCATCCCGGTATATGCAGGTATGGATATAGGTGAAATCAAAAAGGAGCTGATGACATATATAAATCTGGAAGACAATACCAAGAACGTCTCTGCTGAAGAGGGGAAGGAGATGCTCTTCAAGGCGATTAACTATGAAAGAAAGAAGATGAATATAGGTTCGGTAAAGCTGAATCCCGTCCTCTCACAGATTGCATACGAAAAGAGTAAGATGATGGCAGAGAAGCAGCTCTTCGGGCACGAGGTGGAGGGCAAGAAGACAGAGGATATGCTCAAAGAAAGGAAGATTAAGTTCGGTAAGATGGCAGAGAATATCGGGCTGAACAGTTCTCCGCGTATGGCACATTTCCTCTTTATGTCTTCGCCGTCGCACAAGGCAAATATTCTGGAATCCGCATTTTCCGAGGTAGGCATCGGAATATACAAGGCGGGAGACGAGGACCCTCAGTGGTTCATTACCGAGATATTTATCCTTCCGACGGAGTTCTGAATTGGCAGAGATAAGGGTTACAAAGGAATTCGAAGGCATAAAGATAGAAAGACTTATAAAGAGATTGTATCCGCAGCTGCCGCTCTCTTTTATCTTCAGGCTTTTGAGGAAGGGAAAGGTCCGTGTCAATAAGAGGCAGGTTGATAATAATTTCAGGGTAAAAGAGAATGATAGTGTAATTCTTCATATCCCTCCCGATGTTCTTGCCGGAGGGCAGATAATCCGCGAGGAGCGGTTGCTCTACGAAATCACTGCCCGGGATGTGATTCTTGAGAACACTGATTTTCTGGCGATAAACAAGCCGGCCGGTTTTGCAGTGCACGGAGGAGAAGGGCACACCGAGGACGTAATTCTGAAGGCTGTCCAGAAATATCTTGGGTTTGACAGTTCCTCACTCAGATTCCCCCCTACACCTGTTCACAGACTTGACATAGATACATCAGGTGTGCTGATATTTGCCAGAAACTACGAATTTCTGAGATACTTCAATGAACTTCAGAGGAGTCAGAAGGTTTATAAGGAATATCTGGCGCTCGTCTCGGGGACTTTTTTTGAGAACGAGAAGAGTATCGTTGCACCGGTTATAAGAAGGGACAGACCGAAAGGGGTATCCGAAAACAAGGCAGGCAGGACACTGATTTACAAGGCAGGGTTTTCTGCCAAGTTCGAATCTGAATCTGCACCTTTTACGCTTCTGCGTGCAGTTATAAGGACCGGAAGGACTCACCAGATTCGTTCGCACCTGATGCAGACTGGTCTGCCGATAGTAGGAGACCGGTTATACGGAAATCCTGAAATAAACCGGTGGGCCAGAAAGGTTTTGTCTCTCAGAAGACAGTTTCTTCATTCGTTTGTCATGAAGTTTGAATATCAGGGGCACTCACATACTCTGAAGGCCGGGTTGCCCGAGGAACTTGCGGGGGCGCTCGAAATACTTGAAATAGAATTTCCTTTTTGAAACGGAGGTCTTGCCGTGAAGAGTCTATACAGGGCTGTTATAGGAAATGAGTTTGCTGATTCGGAAGAGCAGATGGATATTATCAACCCTTTTACGGGCCTGCCGGTTACGAAAGTGACGGTATCCGACGAAAATATGTATAAAAATGCACTGAGTCTGGCTGTCGAAGCCCAGAAGAAGTATGTCAGGCTGCCGCTATATGAAAGGGCCGATATTCTGCTGAGGGTCTCTCAGGAGATACTGAAACTCAAGGAGAATCTGGCGAGGGTGATAACTCTCGAGAGCGGTAAACCGATCAGGGATGCAAGATCAGAGGTGGAACGTGCGGCGACGGTCTTCAGAGTAGCATTTGCCCTCTCGGAAGAGGAACGCGGGGAGTTTATCTCCCTTGAAAAGGGTCCTCCCTCGAAGAGACACTTCGGCATCGTAAGGAGATTTCCCCTCGGCGTAGGAATGGGGATAAGTCCCTTTAATTTTCCGCTCAATCTGGTTGCACACAAGGTGGCACCTGCGCTCCTTTCAGGGAATGCAATAATAATCAAGCCAGCCTCCCGTACCCCTCTGTCTGCACTTATGCTGGCAGATATCCTGAACAGCTGCGGACTGCCCGATGGAATGCTCTCGGTCCTGCCCTCCAGATCAGAGACCGCCGAGAAGATACTGAAGACTGACGACAGGGTAAGATTTCTCAGCTTTACAGGGAGTGCCGATATCGGCTGGTATCTCAAGTCTTTGTTGCCGAAAAAGAAGGTCGTTCTTGAACTCGGCGGCAATGCAGGAGTCTATGTCGACGAAGACTGTGATATCGATTTTGCGGCAAAGAGGGCAGTATACGGGGCGTTTGCCTTCTCCGGTCAGGTATGTATCTCGGTACAGAGAATCTTTGTCCATTTCAGGGTATTCGATAAATTTCTCGACAGATTTCTGGCATATACTTCCGAACTCAGGACGGGTGACCCGCTTTTCGAGAATGTGGATGTAGGTCCGATGATAGACGCCTATAATGTTAAGAGAGTTATGCAGTTAATCGATGAGGCCAGAGCAGGCGGGGCAAAGATACTGACAGGCGCAGAGGCTGAGGGGAATATACTGAAACCGACGGTTATCACTGACTCGTCTCCCGATATGAAGGTAAATGCACAGGAGGTCTTCGGACCTGTGGTTACAGTAGAGAAGGCAGAATCACTGGAGCACGGAGTCGATATGATAAACCATTCCGTATACGGATTACAGGCCGGGGTTTTTACCAGTAATATTAACCGGGCATTCTTTGCATACGAGAATATAGAGACCGGCGGAGTGGTTATCAATGATGTTCCGACTTTCAGGTCCGACAATATGCCTTACGGCGGTGTAAAGGAGTCCGGCTTCGGAAGAGAGGGTGTCAGGTATGCCGCCGAGGAACTGACTGAACAGAGACTGATGGTTCTTAATCTGAATGTATGAAGGTACTTAATTATCTGTTCGTCTTTCTGTTTCTCTCTTCTGCAGTCTCTTCTGCGCCCCGGTATATAGAGACAGATGTTAAGAAAAAGGGATTATTGCAGAGCAGAAAAATAAGGATATTCGGAAATAAAATACTCGGGACGGACAAGATAAACGGTATTCTCGGATTCGAGAACAGGGAGATTTCCAGAAACGAGATGGAGCTTGCTCTCAGGAAGCTGGAGAAATATTATGTCTCGAACGGTTATGACCTTGTGGATATTAGTTATCTCTTTCTGATGGATGAGTGGTATATCTTTATCAATGAGGGAAGAATAGGCAAAATCATAATCAAGGGAGAGAGTGCACTTAATACCATTCTTCTGAAAAATGCATTTGTCTTCAGGGAGAATATCTTCAATTCATTTGAAATCAGGAACATCATCGAGGGCATTAGAAAGAATTATGGTTTCAAGAGAATCCAGTACAGACTCCTGCCTGTGGACAGAGACAAAAAATCCCTGCTAGGTTTTACAGAGAAGATTTCAGGTATTATAAGGACAGAATCGGCGGAGTCATACATTGAGCCGGAATTCGACCTGCTCGTTCTGGTAAAGAAGAAGGAATGGGGTGACGGATTCGGCGGATTCATTACATATAATTCCTTCGGGCTTGTCTCGGGGCTGAGTTACTCCGACAGTTCTCTTCTAACCTCCGGCGACAGATTCAGAGCCGTTTTAAAGGGAGGTATCAATTCAAGAGGTGATATCGATACCGGTGAGCAGGAGATAGTTTTTACGATAGGGTCTCTCGACCTTGTTTATTATCCGTCGTTTCTGCGGTTCAGGTATTTCAAACCAAGTATTGAATCTGTCACATCCGATACAAGCTTTCAGAGGGCAGATATCCTTCTCAACGAATATCGGATCTTCTCTCAGGATTTTTCCCTCTTTGCTGGTTTTGAACTGAAGAAGAATATGATTCTGTCGTACGGTTTCGGAGAGGAGTTTATTCTCACGCACGGGTTTGATTATTCTGTGAAGAGCGACAGAAAGATAAGCGAGATAAGATTGTTCAGAAGTTATCTCTCACTGACACTGAATTATCTGATACTGGAACCAAGTCTGAGGACGGATTTTCAGGAGAATCTCAAAACAAGGGTGAGGTATTACATCCCGTCGGACAACAAGTCACACTGGCTCTTTTCATCGGATTATACAAAGAGTATATTGTTTGGCTATGATTATATGAAAATAGCGGCCGGATTCAAAAGTCTTACGGGTGATGTCCCGTTTTTCGATGAGTTTTCGGTAGCATATTCCTCTTTCAAGTCTTCATTCTCCGACAGCTATTATGCAAGGGATGCTCTCTATACGGGACTTGAGTATGATTTTTCACTTTACAGGGATATCTTTCATCTGGGACTCTTTACGGATTTTACCATGTTTAATTACAGGAGTCAGGAGAAGGAAAAGATGTACTGGCTTGGCGCTCTGGATGCGGGCTGTGGTCTGAGGTTTCTTCTGTATGATATGTTTCTTCTGAAGGCAGATTATGCCTATGCCTATGCCTTCAACGGCAGAAGTGATGCTCTCTTTCTCTTTTCAGTAGGCAAGGTCTTCTGATGTTTTCATGCAGTTTTTCTGAATGTTCTGTTTCGTCAGAACCGGGGAGAAGTTCCGGGCAGCTAAGGAAAGTATAAATGGCAATCTGAGGCGACAGAACTGATGTACTATTTGACATAATCTCTCTTTTTCAGTATCCTGTATGCAATGCAAGAGGTAAGAGAAGGCTTTGAAAGTCTTTTTGTTAAGCCCTATAATATTTTCAGGGAGTATATTATGATTTGCCCGAAAAAAGTATTATTGAATCTCTTCTTTTTTGTACTGCCGGTATTTTGTTTTTTAAACTGCAGCAGCGGTCAGTCAGGGGGTAGTCAGGATACGGGCATTGCTGATACGGTTATTACGGATGTTACAGTTGCTGATGTGACCGAAGATGCAGTATCGGATGTCCTTCCTCCTCTTCCGGACAGACTGGAGGTAAAATACACAAGGGAGAAGAAGGGAGAGCCTCTTACGGCAGAAGAGATTACCCGAAACACAAAGAAGATTTTAGGTTTTCTGAAGAAGGTGAGGTATTTCGATTATGTCCTCTATACGACTCACGGTGTAGATGCCTCAACAGGTAAAAAAGACTACCAATTCTGGTTCAACGAACACTTTAAGAAAGAGGAAGATACTGTAACATTTTATCATCCGGTAAACCCGAATGACGGCGGACATAACCTGCACATACCTATGAGCCGTGTACTGGGAGATGTGATTGCTGCATATATGCTGACAGGAGATAAGACGGCGGGACTCGCTGCCGAAAAACTCTGTAAGGGTATGACGGCTTCAATGCTTGGTATGGTCTATGACGAGAATGATACCGTAAGGCATCTTATGACAAGAAATATCGTGACTTTCAATCACTCGTTTCTGACACACGACGGGAAGAAGAAGGCGGTCGATTACAGCGGCTGGTATTCGCCTTACAAAAGATGGAACTGCTACAGATTCAGGTACGATAAGAATCCTTACTGGGGAGAGGTCTGGGTTACCAATATGCGCTCGAAGGACGATGTTCCGCATATATTCAGGGTTGTTCCGGTTATGAGGTATGTCTCGCTTTATGGAAAGGATGAGAATGTAAAGTCCGCCTGTGCCGAGGCGACAGAACTTCTTGAGCTCTTTGCAAAGGATATTGTTGACTCTGATTACAGGATAAGGACAAAGGATGAAAACGGTAAGATATTCATCCCGGGTTATACTGACGACCCGGAGGTCAACAAGCAGCAGGGGGACCTCGCCTCGTTTATTGAATACAGGGAGGCAGTACCGAAGGGTGAGTGCAATGCCAGAAGGTCCGCTGAACTGATAGGTTATCATAAGCAGATAAATGAGTGGTGTGGCAGGGGTGAACCCAATGAATACGATGAAATTTCCTTTGCAATCAACAGTTACAACAGGAGGATATGCAGGTATTTTCATCTCTCCCACGTTGCCAACTCGCTTATAAACAGGGACTATAAGGCATCAAGGCTTCTTCTTGACGGGCTCTCGGAGAGAATGGAGATAGAAGAGACGATGCCCGAGAGCAAGATGCAGACGTCAAAGGATGACTGGATGAGGGATGTGGCTCTCTATCTTGTCCAGAGTCACTCATTCGGGTTCCCGATAACGGATGAGGAGGCAAGACTTGTCCACACTTATTATCTCAGGGCAGTCGATGAGTTTATAAACTGGAAATACTGGGACCCGTGGGATTCATCGGTCCCCGACGGAGATCTGGGTTCCTACAGGCCTCCCTCCTGCAAGACCGTTGATAGCGTTGAACAGTGCTGGTTCAGGGTAGAGGATATGGCACAGATATTCGAGAACTGCTGGTCCCCCCTTGTAAATCCCGAGAGTGCAAAACTCTTTGATTGTGATGTTGTAAGAGACCCTTCAAAATGGGAATAGTCAGAGGTCGACAAGAGGAGTTTCGGTACAATAGATGTCCGTGTTGCATTTCTCGAATAAGACTGTAAGTTCTTTATTCGAAGGGAGTTCGGCGGCGCTGAATCTGAGAATCGATTCTCTGTCTATGTCTATTCTGACCTTTACTCTGATAATTCCTTTCGGTGCCTTCGTAATGCCCTGAATCTGAAGAATACCCAGAATCTCGTTTGCCTCCAGATACGGCGAGTCTCCCTGATATATCACGACCTCTATGATTTCTGAATTGTCGATATTGTTTAGCATTACGATTTCCTTTGTTACCGGCAGCTTTGAGTTTTTGGGGACGATTCTTACATATCGCTTTGAGTCCGGGGAGAATCCTATCGATTGCGGGAGCACGTCGGTAAAGTTGATAAGGGTCTCTCTGTAGATTCCGTCAGCCACAATCGCTGCCCCTATGGCTACTGCCTCGGAGGGGTTTATCCTGTATAACGGCTCCTTAGAAAAGAAATCCTTTACCCTTTTCCTGATGAGAGGCATTCGTGTCTGTCCTCCGACCAGAAGAATATCGTCAAGGGAATCTCTTGGGATATTTGCCTCTGAAAGTATTGAATCACATATCATCATACTTCTGCCGATAAGTTCCTCTGTCCTCTGCTCGAATTCGCCCCGCTTAATTTTTTCACTTATGCTGAGGGAAATGCCATTGGAAGATGCTATTGCAGGTACTATTATACGTGTCTCGTCGGCAGAGGAGAGCTCTATCTTTGCTATCTCGGCAACTTCCATTATTCGTTGCATTGCCACAATGTCGTTTCTGAGAGAGACAGAGTACCTTTTTTCGAATTTTTCGAGAATCAGGTCGACGAGTCTTGTATCGAAGTCGTACCCGCCGAGAAAAGTATCTCCGCCCGTGCATTCAACCTCAAAGTTCTCGTTTTCAACCGATAAAACCGATATATCGAATGTCCCTCCTCCGAAATCATAGACAAAGACCCGTCGTTTGAGGTTTCTGCCGTATCCGAAGGCTATTGCCGCCGCTGTGGGTTCGTTCAGTATCCTCTCAATTCTGAGACCTGCGAGTTCACCCGCACGTCTGACTGCGATTCGTTGTGATTCGTTGTAGAATGCGGGGACCGTTACAACCGCCCTCGATATCTCTTCATTCAGATATTTCGATGCAATATTTTTGAGTTCTGTAAGAATGATTGCAGCAATCTGTTCGAGAGATATGACCGAGCCGCCGATACTGACTGCACAACTGCCGTTCCTGTCCTCAACTATTCTGTATTTGAAGTATTTAAGTATATCCTGAACAGCCTTTGAACGGTATCTCCTCCCGATGAGTCTTTTGGAGCCGATGACCGAATTTTCGGGGTCGATAAGCGTATATCTCTGTGCTTTATATCCGGTCAGAATCTCGCCGTCCTTTGTGTATGCAACAACGGAAGGTATGGTATTATATCCTTCTCTGGAAGGTATGACAACAGGCTTGTTATTTATTACCGCAGATACGGAGGAGTATGAGGTTCCGAGGTCAATACCGATTACTCTTGGACTGTTCATACGGAAATTCCGGTTTAATAATATGCAGACTTATGCAAGGCACCCATAGTTGATTAAAACAATGAAAACCGGAGATTACTTTTATTTCAAACTCACTCTGCTTTCAAGAAAATTCTGTCTGTTTTTGAGTTTTATTAGTTTTTGCAGGGCGGTGCCGGTAGACTATCTGTAACCGGAAGGAATTTTTTGCCGTGTTTTTGTATTTATACCTGGCACCTTTGCGACAAACACCAATAATATCAATGTGTTAGATGTGATAGTCTTATCTCTGTGTCTGGCACCCCACGAGTTGTTAACGGGTTTTTTCACTTATCATACAGTATTTATATTCTGAATATACCCCAAAATTTTGGTATTTTTAGAGATTAAATTTGCAGGGATTA
>DYEF01000048.1 GCA_020725805.1 Bdellovibrio sp.
GGGCATTTTGTTTACATAGTCCTTGCAAACATAAGGAAACAAGAGGCTTAGAGAGACAGATTGCTTTTAGATAGTAGTAAAATCAATAATCCCTGCTCTCATACACTCTAAAAATACCAAAATTTTGGGGTATATTCAGTTCTTATGTGGGAAATGAGCTGAAAACCGTCCATCCGGGGTAGTTTTAGGTCGATTATAATGAGTGCAGGAATTATGTTGCCGGTTATATCGTTTTTATGCTCTATTTCATTAAGCCTTTCTATCGAACTTTCCGCATCCTTGAACCAGACGATTTCGTTGGTGATGCCGTCGACTTTCAGAAAAGTTGTAATGAGTTCAGCGTGGTCAATATCATCTTCGACAAGAAATATCTCTTTAGACATAATACCCTTCAGATTACATATTATTAAGCCCCTAATAATACATTTTGATTCTTTTTGCAAATAAATATTTTTTTAGAGTGCTCTGGCTACCTTTATTGCATCCATAGTTGCCTTTACGTTGTGGACTCTCAGGATATCCGCACCGCTCATAGTCAGAATAGTATGGATGGCTGTTGTGGCATCCTCCCTCTCTGGTATTTCCTTCCCTGTTATAAATCCCAGAAGGGATTTTCTGGAAACACCGATAAGTACGGGTCTTTTCAGGCTTCTGAAGGCAAGCAGGTCCTGAATTATACGAATATTATGCTCGGGCCGTTTTCCGAATCCTATACCGGGGTCAACGGCGATATTCTCGAAATTTACTCCTGCATTCAAAGCGGTATGAATCGATTTTTCGAGGTAATCTGTAATCTCTGTAATGACGTTTTTATAATAAATCTCTCCCTTCTGCATATCTCGTGGTCTGCCTCTGATATGCATCAGTATGAGACCGCAACCGGATTTACCTGCAATTTTTGCAATTTTTGGGTCGAATCCCAGTCCTGAGATGTCGTTGATGATAGAGGCTCCGTTATCAAGAGCCGCCTTTGCGACTTCCGATTTTGTAGTATCTATCGATATCGGAGTCTTGATTCTGCGCTCAAGTGCCTTTATTACGGGAATTACCCTCTTTATTTCTTCCCTTGCATCAATCCCTGTTGAGCCGGGTCTCGTGGATTCACCGCCTACGTCGATGATATCTGCCCCCTTTTCGGATAATTCTATCCCGTGCCTGATAGCATCGTCTGCACTGAAATATTTACCTCCGTCTGAGAAGGAATCCGGTGTAATGTTTAATATACCCATAATGAGCGGTCTGTCATCGCATTTGAGCACCCTGTTCCCGGCAATCCTGAAGAGAGGCCTTTTCTGTTCATTAAGTATCTTCTCGATCTCCTTGCCGATTTCCTTCAGGAAGAAAGGTTCAGATTTTAGCTTTTTTGACAGCAGACTGAGTTCTTTGCCGGTACCTGAAAGCAGCACATTGCATTTTCTGGATTTGCATTCGACAGCCCTCATAGGCACAGCTGCCTCTGCACCGCAGGCGAGTGCCTCCTGTTTCAGTATGTTGCACTCGGGAGATGTCAGTCCTGTCAGGTAGAATACGAAGAGACTGAATTTGCTGCTCATTATTCTGATGCCGGCAGGATGTACTCCTATTTCTTCAAATCTTTCACGGATATTTTTCAGGTCGAACTTCCTTAACAGAAATATTCTCTTACCCTCGTTCATCTTCAACAATCTTCTCCTCTTCCTTGTCGATGTAGTAGGTCTCTTTCTTCTTGGTCCATCTTCTTATTACAATCCAGATAATAACTGCTGCTATAATTACTACGGCAGCTGCCTCTTTCATCCTGATTATATATACCTTGAGGTGGTCGATCTGTTCACCGAAATGGAATGCCAGATAGACGAGCGCCGGTACAGAGAGTATTGCAGCGAGACCGTCGAATAGAAAGAACCTGAAGAATGAGGTCCCTGTCATTCCTGCTATCAGAAATATAGTTGATCTGATGCCGGGCATAAATCTTGCCGAAAAGAGTATCTTTGCCCCGTGGCTTATGAAATACTGGGTGAGTGTCGCAACCCTTTTGCCGGTAAAAATCCGTCTGAACCCCGGCAGGGTAATTACCTGCGGCCCCAGATATTTCCCGAGAAAAAATATGGTGGAATCACCGAGCATTACACCAAAGTATGAAACCAGTATAAGCAAATAGATATTTACGCTATCCGGATACAGATATGCTATATATCCTCCGGTTATCAGAATTATATCTTCGGGAATAGGGACACCGAGTCCGCACATAAAGAGGAGCAGGAAGACTCCTATGATAAGGTAGCTCTCGACAAAATTTATTACGAATGATTCCATTAAGGGATCAGGAGGATGCGCTCCTTTTCTTCAGGAGCTCATTCATAGTTACCTTGAGTTTCAGTCTGTCCCATTCTCTGTCGACGAACTCCTGATACAACTTGTATTCCTCGTCACTGATATGAGAAAAGCGGGCCTGCTGTTTCATATATTCTTTTACAGGAACGCCTTTGGGTTCGTAGTTGATGACATATTCCTCACCGTTGTAAATCTCATAGAGAGGGAAGTATTTCGATTCGGTTGCCAGCCTGGCGATTTTGATTGAGTAATCAGAGGATATCTTCCAGCCCGGAGGACACGGGGCGAGTATGTGAATGAATCTCATTCCCTTAATACCCATTGCGGTCTTTACTTTTCTCATAAGGTCTTCGGGATAGGCTACGTTTGCTGTGGCTGTGTACGGAATTCTGTGGGCAGCCATAATCTCTATCATATTCTTTTTGCGTTCGGCCTTGGGGGTCTGGGATGGTGTAGTGGTAGTCCATGCGAGCTGAGGGGTTGCGGAACTCCTCTGAATACCTGTATTCATATATGCTTCGTTGTCATAACAGATATAAATAATGTTCTCGTTTCTCTCTGCGGCGCCCGACAATGCCTGAAAACCTATGTCGAATGTACCGCCGTCTCCGGCCCATGCCAGCACCTGAATGTCGGTTTTGCCCTGCATATCCAGAGATGCCCTGACTCCTGTTGCGGCAATTGCAGCTGTCTCAAACGCCGTATGCATAAACGGGACTTTGACTGCTGAATAGGGGAAGGGTCCGTTTATGACAGACCAGCAGCAGGCCGGTACAACGACCACTGTCTTTTCTCCCATAACTTTAAGGGTTAGTCTCATTGCAAGCGCACCTCCGCATCCCTGACATGCAAGGTGTCCCTGACTTACAAGTTCTGTCTCCGGATATTTATTATTCATTCTGAATAACTCCTTTCCAAAATGACAGTATTTTTATAGGTAAAATAAAATGAAAATGCAATATAAATTGTAGATGCGATATATTTTTAATCTTTGAAAATCTTACATAAGTTTCTTCACGACAACGAACCCGCCGATCAGCAGAATTGTGAATACTATGGCGAGCAGGTCAAAGTATTTGTCGATGAATCTCTTTATCGGAGGTCCGAATATGTAGATAAGCCCTGCAACAAGAAAGAACCTTCCCGCCCGTCCTGCCAGCGAGCCCAGAAAGAGCGACAGGACAGATATTTTACACACACCGCCGGCAATAGTAAAAACCTTGTAGGGAATCGGGGTAAATGCCGCTGTAAATACAGCAAGTGTTGCATTATCCTGATATTTCTGAACAACGATATTGAATACTTCTTCTGAAAAGACATACTTAAAGAAGAAGGCCTTCAGGTTCAGTTCTTCCCAAAGGGCAAATCCGATGTAGTATCCGAGGAATGCTCCGAGTATTGAGCCTGCGGTACAGATCAATGCAAACCAGAATGACCTGTTCCTCATTCCCAGACAGAGGGCAATAAGCAGGACATCCGGAGGTATAGGAAAGAAAGAGGATTCTGCAAAGGCTATCAGAAAAAGAGCTGGTGCACCGTATGGTGTCTCCGCCCAGTGAAGTACCCAGTCGTATAGCCTTTTCATATAATAGAAAGGCAGGCGATACCATGCAACTGATTGAACTGAATCTGACATAGTTCCTCACTTAATAAAGGTAAAAGCCGCTCTTATTATGAAAAATCAGGTTTTGCAAATGGAAAAAGTTCAAGTAAAAAAAAGAGGCACCCGTATGGGTGCCTCTGTGGTATCTGATGTTAAGAATCAGATTTTACTTGAGTTCGCAGACAGGTGCACAGGCAGGAGCCTTGACATCGCCGCCGCACTTCTTGGTGTAGTCTGCATCCTCGGGTTTGAGTTTCTTGATGCAGCTGATGGTGCTGAATTTCTCGACAGGTGTCATAAGGTCTGCCATTGAGCCCTTGCCGCCGGCTGCAACGATATCCTCGAATGTCCATCCGGCTGTCAGCTTGATTGAGTGGATGGTGAGGTCTGAATCAGCCTTAACTGCGCCGAAACCGTTCGGGATGGCAGGTATCGCAAATTCTGTCCCAACCTTTGTCGGAGCCATATAGATGAACCAGCCATTGCCGTTATCGGTCTCGATAGCATATCTGTAGAATGAAGCGCCGTCGACCACCTGTGTCTTGATCTTCATACTTGTTCTGTCGAAGTATGAACCATCACCGCCTTCGGGGAAGCCAAGGAATTTCTCGGATGAGAGATTATATGTCTTCTCTACCTTGTTGGTCATCTTGATTATGGCTGTAATAGCATTCTCTGTTCCGCCGCCGAAGTTGTTGAAGTCGATTGCGAGGAATGCATAGACGTAAGAGTTGGTCTCGAATCCGTTGTAGGCCGGAGCCATTCTGAGCATAAGCTGACCATCAACGAGGTTGTCCGGATTGTTGGTCGGCTTGTTGATCTTGCCGTCGCCCGGTACCTTCGGGTCATCGGTATCTGTTCCGGCAGTGAGACCCATCGGAACAACGCCCATCTCAGGAACATACATTGCACCCAATCCAATCAGACCGCCGAAATATGCACCGCGCAGAATCGGGAGTGTCGGCATATCGAATACCGTCTTGAGGAGGAGCTTCATTGTGAGTGTCATATTGACCTGCGGGAATTTGTCGAAATCAGGAATCTTCGGTTTGTCGGAGATCGGTTTGCTTGCACACTTGCCTTCTCCGTTGGGTGTATCGATTGTCGGGATGAGTTCGACCTTGAGTGCCGAGGCTGAGCCGTGGCTGAATTTGTTGAAGAGCGGGAGAATCGATGCAAGGAGCTGACCGATGTTGAGGTCATCGCCGCTTGAAATAATCGGTGAAAGCAGGTTGATGAGGGCTGTAATCTCTGAATCTGAGAGACCACCGCCGAGTCCCCATGCTGACCTGAAGCCTTCCTCGCAGGCTACCCTGTAGTTTTTCGGAATCAGGTCATTGATGCCATATTTCTTTGCGGTAGCCACAAGACCTGACGGGAGTGATATACACTCATCGACGGCTGTCGGTTCTGTCAGGACAATGCTTTCGGCAAGCATCTCACCAACAATGGTATTGAGGTCGAAATTCAGAAGGTCTCCTGCAACGCTGCAACCGGCAATACCAAGCTCTATTGAATGATATTTGAGCTGTGAGAAGTCAAATTTGCCTCTGAATCCGCCTGCCTTGTTGATGTCGGCCTTGGGCGGGAGATAGATTACATAGTCGCTCTTGTTTGCGCCGATTACTGATACGTATGAGTAGTTCGCGTGGAAGACGTGTACATCAGCCGGACCACTTACGACCTCTGCAAGACCGGTGGCATCTGTTACGACCGGTGACTTGTCACCGATTACAACCGTTGCGTCTTCAACCGGTTTTCTTGTCTTCTGGTCGAGGACTACTACTCTGACATTGCCGCTGTCCGTGTTGAGGAGATTCTTTACGTTGAGGGTGTTTTCGCAGTCAATACTTCCGACTTTTGCAGAAATCTTTGATACACCCGCTGAATCTCCGCCTGTGATAACGCCGTTTGCGTCTACTGCTACTGAAGCCGGTACCGAGGAAGTCCAGGTAAAGGTCTGCCACGGAATGATTGTTGTGCCCTTATAGGCAATTGCGTGGAGCTGAATCTTCTGGCCTTTGTAGATTGTGCTGACTTTTGAGGTGATTGCGCATTTGTCCGGGGTCTCCGAGAAGTCTCCGCACTTTCCTGCAATACACTTCTTGGGTGTACATTCTTCGTCAGAAGAGCAGGCAGGGGCAACACATTCACCGGCTACAAGGTCACAAACCTTGTTTTCAGCCTCGCAGTCCTTATCGGACTGGCAGATTGCGCCGCACTTCTTGTCTGATTTGCAGATAATGGGTTTCTGCCCTTTTGCCGCAGGACAGCAGTCATCATCGGTCTCACAGCTTCCGCCAACCTTTTCGCACTTTGCACAGACACCGTCGAAGTTACACCACTGTGCACTGGGTGACTGACAGCATTCGTTGTCTTCAAGACAAGATTCGCCTTCCTTGAGACAGGAGACGCACTTGCCTTCGACACAGGTATACTCGTCACAGCATTTGTTGTTGTCATCGCAGGCTTCGTTCTCTTTTTTGCAGCCGCCGCCGTTGGTATCAGTCAGTGATACATCCTGTCCGGCTGTGTCGGTCGGGGTACTCCCGCCATCTCCGTCACCTCCGCAGGCTGCGAAGAGAAAACCAAAAATCGCCATTGTTAATAAAATGCCCAATAACTTACCTTTCATTACTACCTCCTTTTAAAGGTTAAAAACTTTTTTGCCCTCATAGAACATTATAACTTTAAGGTTTCTTTCACCTCCTTTCATTGGTCAGTAGGTCCTTCCCACTGTAATTTTGGTTCTTATTCTGTATTTCTCTTTGGGAAGAGTCATTACAGAAAATTCCTTGTATGGCAGAAGGTTCTTGCCTTCGCCTATCTGACCGCCTGTCTCCTGAGCCTTTGTGAAGTATGCATCGGATTCCATCGGGGTAAGCACGATCTTGTCCGAATTGAAGAGTTTTTTCAGAACGGGCTTCAGTTTCTTGTCTTCTATGTGATACATTTTCTTCATATTGAGGTCTTTGTCTTTGCCTTCGGGGACCTTATCTACGTCAAGATTGTCTACCAGAAACTGTGCGCCTATTACATTTGGGTCAATATATATCTTGATCTTGAAGTTGTAGTCCTTGTTCTTGTATTCGAGATTCTTGAACCCCTTGCCGTTGAACTCCCACCCCTGCATATTATTGACAAAGAAATCCTTGACCTGCTCTTCGGAAAAACCAATGATATTGGCTGCATAAAGCGGCAGGGATAATATCTGAAATAAAAGTAATAGTACAATAACGCTTATTCTTTTCATAATATAAGAACCTCTTAATACGGCTTTTTATACTACACAAGTAATTTATAAAAAGCAACACAAAATAACATAAATGTTGTTCCAAAATAGAAATGTTACATTATCTGCAAAGTAGAAATGTTACATTTAATAGGTTTGGATATAAAGAAAAGTTAGGGATTAAAGTGGAATTACAGGGAAAAGTATATGTTTCCCTATGGGGGGTAATAGGGA
>DYEF01000049.1 GCA_020725805.1 Bdellovibrio sp.
CAGATTGCGTGGTATGGAGATTATGAGCCATTTGGAAAGGTGAATATATTGGTTGAGAGAACAACAAATAACTTCCGCTTCCCGGGACAATACTTTATAGAAGAGACAGGACTATACTACAACTGGTGGAGGTGGTACGGGAGTGAGGTAGGAAGGTATATGGAAAAGGATCCAGATATGTCGAATGAAAAGAGAGAAAGAAGTATTAATATTTCTCAGTATAAGAATATCGAGATATATGTATATGCTATAAATAATCCATTCTTGTTTGTAGATAAGGATGGCAGAGATTGCTTAAAAGTTGATGGCTGTCTGAGATGCTTAGGTCTGTTTGGAAACCCAGTTGTGCAGAACGCTATGGATAAGTTAGTCGGATGGGGTTGTGACCAAGAAGGGGAAGGGTGTCCAGATGGGAAAAGGACTTGCTGTGGATATGCGGATGTTGGTTCGGGTTTTATATACATAACAAATATTGTCTCTCCAACCTGTTCAAGACATTGCTTTGTGATTCTTCACGAGATAGCACACGCTGTCATCGGTATTGTTAATGATGATTCAGCAAGTTACTGGGCTGAAAAAAATCTTCCTGATTGTTGTAAATGAAGATTTAGAAATGCATAAATATTATTTATTAATCATTTTTTTAATTGAATCTATTTGTAATGGAGAGACTATAAAGATAATTGAAATTCAAAAAAATCTTCCTATAATTAATGTAAAAATCTATCATATTCTTATTGAGGAAAATAAATATGAAATAGATATATTTTCAAATGCTGAGGTAAATAAAAATAATTATTTATCAATGCGATGTAAAATAGATAATCGAATGAAACAGATACTAACAGAAATAATGAGCAGGGAATATGATTTTTTGCTTATGAATGAAATAATCGATGGATCTGTAAATGACTATAGTGAGTATTTTATTCTGTTTAATAATGTAAGGATATATTTGGGAAAAGGACAATATAATATTAAGAATAAAGACCCATCTGTTAATGAACTGATAAAGATACTCAATGAAAATACAGAATGTTCCGATATTGATGAGAATGAATACTTTACTATGCATAATATTCTTGGCGAACTGAATAGCTTAGCAGAAATTAAGGAATTTTTTGACAAGAGAGATCTAATAAACATTTTGACAGGTGAGATATTATCAGAATATATTCCAGAAACAGAGAATATGTTCGAATACGAATATTTATTGATATCTATCAATGAGGGATTAACTATATTTCCGGGTAACATAGCAATATTTATGAATATAAGCAAGAATGAGTTTCTAATAAAGAAAATCGATAGTAGTGAGGGATTAATGTGCCAATTAAGTAAGGATAAATTGGCCTTTCTGGAAAATGAGATCCATTACTTTGAATCATCATTTCAAAGCAGTAATATGAGTAAAGAAATAAAAAAATATAAGCCGACAACCTGCCCGTATAAAAAGATCGTTTTAATTGATGGAAGAAATCAGCAAATATTAGGATTTTTTGGTAGCTTAGGTCGGGATAAGCATACTGGATCTTTGAACCTAAAAGAGATGGAGAAGATTATTAGAACGGGTTGTGACTGTAAGAGAACAAACCTACCTGTATTGTTTGATAATCATATTAAATGGCTTATAGAATGAAGAGAATTTATTATCTCATTTGTTTCGAGATGAAGTCTGTAATTACCGGTCTGAAATAGACGAGAGACTTGTAGTGCTTAAGGGTGCTGATATGTGTGTAACTCTTTAGGTCTGTAGTTGAGTTGAAGATTTCGGTTTATAATTTATGAGGGTGAAATTATTTTATCCCGTAGAACGGAAAGATGTTCTCTTTGTAATAATAGAGAATTCTCTCTGCCTCTTTTGTTGCTATCTCCTTTTCGGGGCCGGATACAAAGAGATTCATATCCTTAAGACCTGATACGGATAATTCCTGACTCCCCATAAATGTCCCGCCAAGTGTTGCCGAATAGTAGTCGTCTGTCTCCACGTCATTTAGGACTGCCCATGCAAGTGTATATCCCTTTGAAATATTGTCGGGATTATAACCTCCGCCCCCGAAAGCAATCAGTCTCTTCGATTTGTCCCTGATTATCCTGACCGCCTCGGTATAGGAGTTGTTGGTAAGCCTCAGGTGTGTGAGCGGGTCCGTGCTCATCATATCCACGCCTATCTGTGCTACCGTAACATCGGGATTGAATTCTTCGATTATTGGTACAAAGATGTTCTTAAACAGGAAGAGGAATATTTCATCATCGGCATAGCAGTTGAGGGGAATATTCAGATTATAATATTTACCGTCTCCGCTTCCAGTTTCATCCTCGAATCCGCCGAAAGGAAAGAGGGTTTTGCCTGATTCGTGAAACGACATCTTGAGGATATTGGGATTGTCGTAAAATCCGCTTTGAATACCATCACCGTGGTGAGCATCGATATCGATATAAAAAACACGTTTTCCGGCTCTCAGGAGAAGCTCAATGAGTATGCCGGCATCGTTTATGTAGCAGAAGCCGGCCGCCCTGTTTCTCATTGCGTGGTGAAGTCCACCTACAGGTACAAATATCCTGTCTGTATTCTCAAAATTCAGGAATGCATCCTTTGCCATTGAGGTATGCAGAAGGGCCACATCGAATATCCCTCTGAAGACAGGGTTGTCCGGAAGTCCGATACCATATTGAAGGAATTCGGCCTCGATCTCCCCGCTGTTTGCCCTTTTCAGAATCTCTGTATATTCTTCGGTGTGGAAGAGTCTTATATCTTCCTCACTTCCGGTTCCTGTCCCGAGTATATCATCATCCTTTATCAGACTGAGTCTTGCCGCAGAATTGAGAAAGAGTCTCCCCCTGTCGAGTCTAAACGGATGATTTGCGCCATAGGTATATTTTTCGAATTTCTCCGAGTAGATTATCTTTGCCATAGCCTCAGAACTTAACTTTCAGCGAATATGTATCCTCGTCCAGCTTTGTCTCTACTTTCATATCGATTTTGTAGAACACACGGAGCATCTTCTTGTTGGTAGCCAGCACCTCTGCCTTAAAGCCGGATATCCCTCTCTCCATCGCTATCTGGCTGATAAATTTCAGCATATATGTGCCTATGCCCCTGTTCTGATAATCATCTCTGACTACAATTGCCACCTCTGCAAAATTGTCTGACGGGTCCCTGTTGTATCTCACAATTCCGATAATCTCTTCGTTTTCGGGTGGCCCTATGATTGCCACGATTGCCATCTCGTCCTGATAGTCGATATTTACAAGGTGCTGAAGTTTTTCGTGCGGCAGGGCCTTGAGATATGAGAAGAATCTGAAATAGATGGTTTCATCCGATAATCTGTAGAAGAATTCCCTCTCGAGCGGTTCGTCGGTCGCCTTTATCGGCCTGAAAAATACAGTAATGTCTCCGAATTTCTCAT
This sequence comes from Bdellovibrio sp., assembly GCA_020725805.1. Taxonomy (GTDB): domain Bacteria; phylum Myxococcota; class SpSt-1050; order SpSt-1050; family SpSt-1050; genus SpSt-1050. The sequence continues at coordinate 3,411 of DYEF01000049.1, forward strand.
ATTTTTCGTACTGCTGCGGATAGTATTTTCCCATAGGTGTAAGGGGCAGCTGGTCCTTCGGTACAAAGCCGAGTTCCTTTGCCTCTTCCAGAAGTTTATCCCTGAAGTCGGGATGTGCAATGGCTATCAGTTGCATGGCTCTGTCTCTTATATTCTTCCCGTGTAGGTAGGCGACACCATATTCCGTAATTACATAATGAACGTCTGCCCTCGATGTAACAACGCCTGCACCCGGCGGAAGTTTCGAGACTATTCTGGATATGGTTCCGCCTTTTGCTGTGGACGGCATTACGATAATCGGTTTACCACCCCTGCTCCTTGCGGCCCCTCTTATGAAATCTACCTGTCCGCCGAATCCGGAGTAAAAGTAATAGCCTATTGAATCTGCAACGACCTGACCGGTGAGGTCTATCTGAATCGCCCCGTTTATCGAGACCATCTTGTCATTCTGGGCGATTATGAACGGGTCGTTTGTATATTCGATCGGGTGAAATTCTATAATCGGATTATTGTCCACGAACTGATAGAGCTTTTTGCTTCCCATACAGAAGGAGGCAATGACTTTGTCCTTGTGGAGGGTCTTGAGTTTGTTGGTGATATTTCCGTTTTCGATAAGGTCTATAATCCCGTCCGAGAACATCTCCGTATGAACGCCGAGGTCATTCTTGTTTTTCAGTTCCTGCATAACTGCATCGGGGATTGTGCCGATTCCTACCTGCAGTGTTGCCCCGTCCTCGACGAGTTTTGCAACGTTTTTCCCTATTTTTTGTGCAATCTCGTTTGGCTTCGGATGTTTGAGTTCGATGAGCGGCATATCTGTTTCTACGATGTAGTCAATCTGTGAGATGTGGATGAATGAATCGCCAAGGGTCCGTGGCATCTGTCTGTTCATTTCTGCTATTACAATTTTTGCGCTCTCGGCGGCGGCCTTTACGATGTCTACATTTACACCGAAGCTGCAGAATCCGTATTTGTCGGGAGGGGCAACGGATATAATGGCAACGTCAATCTTGATCCTGTTCTTCTTGAAGAGGTCGGGAATCTCGGAGAGAAATACAGGTATGTAATCACCTCTTCCCTGCTGAACGGCGTCTCTTATTGTAGGACCGATGAAGAGTGCCGAGTATCTTACATTCTTCTTGAAGGGTTCCTGTTCGTATGGTGTGAGTCCCAGTGTGAGGATGTGCAGAATCTCCATATCCTCGGTGTATCTGATCTTCTCGTTTATTGCACCTATGACGGTTCGGGGCTCTGCCGCACCGGAGCCTAAAAAGATTCTCATACCCGGTTCAATCAGTTCCGCAATGGCCTCCGGTGTCCTGATCTTCTCTCTGTATTTTTCCAAAACCATATTTTATGCTCCCTTGTTATGTCTTCTTGATGTTCATAAGAGTGTATAGTAGGATTCCGAGCGATATCGATGCAAGTTTGCTCTGTGATGTATCTCCTCTGGATGTCAGAATCAGCGGTACTTTTCCCCCGACGACTACTCCGGCTATCTTTGCGTGGCTGGAAACTGTCAGGGTTTTGTAGATGATATTCCCCGCCTCGATGTCAGGCATAATCAGAATGTCTGCGTCGCCTCTGATTCTGCCCTGATATTTCTTCTCCTCTGCGATGCGCGGATTTATTGCCACATCGACCGATAGCGGGCCTTCGATTATAAATTCGCTGCTACCCGACAGTTCATCTGCTATCTCTTTTGCCTCGACGGAGGACAGGACAGAGGGATTGACCTTTTCGACCGCAGAGATTATTGCAATCTTCGGGCATTTGATGTTGAGAGCCTTTGCAACCGATACCGAATTCTGGATAATCTTCTTCTTGGCGTTCTTGTTCGGGGCGGGATTTATTGCGGCATCTGATATGAGCAGGAGTTTCGGATATGCCGGTACTTCGAATACACCTACATGCGAGAGGAAGACCTTTTCGTCAGGGGAGAGCATGGATTTGGTAGTCTCAATGAAGGAGCGCATAATCTGCTCTGTCATTATTGCTCCCTTCATGAGCATATTTACCACGCCGTTTTTGTAGAGGGACATAGACTTTTCTACGGGATTCTCGGCGTCCACGATAGTGAAGTTGTCGTTGTCGATGAGTATATCATAATCCCATGCTATCTGCGATATCTCGGCAAACGGGCCAATAAGCAGAAACTTTGCAATTCTGAATCTCCCCTCTGAGTTTGCAAGATTTGCGGCCTCTATAGCCTCTTCGTTGTTTCCTCCTACTATACCTATGCGGGGACATCCGTATTTTGCAGCCTGCTCCTTTGCCATAAATATAATGTCATTGATGCATCTCGCCGGCATCTGCGGCTTGACTCTCAGTACCGGTGCATCGAAGAGTTTTGCATCCAGCGTCTTCCTGATATTTGCGATATTGCGGCTGAAGATAAGTTTCTCCTTTGAATAATCCTGCAGTCTTTCGGGTCTTACACGGGAGAGTATGTTTTCAGTTGCCAGCAGTTCGAGGTCAAATGTCTCGCAGAAAGGTATAACGGGGACATTCAGGTGTATCATTTCGTAAATAAGCCTCATAATCTCATCCGAACGGGATAGACCGCCAGAGACTGCAATTATAAACGGGAGTCCCTTCTCTGCCGCGACTGTCATTACTGATTTGGCTATGGCTCTGGTAAAGAAGCTGATTATCAGGTTTATCTTCTGTCTCTGGATATCGCTCGAACCCATATCCCTGAAGTCCAGAAGGGTTTTGAAATCATTTGTGCCGGCAAGACTCAGAAGACCGCCTTCGTTATATATCAGTCTTTTTAGTTCCTCGACTGAGATTCTGCCGTTTTTGATCTCTTCCAGAACAACTTCTATCGGAATATTTCCGGCCCTGTTGGAACCCGGCATATCCGAAAAGGCATTCATCACAGCAGTGATTTTTCCGCTCTGGTGTCTTGCCGTGGAGATTCCTCCTCCTGCGTGAGTTGTGATGAAGATACTCTCCTCGTATCTTCTCCCTGTAAGACCACACAGTATCTTTGCAATACTGCGGTGATTCAGATAATGTGCCCCTGAACCCTTTCTGAAATAACCGAATACACCGAGCATCCTCTCTGCATCAAGCATCTCATCCGTGGATACCGGGTCAGTGGTGGTAAGTAGTATATCACTCTTTCTCGACCTGAGTCTTTCGCCTATGATTATACCGAGATTTGACGGATGTTCCAGCGGGGAATTCAGGGTATCTTTTATCATCTCCTCGTCTACAAGGAATGTCCCGCCCTCTGCCGGATGCAGATATCCTCCCTTGACCGCTATTCCCGATATCATCTCAAGCGAAATTCTGTTGTTGCCAAGAAGTGTTCTTATCTGATTTACCCTGAAATCGGCATCTGTGTTCTGCTGAACCGGGAGTGGGATATCCTCCTTTATCAGAGTACTGGTTCCTCTGTATACCGCAACTTTGGTAGATGTGTTCTGTGGAATAACAGAGAGGGTCAGTTCGTCTTTGCCTGTGCGGCTCAGAAGTTCCATCTCTTCAGCGGCAAAGAGCTGGAATACCTTTTCAGAGTTTTCGGGAGCGGCTAATCCCTTTATTTCCTGTATCAGGATTGATTCGATTCTTCTTCTGATATTTCTGTACTCGTCACAATCTTTCATATTAATCAGATGTTCGATTACCCTGCCCAGAGTCTCGGGCTCACAGGGTATAACCCTGCTTTCGATCTTCGAGAGCAGATTCTCTATATCCTGCGGGAATATTTTTTCCATAAAAACCTCCGAAAAATATCCCCCACCCTGTATTTGTTATTTGCTGAATAATTTGACACCAGCCTGAAAATCATTGGCTTTTGTATAGAGTATAAGTTTTACTATGTCAATGAATAAAGGCTTTTTGGTAAAGAAATGCAGCACAGAATAAGTAAATTTACTGTTAATATATGGCGTCAGTAATAAGAGCTTTATATTTGAATCTATTTATCTTGATTTGAGTTCCAAAAGGACAAGTTTGGCTATGGCCTTGAGCGTTTCGAAGACCCCCACGCCCTTTGATGCCACCGCCTCAAAATCAGGTACATTGCGGTAGTTTAGTGCCTTTCTGAGTTCTGCAACAGGCATTACGTTGGGGAGGTCGCGTTTGTTGTACTGAATGACAAACGGCATTTTGTCCAGGTCGAATCCGTGTTCTTTGAGATTTATCTTTAGGTTGTCGAGTGATTCCAGATTTGCCTCCATCCTTTCGATCTGGGAGTCCGCAACAAAGACTACTCCGTCGGCGCCTTTGAGTATAAGTTTTCTCGAGGCGTCATAGAATACCTGTCCCGGGACCGTATAAAGGTGAAATCTCGTCTTGAAACCCTTGATATCGCCAAGAGACAACGGCAGAAAATCGAAGAAGAGGGTCCTTTCGGTCTCGGTGGCAAGTGATATGAGCTTCCCTTTTGCCGAAGGGTTGGTCTTGGCGTAGATATACTGAAGATTCGTTGTCTTTCCGCAGAGACCGGGTCCGTAATAGACAATTTTGCAATTAATTTCACGAGCTGAATAATTTATAAAAGACATATATTAGCACCTAAAAATTAAAAATCTCCGAAGAGTTTGTCTATATCCCCTTCGGTAATATCTATAGCCCCCTGTGAATCCTTCTCCTTCTCTGTTTTGGAGAATATGGCATCGAATATCCTGATAAGCTCCTCGGTGGACTTCTTTACCTTTAGTCTCACAAGTCCCTGATTGGTCCTTTTGTCAAATATTACAACCAGAATCATCCGTGCCCCGATCAGTGAAATATGAACGGAATCGTTCTCTCCCTCATGAAAGAGGACCGAGAATTCCTTCTCACCCAGAATTTTGGCAAGTCCGCCGGTGGCTGCCACATTCCCTGCCGTAAGTGATGCGAGTGAAGTTGTGTCCATTCTGGATACATCCCCGGAGACTGCGATCAGCTGCCCGTTTTTATCGACGATGAAGACTATTTTGGAGTTTGATTCCCTGAACAGCCGGTCGCATATGAGTTTTATTGCCTCATATTCCTTTTCGTGTAGAACTAACTGGGGATTAAACATATGTTACCTTACCACCAATGGATAAAACATTCAGGTTTTAATTATCAGATTGCATACCTTAATTCAAGTAAAAAATTCAGTAAATTCGGTATTACAATTACCTGCGGAAAAGGAAGAGACGGATATCTGTATTTTCGGTGGTCTCAGTCAGGGCAATAAAGGTTTATACCCCGGCAAATATTTTCTGTCTATATCTATTAAGTTTGCTTTTCACTTTCACAAATATTATAATGATAGTTGTAAGCCGGAGGTATGTCATGAAATCACGATTTTTACTTTTTATATTATTCCTTGTTATGGTTGTTGGGTGCACCTCCACTGCTACGGATAATTCCGCAGGCGGTGATGTCACAGGAGATATCAATATCAGCAAAGACGGGAGTACAGGTCCTGACGGAAGCAGCACAGGTTGTAAACACGGCTCCGTTGAGAGCTGTTATTCAGGTCCTGCAAAGACGAAGAATGTAGGTATATGCAGAGAAGGGAAGAAATACTGTATCGAAGGGGAATGGAGCGGGTGTGAGGGAGAGATACTCCCGAAATCTGCCGAGCTCTGTGGTAATAATGCGGATGACAACTGCAACGGGAATGTGGATGAGGGGTGTCCGTGTTCGATAGGGTCGGTAAGGGAGTGCTACGGGGGAGCGCCTGAGACAAAGAATGTGGGGATATGTAAAAGCGGTTATCAG
>DYEF01000050.1 GCA_020725805.1 Bdellovibrio sp.
ACAAAGGAAAAAGACTTTGCAAAACAAAATCAGGGATAGTAAAAGAATATAGTGAGGCAGTTATATGAAAATCAATGAAGCCGAAAAATGTAACATTTTAATTTTGCAGAAATGTAACATTTTGACGTTGCAGTTACACACCCATATTGTATGTATTTATTAACTAAATTTTTGTTGAATTTTCTGTATTATTAAATAATATTCCGGCATAGAACTCAGAGACTCAATATGATATTCATGGATTATCGGGAAGAGTTAATATCACATAGGGACAAAGTGCTGGTCCTGCTGAATAGTCCCTCATATTCAGAGATAAAAGAAAAGTTCATACAATTGTGTGATGTTCTTTTGTCCGGTAAGTTTTCTGATAAAGAGATATATCAGGCAGAGGCAGATATTGTCTCCCTTCTTGTCAATAAAAGCTTTGTAAACATAAACAGATATTATCCAGACAGAAAAACGCTTGAGATTAAAGCCATCTCCGGTCTGAATCATATCGTAGAGACAATGATGAAAATGGGTAACATAGGGATTACAGGTAAGAATCTCTCGCTGAATGATAAATTCGTCGAATTATCTCTGCTGCAAGGGAGGCTGATGATGATTCCCGGGGGATTAGAGGAAGCAGCTCTAAAGGGTTTTCCCGAGCCACTAGTTATATTCATAGATGAAATGTTTGGCCCGTTACTATGTTATGCAGGCGGGTTTGTTTTTAGAGATAATCTTGTTGGCAATCTGGTCATTATAACGAGAAACATAAAAATTGACGAGGAGAAGGAGAATATTATAAATCACTTTTTACCGGCCTTTGCAATTATTGAGATGCTCTGCAGGAATACAGATACGGTATCCGAAGAAACACCTAATAACCAAATCTGACTTTTATAGTAATAATATAATACATAATTTCATACTACGAACTATTTGTGGATTACTGCGGCAAAAACCATAATATATAATGCCCTTGGCCATATTAATATTGCTTAAATATTAAACACACCTTGAATTACGACGAATTACGACCTGCCGGCATTTTCCGGATTGTAAAAGACCAACCGCACAAATAATCACTAAAAAGATATAACTGGCACCGGATATTTCCAATAAAATCAATGAGTTAAAACGCAACTGATACCCGGAACCGCTTATTGAAGTAAACTGATGAGATCTTAGAAAAGATACTGATAAAGTGCAAAGAGGAGCGCAGAACTGATTGTCGTAAAAGGTATGGTTATTATCCAGGCAATAAATATCCTTCCTGCAAGCCCCCACTTGACCGCTGTAACCCTCTGAATCGTACCGACACCCATAATACTTCCTGCGATTGTGTGAGTCGTACTGATCGGGACGCCCAGAACCGATGCCAGTATTATTGAGAGTCCTGCTGATGTCTCGGCCGAGAATCCGGAGATCGGTTTGAGTTTGGTGACCTTATGCCCCATTGTCTCGATCACCTTCCAGCCACCCATATATGTTCCGATACCAATCGTCAGATATGAAGCAATTGCTACCCAGTACGGAACATAGAATTTATCTCCCAGAAGTCCACCCGAATATAATGCAATTGCTATTATGCCCATTGTTTTCTGGGCATCGTTGCCGCCGTGAGAAAGGCTAAATAGTGAGGCTGAGAGAAGCTGCAGTTTTCTGAAAATAAAATCAACCTTAAACGGAGACTTTTCCCGCACAAACAGATAAGAGATTATCATAAGCATATATCCGAGAACAAATCCAAGAAGCGGAGACAGGAAAATGAATAATACGATTTTGATTATTCCGGAACTATTAAGCGCTGTCATTCCGCCTTTGACAAGGGCAGGACCAATAAGACCACCTACAAGGGAATGTGAGGCTGATATCGGTATCCCCAGAAATGTTGTAAGCCAGAGCCAGAATGAGGAACTTATCAATCCTACTGCTATCATCGGAAGAGTAACTATATTCGGGTCAACAACTCCCTTGCCTATCGTATTGGCCACCTTGAGTTCGAAGACAAAAAGTGCGGCAAAATTGAAGAAGGCCGCCATAAGGACCGCCTGTTTCGGTTTGAGGACCTTTGTTGAGACAATGGTAGCTATTGAATTTGCGGCATCATTCATTCCATTTAGGAGGTCAAAGAGTAGAGCCATTATCACAATTATGATTATCAGAGTCATATCTACTGAGTCCTTAACAATATATTCGCCAAAAGGCAATGCATTCTTAACAATTTAATAATAGGATGTAAATATAAATTTTTATTTGAAAAATATTTTTTATCTGATACATTAAGTCAGGTTTTCCTGCGGAGAGGAAAGATGATTATCGGAATTATTTCAGATTCGCACGACAATGTACCAGCAATAAGAAAGGCTATCGCTTTTCTTAACGAAAAAAAAGTCAATATGGTTATTCATGCCGGAGATTATGTGGCACCGTTCGCGGTCAGATTGTTCAAGGAGCTGGACTGCCCTTGGATAGGAGTATTCGGAAACTGCGACGGCGAAAAGAAGGGACTCACACTTGTCTCCGAGAGCAGAATCCAGGAGCCTCCCTATGAACTGAATCTCGGAGGTAAAAGCGTATATATAACACACGATATCAACATTGCTTCCGAAGACGGAGTTATTCCGGGGCGTGATATAGTAATCTGCGGACATACTCATCAGGCATCTGTCAGCAGAAAAGAGAACCAGCTCTATATTAACCCCGGTGAACTCTGCGGATACGTTTACGGCAAATCCACACTTGCAATTCTGGATACGGAAAAAATGGACGCTGAAATTGTGGAGATTTAATACAGCGAGGTATATCAGAATATTTATGACGGATATTTTCTGTACTGCTATTGTAAGAAAGTCGGCTTATTTATGCCTTTTTTCTTTTATCTTTATTTCTATAATGACTTCCTGTAGTGTCAAGGAAAGGGAACCATATAACCTGAAGGGACAGGACATAAGACTAACAATACTTCACACAAGTGATATTCATTCGAGATTATTCCCATACAAGTATATACCTCTTACTACAGACGAGGATTTAGGACTTGACCCTGAGAAGGGACCGTTCGGAGGTTTCGCAAGGATTTCCCACATCGTAAAGAGGGAGAGGGAGAAGGCCCAGAGGGCCGTATATCTGGACTCGGGCGACATCTTTCAGGGTGCACCCGTATTCAACCTCTTCAAGGGAGAAGTGGAATTTGAACTCCTGAGCGAACTCAAACCTGCCGCTATGGTAATAGGAAATCACGAGTTTGACCTCGGTGTAAAGAATCTTCAGACCCAGTATGTGAATTACGGATTCTTCCCCCTGCTCGCCGCAAATTATATATTCGATATAGGCGTCCAGCAGAAGAGCGAACTCGGAAGATATGTATCACCATATACAATTGTCGATGTAGAGGGGCTTAAGCTCGGAATAATCGGAATGGGCGATATTGACTCAATGTACTCAATCGGCGAGGGCGGCAACTCAAGCGGAATTACGCCTGTGGATACATACACAGCCCTCACAAGGTATGTAAATGAAATAAAGGATAGGGTGGACCTCGTAATAGTCCTTTCACATATGGGACTCAGTCACGACGTCAAGATAGTGCAGGGTTATGAGACCTGGCTCAAAGAAGGAGAGAAACCACCCGAAGGCTGGGTGAGACTCGAGGACAAGAATCCAATCCAGTACGAAGACCCGAATACCCCGCTTAAAGAAGAATCCGATAATCCCGACCTCGAGCACAAGGACGGATGGGTCAAGTATAAAGTTCCGGGCGTCAGAAATATCGACCTCATTTTAGGAGGTCACCTGCATATAGTTACTGACCCGCCGAAAGTCCTGAAGGATGTGGATGGCAGGGATGTAATTATCTGTCACGACGGTGCCTTTGCAAAATTCGTCGGGAGGCTCGATATCATTGTAAGAGACGGCGAAATAAAGGATTACATTCATCAGATCTTCCCTGTCGACAGCACTGTCCCCGAAGATGCCGAGATCGTAAAGAAGCTCGAACCGTATAAAATAAAGCTCTACGACGAGATGCAGATTACAAGACCTGTGGCCTTCTCTCTCTCCAAGATCAGAAGATTTAATGCCAACGGAGGCGACTCACAACTCGGTAACCTCGTCGCAGATGCAATGAGAGTCAGAAAGAGGGTCGAGGCAGAGTTTGCAATTACCAATTCGCTCGGTATCAGAACTGATTTTGAACAGGGGCTGATTAATATCGAAGACCTCTACAACGTATTCCCCTTTGAAAATACCGTTACCATAATGTATCTCTCGGGGGCCGAGGTGCAGGAGACTCTGGACTATATATCAAGAAGGAGCGCAGACCGCGGATGCAAGACACAAGCTCAGGTCTCAGGTATATCCTTCGTAATGAACTGCACCAAGAAGAAGGCAGAAAACGTCGGTATCGGAGGTTCGGGACTTCTTTGTAATGCAGACGGGGATTGTGAAAAGGGAGAATTCTGTGCAGTTGACAAGAGATGCAGAAAACCCCTTGACCCCTCATCCAGTTACAAACTCGCAACCAATGATTATATTGCAGGAGGAGGTTCGGGATTTCTGATGCTCAAAAGGAATACCACGAAATACAACACAAAGGTCTCATTGAGGGATACACTCAAGGACTATATCCAGACCTTCTCTGTATGTACGGATGATGATTTCAACAGTCTGGACCCGAATACCGCAAAGACACTCAGGGAATCCTACGAGGAACTTAAAAGTATATACAAACAGGTCCCCTGTATAAACTTCAGCAAATTGTCCGAAGGCGAGAGAATAAAGGTCAAAAATGAATAGGTTTTACCATTATATTTTTATTTCGGTATTTCTGGTTTTTATATTTGGCTGCTCGACCGAGAAAATCGGCATCGACAGCGGTCTGCAGTCATTCCAGTTAAAGATTCTGTCACCTGAGAATCTCGGGTCAGAGAGCGAACTCCTGCCGGCAGATACAAACAGGATTGTATTCCAGGCAAAGGCCCTTGGCAGCAAAGGGCAGGACCCCTTCATAATTACCAAAGGGATATCTCTATACCTCAATTTCGGAGGGAAGAGTAATTTTATTAAGACCATCAACATAACTGACGGTCTTTCGAACGAGGAGACAATCGAACTTTCCGGCGTATACGGGAAGGCACATCTGATGGTAGTGGACGATACGGGTGACGAACCAAGTTATGCCACAGGTTCTTCAGATGAGATCTATTTTAGGAATCCTTCCATTTCCGATATCCAGAACAGCACAGCTGAAGAACCGCCTTTCGGAAGCAGTATGACAGGTTACAGGGTAAATATCAGAGGACAGAAGAACAATATAGGCAGGATGGTTATAACAGCTGTTACCAATTCGGGTTTCTATGTTACGGACCTCGCCTCCCAGACAACACCTCCCCCATCACTCTTTGTGTACAATTTTTCGAGACCTTACGGGGTTTACAGATATCAGATGATCTGTCAGCTGACCGGAGGTATTCAGGAACATCTTGGCGATACCCAGATAACATTCCCTGACTGGATTTCGTACGACGACTGCAAGACCTCGGATTCGCTTCTCTGCAAAATCTGTGTGGACGAGCTTAAAGATTATGAAAAGAAGAACATAATCGAACCATACCAGCTAAAGACAGAGACGACGTACGACAAAATACTGATGGAATCACTGGAATCCTCTCTTGTGGAGATAAAGAATGCAACAATTATGAATATGTTCGAATCGGCCTATGACAGAAGTACATACACGGATTACGGACAGTATAAGGTAAGGCTTAATGACGTAACGGCCTCTGCCACATTCCTTGTAATATCAAGAGACAACGTATCCGATTTCGACCCGGCACAATATATCGGGAAGAGCTTCTCCTATGTCAGAGGAATACTTACCGAACTCAATTTCGGAAGCAAAAACTCAATGTGGATAATAAACGTAAGGGACAAATATGATATCTGCATAGAGGATTATTGCCCTAAAAAGAACTGATAAAGGCTTCTTCTCTGATTAAAGAGGTAGGTACCGTGAAAAATTTATCAGCACAGAAGACAAAAGGAGTTATCTTTGATTTTGACGGAGTTATTGCAGACAGCGAACCTTTCTGGGATAGTGCCGACAGAATTATAGTAGAGCAGGAAGGGAAGAGATTCATTCCCGAAGTCAAAAATATCATAATGGGTCTTGCACCTTCGCTTTCCATAGCAGAGATATGCAGAATTCATAGAATAGAAACATCACCGGAGGTACTGCTGAAAAAGAGAGAGAACCTGATGAAGAAATTCTATGACAATATAATAGAACCCGTTCCGGGTGCCTGTGAGATACTCGAATATCTCTTCGGAAAGGGAGTAAAACTCGCTCTTGCAAGCTCCACCCCGAAGAGGCTGTTTGAAAAGGCATTAAAGAGATTCGGCATAGATAGGTTTTTCGATGTTATTGTTACATCAGACGATATAAGAAAATCAAAACCTGATCCGGAGATTTTTATAAGGGCCAGAAAACTCCTCGGACTTAATGCAAAGGAACTCATCATAGTCGAAGATTCGCGCTCCGGGGTCGAGGCCGCAATTGCATCCGGCATCAAAGTCTTCTGGCTGAAAAATATCTCCGCAAATATCAAAGGTCTGCATCCGGATTATATCATTAATTCTCTGTCGGATCTGAGACTTTATTTCGAGAGATAATAAGAAGAAAAGACTTTCTATAACTTTTTCAGTACCGTAAATCTGGGCCTGCCCGAATAGTCCCTCCCCAGAAAAACCACCCCGAACCTGTCTCTCAGGATATCCTCCCTCAATCCGAACTCTTCTGAATGTTCGAAGACAAGAAGCCCCTTATCTCTTAGATATCTATGTGACTCTTCAATCAGTCTAAGTATTATCTCATTCCCGTCTCTTCCTCCGTCGAGTGCTATTCTGGGCTCAAACTCGGTTATATCAGGCGACAGGGATTTCAGAAGTTCTGTTCTTATATATGGAGGATTGCTCACAATCAGGTCATAACCTGAATCCCGGACATTTTCGAACAGAGATGATCTTATCGCAAAATATTTTTTATCCGGACACAGTATTTTGAGATTTCTTTCTGCCACGGCAAGTGCCTCTTGCGATATATCCGACACAAAAATCTCCCTTACAGACGAATTCCTCAAAACAGAGACAGCAATACAGCCTGAACCTGTACCCACATCAATCAATCTGCTCTCTTCATTCAGTCCGGCATTACTGAGTATCCATTCTACCATACATTCCGTCTCCGGTCTTGGGATGAGCACATTCCTGTCAACATAGAACTGAAGCGAAAAAAATTCCTTTCTGCCGAGTATATATGCGACGGGTTCTCTCTTCTGCCTCCGCTTTATAAGTGCCAGAAATCTCTCCTTTTCGTCCTGATTCATTGGCCTGTCATAATTTATATATAACTGGACGCGGCTCAGTCCCAAAACCTCGGAGAGCAGAAGTTCGGAATCGAGTCTGGATGATTCAATGCCGGCAGTCCTGAGCTCCGAGGCCGCCCACATAAGGGCAGATAGAACAGTACCTTTTTTTATCTGACCGCTCATTCCCCGCCTTTTTTCAGTGCCTCTGCCTGATAATATGTCCTGAGTGCAATTACCAGTTCGTCAATATCCCCGTCGAGAATCATATCCAGTTTATGGGATGTAAAACCTATTCTGTGGTCGGTTACCCTGTTCTGCGGAAAATTATATGTCCTTATCTTTTCTGCCCGCTCACCGCTCCCTACCTGACTCCTTCTGGCATTTGCTATCTCCTTCTCCTGCGCCTCCCTCTCCATCTCGAAGAGTCTCGCTCTCAGAATCTTTAAGGCCCTCGCCTTGTTCTTCTGCTGTGACCTCTCGTCCTGACAGCTGACCACTATACCCGTCGGTTTGTGGACTACCCTTACGGCCGAGTCAGTTGTATTGACACCCTGCCCTCCCGGACCGGAGGCCCTGCAGACCTCGATCTCGAGGTCTTTCTCGTCTATCTTCACGTCTATTTCGTCCGCCTCGGGCAGGACTGCAACCGTCGCAGTCGAGGTATGGATTCTGCCCGACGCCTCGGTTACCGGAACTCTCTGGACCCTGTGAACACCGCTCTCATACTTGAGATTGGAATAGACATTGTTGCCGGATATCATTGCTATTACTTCCTTGATACCCTTGAGCCCGGTGGTATTCATCGAGAGAACCTCGACCTTCCATTTTTTGGAGTCCGCATATTTGGAATACATCCTGAACAGGTCTCCGGCAAAGAGCGAAGCCTCCTCCCCGCCTGTACCTGCACGTATTTCGAGTATAATATTCTTTTCATCGTTCGGGTCCTTGGGGAGAAGCAGTACCTTTATCTCCTCATTGAGTCTTTCCAGCTCCGATGTAATCTTTTCGACCTCCTGTCTGGCGAGTTCCTTAATATCTGTCTCCTGTGAAGAGAGCATCTCCTTAGCCTCTTCAAGCTCTTTTGTCTTACCCTGAAGCAGTCGGAACTTCTCCACTATGGGTTCAAGCTGTGCCCTCTCCTTTGCAATCTTCTCGAATTCCGGCCTGTTGGCTATGACGGCCGGCTCTGTCATCCTTGCTGACAACTCATCGAATCTCTTTTCAATCTCCAGTAGTTTATCGTACATACACAATACCTCGTTTGTGGTTATCTGCCCTCAGATTTACGTCTGCCCTGATACCGCTAATGGCCACCGGCGGTCTGCTGAATGCCGAGATATCTCGTCCTGAAGTCCTCCAGATTATCGAAAGTGAGGACTCTTGTATCGTTTTGCGGATTCTCCTCCTCCTTAAGCACTGCAAGAATCGAGATGATAGCCACTTCCAGCATATCATCGGAAGGCGGCTGTGTAGTTATTCTCTGTAAAAGAAGTCCCGGATAGATTAATCCCTTCAGAAGAGGATTGTTCTGATATCTCGAAGAAAACTTCAGCAATTCATATGAAATACCGGCAACGGGAAACATAAGAAAGATTTTTATTATGACCATAACAGCGTTGTTGAGCCATTTATTGACCATTAATTCAGGCACGAAAGGGAAGATTACAGCAAAGACCAGAATCGAGACCAGTATTACAATCAGGAGAAAAGACGTCCCGCATCTCGGATGAAATGTAAGATATTTTCTCGCATTATCGACAGAGAGTTCCTCACCCTTCTCATAGACGAATATGGATTTGTGCTCTGCACCGTGATACATAAAGACCCTTCTCACATCCTTCATCAGGGAAATCAGGTAGAGATACAGAAGGAATATCCCCATTTTTATAATGCCGTCTACAATATGAAACAGAATACTCGAGACATCGAGTTCCCGTCCCGCAATCTTCGAGAAGAGAATCGTTAGATAGTGCGGAAGTGCCACAAAGAGCAGAAGTCCGAAGCCGAAGGCTACTATCATTGTAAAGATTATGGCAATATCCGATTCCTTTTTGCCCTTATCCTCTTCCGGCATACTGACTTTCGCAGAGAAATTCAGGGCTGAAATTCCATTAAAGAGGGTCTCGAGCAATACTACCGAACCTCTCATAAAAGGAACCCTCAGAAATTTCCACCTCTCCCAGAGAGAGACCCATCTCCTGACCGATAGTTCTATCTTATTATCCGGCCTTCTGACGGCGATGGCAAAAGCCCTCGGGCTTCTCATCATTACACCTTCAATTACCGCCTGTCCGCCGACGTTCAGTCTGTTCATAAATACCTTACCTCTTTATCTTTGCCTCTGCCTCTTTTACAATCTTCTCGATCTCCTTATCATCCTCAAAGGCAGTATCCATCGCAACCACCCTGTTGAAATAATAAGGTGGCTTGAAATTCATCTCCGTATCTTTCTTTAATTCTGCTATCTGCTCCTTTAGCATCTTTATCCTGACAAGTGTGGTCGAATCATTTTTGAAAAACTCCTCCGGGTCCTTATCCTTTGCAGGAGCTATCACCCTCTTAAGTTCCTTTTCGAACTTTGCAATCGTTGCCTTATTCTCCACGCTCTGGGTAGCATCCTTCATATTCTTTGCACTAAGCGAACCGATAAAACCTATGTGGCCAACGGCCTGACCCCTCCGGTAACCGTAAACCGTAAGTACATTCCCGTCTTTTCTCGGTGAACTCATCCAGCCGCCATCGTGAGAGCCAATGAGAAGATTAAGTCCTGAATCAGCCATATCCTTCAGAAAGTTGACATCCGTACTGTATCCCATATGTGAGAGCAGGATATTGAACTCACACCCCGATTTTCCGAATTCCTTCAGTATCTCCTTTGCAATAGATACAGGTTCGAGTACCTCATAATCATCACTCTTGTATAAATCCTGTGAAATCAGCGAGAAGACGCATATCTTTCTTCCGTATCTGCTGTCAGTAAATGTCCTGTCAAATGCCGTCTCCTTCGTCCCCTTCTTTACCAGATTCGAAAGGACGGTTCTGAATTTCTGCTTCTTAGTCTTTGTCTTTATAAAATCAACACCCAGAATCAGATCCACTTCACCCGGGACGAAGACATCCAGTCCCGTCTTGCTGAACACATCGATATACATATCAACTTTGGGAATCTCTGCATTGGCCTGCTCAGGACTGATGCCGGGTCTGAAGAATGCATCACCTATCTCGAAATAATAGACCCCGTTGTGCTCTTTTCTGACCTCTTTTATAAAAGACGCCTTTCTCGGAAGTCCGCCGGTCGGATGTCCCGGACAACCGCAGTGGGAGGTCTCCCCCCACATATCGGAGGAGTATATAATATTCAGTTCATTGCTTCTGGTACAACCGGAAAGAATCAAAAAGATTAACAGATATGTAATCCTCATCTTCATCCTCAGAAAAGGTGAGGATAGAATTTAATATCAATTTCAGCATATTTCAAGACAAAAGATTTGTTTTACCTTATTATTTGACTTTTGGGGCTTGTTGTAATAGATAGATTCTCCCTTTTGGGAATTTTTACCACAGGAGGTTTAGCTGTGACGAGAGAAGAGAAGAAATGCAAGGTCAAGGGTTGCAAACGCCCCTACAGAGCAAAGGGTTACTGTTCGACACACTACAAGAGCTGGAGAAGGGGTGAACTCCCCAAGAAGAGATTCAGCTGGTGCATCAAGCCGGAATGCAAGAACAAGGCTGTTTATGGCAAGGTCTGTGCCGACCACTACAAGGGGATAAAGAAGAAGGCCGGGGATAACGCCACAGCACAGCAGGCATAAAAGGCTTTCTTAAGATAAACCTTTTTAAGTCACATAAAGGAGACAGAAGATGACAGGCAGAGAGATTATGGATATAACCGAGGAATAT
Source organism: Bdellovibrio sp. (assembly GCA_020725805.1). Classification (GTDB taxonomy): domain Bacteria; phylum Myxococcota; class SpSt-1050; order SpSt-1050; family SpSt-1050; genus SpSt-1050. Next base: position 11,253 of record DYEF01000050.1, read on the forward strand.
GGTGCCCATAATTATCACCCTCTTCCGGTGGTTCTGACCAAGGGCAAAGGTATATGGGTATGGGACAGCGAGGGGAAGAAATATATCGATATGCTGAGCTGTTATTCGGCGCTCAACCACGGACACAGACACCCTAAACTCATAAAGGCTGTAAAAGAGCAGATGAACAAACTTACCCTGACTTCAAGGGCTTTCTATAATGAACAGCTCGGCCCGTTCTGCAAGGAGCTCGCCCACTTTTGCAATATGGAGATGGTGCTGCCGATGAACTCGGGCGCAGAGGCAGTCGAGACTGCCGTCAAGATAGCCCGCAAGTGGGGATATATAAAGAAGGGTGTAAAACACTATAATGCAGAAATCATTGTCTGCGAAAATAATTTCCACGGCAGGACAGTTACAATAATATCATTTTCAACCGAACCGCTCTACAGGGATGAGTTCGGACCGTTTACTCCGGGTTTCAAGGTAATCCCGTTCGGTGATGCCGATGCACTCGAAAAGGCGATAACTCCCAATACTGTTGCCTTCCTTGTTGAACCCATTCAGGGAGAGGCAGGAATAAATGTCCCTCCGGATGGTTTTCTGAAGAAGGCCTACGAGATATGTAAAAAGAACAACGTACTTCTGATGTTCGACGAAATCCAGACAGGACTCGGAAGGACCGGCAAGCCCTTTGCCCATCAGTATGAGGAAGGTGTAAAACCTGATGTCCTGATACTCGGCAAGGCTCTGGGCGGTGGTATGTACCCTGTCTCGGCAGTCGTATCGAACAAAGAGGTCCTTGGTCTCTTTACGTGGGGAGAACACGGCTCAACATTCGGAGGAAATCCTCTGGCAGCATATATCGCAAGAGTTGCCCTCAAGGTACTGATTGAGGAGAGGCTCACCGAAAATTCCTATGAAATCGGCAATTATTTTATGGAGCAGCTGAGAAAGATTAAATCCCGCCATATTAAAGAGGTTAGAGGTAAGGGGCTTCTTATCGGACTCGAACTCCACAAAGAGGCCGGCGGGGCAAGAAGATTCTGTGAGGCACTGATGAACGAGGGACTCCTCTGCAAAGAGACTCACGACCACGTAATCCGCTTTGCACCTCCGCTCAACATCAGGAAGAAGGACATCAACTTTGCAGTCAAAAAGATAAAGAAGGTATTTAAGGAACTGGATTGATTCCTTAATAGCTGACTGAATTTAGCAGAGTTAAGTAAAAAGTTCATTCCCTAATATTTCTTTGCAATCTTATTTTTGAAATTTCTTATCTCTGACTTAAACCGGTATCACTGTTCTTTTATCCCCCCCAAGTGGTATAAACCCGATAATAACTCCAAATAATTACATAAAATCAATATGTTACAACACATTATACCTGGCACCTCTCTTACAGTCCGTATAAGGCAGACCCTTTAAAGATTCCGATTTTAATATTCTCCATATTTTCTTGACACTCTCTTTTAATAGCCTTAAGAATTTTAGCCGATGTGCAGTACGGCTTACATCTTTTTTATCAGAAATATTTTTTATCTTCGGGGGGAGTTTTAAGGAGGAAAATTTATGAAGAAGATTGACTTCTCGCTCAAGAATCTTCAGTCACTGTTCCCGAAAGAGTTTACCAAGGAGCAGATTTCAAAGGCTCAGACAATCTTTCTGAAAGAACTGGCCTTTACCCTGCACAAATTCTACAGAGGGAAGATAATGACCGTTCCCAAGGCCGGTATCTACGGCTTCAACTGGTTCAATATCTGGTACACACCCGGAGTATCGGTTGTATCCACTTCGATAAGGGACAATAACGATTTCTCCTTCGAACTCTCGAACAGGGGGAATCTCGTCGCTGTGGTTTCGGACTCCACAAGAGTTCTTGGTGACGGGAATGTTACACCGTCAGGCGGCCTTGGCGTAATGGAGGGAAAGGCATTTCTGATGAAATATCTGGGCGGTGTAGATGCCGTTGCACTCTGTATTGACAGCAGGGATGAGAACGGAGTACACAATCCGCAAAAGATAATAGATTTTGTCAAGATGGCAGAACCGAGTTTCGGCGCTGTCAATCTGGAAGATATCTCCCAGCCACAGTGTTATAAGGTTCTGGACACACTCAGAGAGGAGTGCCAGATACCTGTTTGGCACGATGACGCACAGGGGACCGGTTCCGTTACACTTGCAGGACTTATCAATGCGCTAAAAATTGTCAGGAAGAAGATAGACAAGGTAAAGATTGTATTTTACGGCGCAGGTGCATCTAATACCACCATTGCCCGTCTTATCATAAAGGCCGGCGGCAATCCGGAAAATATGGTCCTCTTCGATACAAAGGGAGCACTCCACAAAAACAGGGCAGATATAAAGAACGACCCGGCCTTCTACAGAAAATGGGAACTCTGTGAGCAGACCAATCCGCAGTGTATAGACGGGATTGAGGATGCCATGGAGAATGCAGACGTTCTGATAAGTCTCAGCAAGCCCGGCCCGGACACCGTAAAACAGGACTGGATCAGAAAGATGGCGGATAAGGCCATTGTATTTGTATGTGCCAATCCGGTACCCGAGATTTATCCGTATGCGGCAAAAGAGGCAGGTGCATATATTGTGGCGACAGGCAGGGGAGACTTCCCCAATCAGGTAAATAATTCACTCGGATTCCCCGGGATACTCAAAGGTGCGCTGCTCGTCAGGTCCAGAAAGATTACCGACGAAATGGCAATCACTGCTGCATATTCCGTGGCAAAGTTTGCAGAGAAAAAGGGAATCAATCCCGAGAGGATAATGCCGACGATGGACGAGACAGAAGTATTTGCATACGAGGCGGCAGATGTTGCTATGGAGGCAATAAAAAACGGTGTAGCAAGAATTAAAATTTCGAGGGACGAGGCATTCAGGACCACACTTAAGGATATAAAAGAGGCAAGGTCGGTTGTAAAGAACCTGATGGAGAAGGGATTTATAAAAAAGCCTCCGCAGAAGATGCTGGAAGAGGCCCTGCAAAAGGCAATAGAAAAAGTAAAATAGGATAATAGCAGAATCCGGACCGAAATAAAAAAGCTGATAGGATAAGCCTCAATCAGGAGCTGAATTGTAACCTCTAAATTTTACGAGTATTTATTTCTGACGGAAAATAATCAGCTCAATCTCTCTTCTGTTCCGACAATCAGTTTCATCCTGACAGGCACCCTGTATCCGGGCCTGACCGTAAATATCCGGGAGCAGCAACAGATAACGGCAATTACCTACGGAATTGCCTTTGACGATGTAAATGATATATCTCCGTGCTTTACCCCCTTGAGCGAAATCAGCTTATCAGCGAGGGTATTGATCTCATCTGCCTTCCCCTTAACCGCAATGATTTCCAGACAGTTGTCGTGGTCGAGATGAATGTGCTGTGTCGAGACGATGAACTTCTGATAATCGTGCTGGATGTCAGTCATTTTTGCGAGGAGTTCTCGTTTGTGGTGATTGTAGAGAAGAATTATTGCCCCTGCAATATTGCCTCCTGTCTCCCACGTCGTGTGAATCAGCTCCTTGCGGATAAGGTCGGCAATAGCCTTAGAACGGTTCGTATACTTCCTCCTCCTGATAAGCATATCGAACTTATCTATCAGGGATTTCTCGAGAGAGACACCAAAACGATAAATAATATCATCCATAAAAAGCCCTCCTATTCTTCGAGGACCGCCCTTCCCTTGTAGGCAAGGTTATAGAAGAATGTCTTATACATCTCTATAGCCCTTGTATCGTAGAAGACCGGGAAGTGTCCCTGATCCTTGAACTGGACAAGGACACCTGTGGAAGACCCGGTTTTATCTTCTGTCTTTACATTATCAGGTAAACTGCTTTTATCAACCGCCTTAACCCCGTATTTTTCAAAGAACTCCCTGCTCCTGTATATCTCGCCGTAAGGGTTGACACCAATAGACATTGCAAGAACCTCTATTGCATCCGGAGGTGTATACGGGTCTATAGTCCCTTCTGTCATAAAAATATGTTTCGGTCTGCAGATACTCTCCTTACATACAGGATTTTTAATAAGCAGTCTGCCGTAATTGGCAGGGTCCGTCGGGTCCGCTATTATCTGAAGGATATTAAGTACAGGATGGAAGAGGTCAATATCATAGTCTCCCTCTTCGAGCGAAAGGAGTGTCCTTGCGACCTCCGGGATATCTATAGGTTCCGTCTTCTGATAGACCGAGATAATGAATCTTCCTCCGCCCTCGGAAAAGAGAGCCGCCTTTACATCCGGTTCAACACCTGCAAAGAGCGGACCTGTGAGCCCTCCCTGAGAGTGTCCGAAAAAGTATATTTTATCTTTATTGAATTTTATCTCCTTGCCGTTACAGCTGATTTCGGGAGCAATTCTGTTTTTCATAAATATCTGCATCAGAACTACTGTATCAATGGCGGACTGCCTGAAATTGTCTCTCGTCGCCAGCATATTGTTTATATTGAAGGTCTTCATCTCCACGTTCCAGTTACCTGTGTTTCTTGCACCATGAAGAGGCTGGTCGAATGAGACGGTTGCTATACCCTTTCCGGCCAGATTCTCTCCTATATCTTCATAGACAAATGATTTGTAGTCCCCGCCGGTCCCGTGGGCATAGAGCACGAGAGGGAAACCTTCTGAAGGCATCTCTGTATTCGGAAGGGTAAGATAGAATCTGACATCCTCTCTCCACTGAATTACAGGATTACCCTTTTCGTCAAACTCGAACATTCCCGAGTCAGGATTGTCATACGGCGGAGCCCCCTTCTGGAACTGGTATGTCTGAAATATACCTGTTATCCCGCAATATGCAGAAAGTTTTATATCCTTCTTTATCTCCCTAAATCCGAATTCGCCGTTTGTTACGACATAATCACGAATCTTTATCAGATCCTTTACCGGGTCCGACGTGGTAAATACCGTCATTACCGCTATGTTATCCTTACTGACACCAACTGTTTTTAGATATTCATAAACAGGCTCATAGAGTTTTCTTGCCTTCTCGAGCCTGACATCTAAGAGTTCCGATTCGGACTTTGTAGATTCAAACTCCTTCAGACTCCCGAGAGGTTTTCCGTCCGCACCCTTTATTCCTCTCGTAAGAACCAGTGCATATCTGTTTTTGGGCCTCAGGACAAAACCGTTTTCCGGCGTAATAACGAGAGTATTGGAACTTATATATTTATCTCCCTTTTCGACGAATCTCAAAAGTAGCGGAATTCTCTCACCCCTGTACTGATTCTCGGTAACATTGATAAGAAAGAGCGGTGAGTCCTTCTCTGTCGTTTTCAATGTGTCCTGCGGGAGGGAGGCTTCGTCAAGTTTGCCGTCAAACTTGATATACATTGCACCCTGAGTGGAGAATCCTGTAAAGTTGTATTTTGCGGTTTCGAGATATATATTCAGCAAATCAATGTTTTTCGGATTCGGAAAACCATCTATATTGAGAGTGCCATCCGAATTTATCAGCAGATCGGACGGAAAGGGGAAGAAGTAGAAATTCTGGGGTTTCTTATCTTCGGGAATCCTGAAGTAGGCCTTTGTGCCCGGCACCTCTGAAATATCATTACCTGTACCGGTATCCTGATATGCATCTTTTATCTCTGCAGTATCCGAAAGAGATACGGCATCCTCTCCTGATATATCTGCAACCTCATCACTGCAGTGTGTAAGGATTACAAAAAGACATAACAGCACGGCGGAAAGAGATAAAGAGATAAATCTACTTCTGTAATTCATTTATATTTCCTTGTAAAGATTGGTAAAATATATGTATTATATATGTAATCGGCATAAAAATATTACATAGTATGTAATGGGTTATTCATTGTTCCGGTCATCCCGGGAATAAATATTACATAAAACAGGTTTTTTTGCAATACATAATATTTGACGGGGAGATTTTCCGATGGCTGTAATATCTGATATATTACCCGGCTGTAATCTGTCTGTTTTCCTACATCCTTATGACAAGAATTTTCTTTAAAACGCAAAAAAACCATATTAGTATAAGGATTTATGAGGTATTACACTACGGTATTCAGCCTGCTTATATCTGTATTTGCCTGCATCACAAGTGACAGCGGCGGCGGGGCATCCGCATACGAGGCTTTTGTGGCAAATGTGGACAGGATAATCGTGGACAGCGAGATAAATATTTCCCAGCCCGTGCGGATAGGAATAGATGGTTATTTCGATGACGATTGCTCCGAACTCGCGCGGATCAATGCCGAAAAATCAGATTCACCCAACAATATCGAACTGACAGTTTACGGAAAACGCAAACTAAATGCAAAATGCAACAGTAAAAAAGTAATATATTTTGGCTCCATCACGATTACCGGCCTTACAGAGGGGAGATACAGAATCAGAATAAACAGGGACGATAATCTCATTAAGTATTTTTCCGTAGTCAGGGCAAACACAAATGATACCGGCTCCGGTCCGGATACAGGTTCAGGGTGTACCGACGAGGTAGCCCCGCTCAGTATGGCAGATATAACGACTGACGGATTCAATTCGGCCAGAAACCAGAAGATACCTTTCGGGACACCAATTACACTGATTGTCAAAGGGAGTATATCCGGCGAATGCAGAAGTTTTAAGGAATTCAGATATGACAAACTCGGCAATAATCTCTACGTGGATGTCATTGCCGAGTACTGCCCCGCAAACTGCAATGAAACTTACAGAGATTACAGCGAGACCTATGTCATTACGGGTCTTGCCAGAGGGAAATATACACTTTATGTGAATAACTCCGTTGAAATATCATTCGAAATAACAGATTAGAGGCCAATGTATCCTTTTATAAGAGGCTATGAGAACAGACTGGACAGATTCGATATAAGATTCATTGCCCGGAATATCTTTCTGGCAGGGATAATGAAACTCTATTTCAGGTACGAGGTCTTCGGATTCGAGAACATCCCTAAAGAAGGCCCCGGCATAATCGTTATGAACCACGGAATTCTGCCTCTGGACGGTTTTCTGCTCGGGATGGAGATACTCACGAGACTCTCGAGACTCCCCAGAGGACTGACCGACCATATAATATTCAATGTCCCGTTTTTACGGGAATTTTTTCTCTCTGCGGGAATTGTGGACGGCAACAGGGAAAACGCTATGAGAATCCTTTATAAAGGCGGATTGCTGATGGTAATGCCCGGCGGTGCAAGGGAAGGTATAAAGAAGCCCGAAGATAAATACAGGATAAACTGGGAGGGGAGAACCGGATTTATCAGAATTGCCCAGATGAGCGGTGCACCGGTCATTCTCTCCTTCTGCTACGGAATCGACGATATATACGAATGGATTCTGCACAAAACGGGAAGAAAGACAGAAGATATCGGGGTGCCTCTTCTGATGGGACTGGGAATCCTTCCTATACCTGTCAAATTAACACAGGTGGTTTCAGAGCCTGTTTATATCCAGAAATCGGAAGATGCAGAAAAAGTACAGAAAAAACTGCTCAGAAAGATGAACATACTATACAAAAAGGCAAGGGATTTAAGCCTCAGAAGAAAATAGATTCTTTTAAACGATAAACCGCCGAGATTTATCAGGGATAATAAAAAATACAGACAACCAAAACCGGTTTTAAAAATTTGACTTTAAGACCAATTCTTAATAGTATTCCGAAAATATCCGGGAGGTGCAATTTGAGAAAATCACTAATATTCCTGATAATCCTGACAACCGCATTATTACTCGCAACAATTGGTCTTGCCAAGACAAAACAGGAGAAGAAGGATACCCCGAAACAGGAAGAGAAGAAGGGAGACCCGCCCCCGGCGGTAAATAAAACGGACGACCTGATACCACCATGGGAACTCTCACCCGAAGAATTCCCGGCATGGGAGGATTTTACAGAGAAATATTCGCTGTATTGTATGGCACCGTTCGGAAAAAAGATCAAAAAGCCTCACGAAATCCAGATTCAGGATAAGAAATTCATATTCGAAGGTTCAACGGCAAGGATAGAATCGAAGGCAAAACCGGGACGCGAGATCAGGTTTGGTGTGCTCTCCGGCATAAAGGACTGGCATCAGGACACACAGGCAAATCTGAGATTCTTCATATCCGAATGGAAGAAGGAACAGGTTGAAGGTATAATTATGGGCGGTGACCTTGCATACGAGGAGGACGACCTTTCAAATATAATGAAACTCTTTGCTGAGACCAATCTCCCCCTCTATGTCGTGGTCGGAAACAATGATTCCAGATCCGAATTCAACAGGGTTATAAGAAAACTCAGCAAGGTGCACAACAATATCATCAATATGGATATGATAAGAATACTGCACGGTGACGGATTCGATATGATAAGCCTGCCGGGGTATTATGATAAAAAATATACGAGAGGTTCATCGTCCTGCACATACAAACCGGAGGATGCACAGGAGCTTGTAAAGGAGAGCGAAACTCTGCAGGAGCCTGTAATACTCATTACACATGGTCCTATGAAACTGGAAGGTAAGGATGCAATCGATTATGCGTGGGAGGCCGGCAACGTGGGTGATGAGCACCTGACAGATGCCCTAAAAGAGGCAAAGAATATCAAATTCGGAATTATGGGACATATCCTCGAGGCCGGTGGCAAGGCAAATACAATCGACGGAAAACTTATCAAACAGGGCGTATATTCGGACACACTCTTTCTGAATCCCGGGCCTGCACAGTCCCTCGGCTGGAAGATGCTGGACGGAAAGACAAGTTACGGAATGGCTGCCACCTTCTACCTGAAAGGTAAAAAGGGCAAATACAGGATTATCGTTGCACCAAAGGAGTAAAAGAATGGAGTGTCTCGTAGAAAAAAACCTTAAAAACTGCACCTGTACATACGAACCCTGTCCGCGGAAAGGTAAATGCTGCGAATGTATTATCTACCACAGAAAGAACAACGAACTGCCCGGCTGTTTCTTTCCGAGGAGCGCAGAGGCAACATATAACAGGTCTGTATCCTACTACGTTTCGGTAATGCAAAAAGGAGGAAAGATTTGAAAAAGTGTCCCCAGTGCGGCGCATCAGTAGATGACATTGCGATATTCTGTGACAACTGTGACGCTGTTCTTGACACACAGGCACTTCTCGAGGAGGAGAAGCCCAAAAAAGTTCCCGCTCCGCCACCACCTGTCAGGCAGAATGTAAGACCCCAGATGCCGGTAAAGAACGAACCTGTAAAGTCCCAGCCGGTATCTGTCAAGAGAGAACCACCAAAAAAACAGGAACCCCCTCCATTTGTACCGAAATCTTCACCAAAACAGATTCCACCCAAAGATACGGCAGAGGTTCAGCTGAGAGAGACCTTCGACGAGATGCTCAATGCATTCAGGAATATGGGGACAGGTCAGAAATCCGGGCTTATATGTGCCCTGCTCTCGTTTATTTTTGCCTTCTTTCCGTGGGTCTCTGTCCCGCAGGAAGGGTCTGTCCCGGGTCTCGATGTAGGCGGATTTTATCTGATTTTCATTGCAATTGCATATTTTACATATATCGTTCTCGACTTTTCAGGCAATCAGTATATCCTGAGGTTCGAACAATACAAAATACTTATACTTATATCACTCGGGTTTTTAGGTATACTGCTATGTACTTACAGAATCATCTTCCCGTATGACATTGAAGAGAGCACCACCGTACTGAAAGACATCGGCCTCAAACTCGATATCCACAGAAAATCGGGGCTCTTTTTGTCTGCTGCCTCTTCAGTCGGGATGTTCATCTCCCCGCTTCTTGGCGGTTTTGTAAAAAAGGGCGGAATTTATGAAGTTTGATAAAATCGGAGTAATAGATTTTGGCGGTCAGTATGCACATCTCATCGCCACCAAGGTAAGAAGACTAAACGTCTATTCCGAAATAAGACAGCCGGACGACCCTATCGAAAAATTTACCGGATACAAAGGCATTATCATATCGGGAAGTCCGTCACTCTCGTCATTTGGAGAGGACTCCGAATACAACAAAAGGATATACGAACTGGATATCCCGATTCTGGGATTCTGTTTCGGACATCAGGAGATAGCAAAGCATTACGGCGGAAGAGTAATCAACGGCGGGAGAGAGTGGGGAGAGACAAAATTCAGGATATTGAAGAAGGGACACCCGCTCTTTGAAGGTCTTTCTGAGGTAGAATCTGTCTTTATGAGTCATTTCGACTCAGTGGATGCGGTCGGCGAAAGTTTCGAGGAATACGGGATATCATACCTCGCAGAAGGTAAGGAGATTCACAGATTTGCGGCAATCGGTTCGGATAAATACAAAAGATACGGCTTCCAGTTTCATCCGGAGGTAGACGACACAGTCAACGGTGACAAAATGATTGCAAATTTCGTGTTCAATATCTGCCGCTGCACTCCCAACTGGACGATGGACGAATTCATTAAACAGCAGATGGAGAAAATCAGGTATCAGGTAAAGGATAAATCGGTCTTTTTACTCGTATCGGGCGGCGTGGATTCGACGGTGGCCGCTGTCCTTCTGAAGGAGATTCTGGGGGCAGAAAGGCTGAGACTTCTGCACATTGATAACGGGCTTATGAGAAAGGGCGAATCCAGAAAGGTTCTGGAGAGACTTAAAAGACTGGGATTTGAGCAGAATCTCTTCTTTAAGGACGCCTCGAATATATTCATTGATGCCTTAAAGGAGGTCTACGAACCCGAGAAAAAACGCAGAATCATAGGCGATACCTTCATCGATGTCTTTACAAAGGAGGCAGAGAGACTCGATATCAGCAGTTACCTGCTCGGACAGGGGACTATTTACCCTGATACAATCGAGACCGGAGGGACAAAGAGAGCCGATACGATCAAGACTCATCACAACCGCGTACCTGTTATCCAGAAGATGATAGAAGAAGGCAGAATAGTCGAGCCACTTTCGGAACTTTACAAGGTAGAGGTAAGAGAGATAGGACTCAGACTCGGGATTGACGAAGACCTCATAAACAGGCATCCGTTCCCCGGCCCCGGTTTGGGAGTAAGAGTTCTCTGCAATGACGGAAGAGACGATTTATCGGATATGGCCGGCATAGAGAAGAACGTCACAGAATTTCTGTCACCTTTTAATACAGACGCAATTGTACTTCCGGTGAAATCGGTCGGTGTCAAGGCAGACCTGAGGTCATACGAGAGGCCTGTACTCTTTAATTCCGGATACAGTGAAAAGATATTTGAGATTGCATCAGATTTGCTCGCAAAGATTAAGGGCATAAACAGATGTGTTGTAAATATTTCACCGTACAAAATCAGGACTGCAAAACCGCTTAAGGCATATATAACAAAAAAACGGCTCGACCTGTTAAGGGAGATTGATGATATCGTAAACAGTATCCTGCATCACAGAGGCGTATATAACAAAATCTGGCAATGTCCCGTTGTAATAGTACCGGTCAGTCTGAACGAACGGGGAGAAGAGATGGTGGTCATAAGACCTGTCCTGTCAGAGAGGGCAATGACTGCAAAGGCGGCATTTTTACCCGGCGAAGTTATAAAGGACATAAGTGAAGCCATATTGAAATTTAAGGAAATCTCCGGAGTTGCCATAGATATTACCAGCAAACCTCCCGGAACTATCGAATGGGAGTAATTTTCGTTATGAAACTGCAAAATTCTTGATTTATTTTTATAATGTTATATTAATATACCTAACAAGGAGGTAGTTAGATGAAGAAACTCATCGCACTCGTAATCGTATTGGTACTCTTTATTGCATGTGCATCTCAGAAGGCAGCTGCACCGGCAGCCCCTGAGACGCCAAAAGTAGAGACACCGGCAGCCCCTGCGGCACCGGCAACACCGGCCGCACCGGCAGCTCCTGCTACACCGGCAGCTCCTGCTACACCGGAGGCACCGGCAGGAAAGTAAGGATTTTTCTTGTAAAAACAGCGTCAGAATAACAACTGACGCTGTTTTTTTATTCTTCTATTTATTCAATTCCTGTAAGTTCTCAGAATATAAGATAAAAAAATATTCAAACTCTATCAGATGAGCTTACTACTGTAAGTGTATCTTTTTGAAATATCCTGATTATTTAGATTTCTTCCTGACACATTATTCACGACTGTCAAACTTTATTCAAAAATATCAAAGAATTAAAACGTAACCGGAATTGAGACAGAGCATATTCAAAATATACCTTAAAAAATTCATGATCAGAAAGACATCGGTAAATCTATTTAATCTCAAAAGCTATTTCAAGGATTCTATTACCGGATAAAATGTCTGAATCAGGTCAGATCTTTCAGCCCTTTTCCTTTCGATATTCATCACAAATAATCTCTGGCCGAGGTATCTCGGGATTATATGAATATGCAGATGAAAGACCTCCTGTCCGGCTGCCTTCTCGTTCGTCTGATGTATATTTATTCCATCCGGTTTCAGAACCCTCTTTATCACTTTTGCAACTTTCGCTGTGGTTTTGAACAGATGCGCTGCATATTCCTCGTCCAGTTCATATATATTCGTAAAATGTCTCTTTGGAATCACAAGTGCGTGCCCCTGCATCAGCGGAAAGAGGTCAGCAAAGGCCATTGTAAATTCATCTTCATAGATGACAACGGCATCTCTTTCCTTCTTTGCTATCTGACAGAAGATACAATCATCTGTATTCATAACGACCTCCGGAATACGTTACATATAATATCCGATGACACCAAATTCAATTATTTAAATGCCTCAAATCAATCAAAACCTTCTTGATTATAAACAATTGTTATGCAATAAAAACAGAAGTTATGGATAATACAGATAACATTTCGCTCAAAAAGGCTTTTTTAAAGATACTGCTTATCTTTCTTGTCTGGAGGGGTGCGCTCTTTCTCTTTGACTTTATCGGGATGAGTTATACTTTTGAGAGAACAAATAACTCAAACAAGGACTATCAGGCATATCCTCAGAAAGAACGATATTTCTTAGATGGCTGGTTCAGATGGGATTCCGGCTGGTATAAGAGAATCGCAGAAAGGGGATATTACATCGAAGGTCATCAGAGCGATGTGGCATTCTTTCCGCTCTTTCCGTATCTCTCGAGATATCTGGGCTATATAGTCGGCTCACATTTTCTGGCAGGGTTTCTCATCTCGAATTTCTCTACACTCTTTGCAATATTCTTTATGTATCTGATTGCCCTCTCAATGACGGACGAAGAACGTGCAAAAAGGGCAGTTATTCTGCTTCTCTTATTCCCGGCATCCTTCTTTTTGTCCGCCTACTACACAGAGGGCCTCTTTCTGCTGACCATTACCGGCAGTACTTATTTCTTTTTAAGAAAGAATTACTTTCTGTCCGGAATCTTCGGAATGGCAGCAATGCTCACCCGCTCGACCGGAATAATCCTTTTCATTGCATTCGGGTTGTATCTCTTTTACCAGCTTATCAGAAAGAGAGAGAAATTCTCCTTTTCAATGTTATTCCTTCTGCTCATCCCTTCCGGGCTGATTGTCTTTATGCTTATGCTCAAATTCCAGGTCGGTGACCCGTTTGCATTTTCAAAATTTCAGGCTGGATGGGGAAGGCATTTCGTCTTTCCTCTCTTTACACCTTTTATAGAACTTTACAGGGTAAACTGGTCTTTCCCCCGCGATGATGTCAATATACAGAAATTTATGGAGGCTGTAACCTCGCTCTTCTTTCTGGTCATTGCATTAATAATGATATTAAAAAAATACCACCCTGTACTCTCAATGCTCGTCCTGTTCGGAGTCCTGATGCCGCTTTCAACCGGAAAGGTAATGTCGATGATAAGATTTGCGACTGTCCTCTTTCCGGCATTCTACTATTTATCCGACCTCTGTGAAGACCGGAGAATCGAAAGATTCATTATTTTTATGTTTGCCTTCTTCCTTGCAATTTTCAATCTGAGATTTCTTAACTGGTTCTGGGCAGGATAATACAATGCATTTCGTAATCAGATTCGAACCACCGGAGATAATAAATGTTAACTATAATTTTCATTCGCGTATCAGACCCGTTATGCCGGATGCGGAATTAAAGGAAGGAGACACTGTCATATTCAGAGGAGAGGAACCCCTGACAAGATCCGAATTCTATGAGATTGCCAACCGACTCGCCCCGAAAGGCATCGATATAATTTTCGAGACGCTGGGTCTTACATTCAATAACCCCGATAACCTGCCCTACATCTTCTCGAGATACAGGGTCAAAGAGATTCTTATAAAAATCTTCAGCCTGAATTTCCCCGTCAATGACAAATTCTTCTCATACATTGGTACGAGTATGAAGACCCTTCTGGGACTTGACAATTTACTCAACACAGGTTTTCAGAATGTCAGCATACTGACCTATATCAATCAGGATAAATTTCTCAACAGAATCAAATCCGTCTACGACTACAAAAACGAAAAGAAACTGAAGAATCTGTATATAGAGCTTGATAGAGGTCTCCCGATAGAGAGAAGAACCGCCATATTAAAAGACCTGCTGGAGAAATTCGGGGAGGCAGAGGATATAATTGTCAGGAATAATGATTTCGATATAAGACTCAATGATATAAATGCCGGCAAAACCGAAATCAAATCAGACCCGGAAAGCGGCACACTGAATCTGGTACTGAGAAATTTCTGCACTAACAACTGCACTTTCTGTACTACCCGGATTGTCCAGAGGGCGTATAATGCCCCCCTCCCTTTCGATTCGAAAGAGAGAGTGATAAAGGATATCGGGCCGCATATAAAAAAACTGAAAAGGAAAAACCTGTTTGAAATCGTTGCCGTAGAGCCGCTCGAACACCCGCATATTCTGGAGATTCTCTCAGAAATCAACGAATACGGATTTAGGAATATCAGGCTTCTGACACACGCAAGAGGACTGAAGGATAAGGACCTGCTGGAAAGGCTAAAAGGCCTTAATGTCAGGGAAATCATAATTCCGGTTACCTTTTACTCACCTGAATCAGCGGCAAAAAATGTAGGAGACCCTGAGGCATTTAATGACCTGAAGAGTGCCCTGAAAAACATATCGGGCGAAAAGCATATATCATTTACTTTCAACATTATTATTTCAAAACAGAATTATGAGGATATAGAAAAGATAGCCCAATTTCTGCGTTCCCACAATATTACGAATTTCAATATAAATCTGGCTCTCCCCTCAATCGAGGATAAAAGGTATTATCTGCCTTACGCCGTAAGTTTCACGGACCTGATGAAATCCGTTAAAAAGATCAAAGATACAGAACTCAAAAACAAAACAGTTCTTTCTCTTGCCTATATTATACCACCCTGCGTGATTGCCGGATATTTTGAAGAGGATATTATAAAAAAGATAAAGGCAGAACACTCCAAAATCACCAAAAAGTCATTGTCTTCAAAACGGGATTTTTCCAGACATAAATCAACCGTCCCCTGCAAAAAGGCAGAACAATGCAGATACCGGGACTTTTGTGCCGGAGTCAACAATGTATATACAGAGACCTTCGGGGATAATGAATTCAGGCCTCTGATATGAAGAGAATATCATTATTTTTATTTTTTATCCTGAGCTGTACAAAAACTGACTACTATAGTGATATAAAAAAAGACTGCGACCATAAAAGGGCAAAGGAATATTTCGAAAGGTTCAGCAGCAAAGGCGACCCCAATATATTTACCGTTATCGATGCAATGGCTGACTGCAGATCCGAAGAGATGGAAAGATTTCTGTCCGAAGAATATGCAAAATCATCTGAAAATATCAAAGGACATATCTATAAGAAACTTACCCGGAATAAGAGCAGAATATTTCTCGATACGGTACTGGGCATCCTTATTAACAAAATCCAGACGAACCAGGATTACAGCACAGAACTCAACTATATCAGGGAGACAGACCCGTCATTTACTGAAAAGAGATACAACGAATATCAACTGAAACTTGAAAATGCCAGAAAAAACAAAAATCTGACCGCCATCGAGATCTATTCTGACAACATCAGAGCGCTTTCAAAGGTATTAAATATCAACAGTGAAGATACAAAGCTCAAGGAAGATATCGCAGCAATCAGGTCAGAGAAAGAGAGAGAAGATTTATATCAGAAATTTCTCGATGCCACAATGAATCAGGAGATGGGACGGGCATATAATATTTTCAAAAAACTATCAGCAAACAAACACATAAGATTCAACGACAAAACAGCAAAACTGGAAGAGATACTCAGGCAGATATCCGATACCGAAGAAAAATTCTATGAGACAGCCCACAGACAGGATATGCTGATGATTGAGATAGAAAAGGAAAAAAGGGCCAAAAACGAAAATAGAGTAAAGAAGATGCAGGAAAAACTCCAGTCAGTCAAATCCGATATGGTCTTTAAGAAAAGGGCTCTTGACAGAGCGGCAAAGAAACTCGAAATCGTCAGGGAATTATTCGAAGAGGTCAGGATAAAGTGAAAAAAACTCTCATTGTCCTTATCTTTTTAACATTTGTTCTGGTCTCGTCCGTCTTTATTTTCGACAAGTATTATATGCCCCTCTCCTGTATTCTTTCTGACCTTAGCAGCTGTATTCAAAAGGCATCAGAATCGCAGAGTGCTGGTCTCATCAAACGTGTATGTGATAAATTACAAGAGGATAAATGTATTGAACTTCTGGGGATATTGCACTCCAGAGCGATGGACAATCTCATCCCACCAGTCAGCAATGAATATTGTAACCGCAGCGAATCTGCCTTCTGTGCATTTTCATCAATCGCATACAGCATATCGGGAGACCGGAAAAATGCCCATATATTTGCCCAAAAGGGTTGTGAACTCAATGAAGGAGTCAGTTGTGCCATACTTGCCGGAATAGAACTTGATGAAGACAAATCAGAAGAGGCACTCAGGACTTCCCTCAAAGGTTGTCTTCTGAACTCTGCCGCTGCCTGTGCGATAGCCGGAACCATTATGATTGAAAAAGGGGAAGAGAAAGAGGGAATGCAGTTTATCGACAGGTGTTGTCAACTTGGTGGAGAAGATTGCTGTGAATAGAACCTGCTCAAAATGATGCTTGACATTACATATTTCAATGCTAAATTGTAAAATTAACGGAGGTGTTTATGAAATCAAAATACTCTATCTTAGGTATTGGTATTTTACTCTCTTTTATAAGCTTTACGCTCAATGCAGAAGATGTAAAGACAATAAAAGCCAATAGAGTCATTCAAAATGAAAAGATTGGCACTGTTAGTCAGACAACTATTGATAAACAGGAAGAAGATACTCTAAAAAGCAAGTTTTTTGCCGGCGGAAACTATGATATATCCTCAGGACCAAAATTGAGTTTAGGTTATTATTTTCACAAACACTTTGGTGCAGAGCTCGATTTCGGCTTCTATATAAATAACAGGAGAGATGAATATGCAGACCTTGGAGTTACTAAACTAAATAATTATCTATTTAATCCATCGATTAGACTAAACATACCGGTTCATTACTCCAAGTGGTCCGTACTTTTAGTCTCTGTTTATAGTGGAATCCTTATTCACAAACCCGAGAGAGAAGATATGGGCATCGGGAACAGAACAGGTATTGCCCTCTCAGATGAAATATTTCTCTTAAAAGATAGGGCTACTTCACTACGTCTATCTGGCGGTGTTGAGTATTTTACCTACAAGTCCGCTCAAGAGGGGAGCGGTTTTGATACCAATTTTGGCATAGGCTTTAATTATTATTTTTAATTTTTTAGGAGGAGAAAATTATGAAAAGGTCAGTAGTTTTTATTTTGTTCGCACTTGTATCTATCTATGCAATTTCCTGTTCAGAGGAAGAAAAATTCTTCCCGGAGATAATTATCTCTGCACCTGAGAGTGCCCGCATAAATACACCTGTATTGTTTGACGCATCACAATCAAAGGACAAAGACGGTATTATTGACGAGACCACATTTTCATTTGACTTCGGTGACGGGAGTGAAAAAGTGAGTGGTGTTTCAAAGGCGACACATACATTTACAAAGGCAGGAGATTATAAAATAACAGTAAAGGTCTCTGATAACGACAAAAATGAATCCATAAAAAGTATAATGATAAGCATTAAAAACAATCTTTCACCGGTCGCCGCCTTCACCTCGCCAGAAAAGGGGAGAATCAACACAGAGATTAAATTCGATGCGACATCATCATCCGACCCCGATGGAAGTATTGCAGATTATTCATTCGATTTTGGTGATTCAAGTGAAAAAGTGAATGGCAAGGCCATTGTTTATCACAAATATACAACAGCAGGTGTATATGATATTACACTTGAGGTTACAGACAATGAAGGTGCAAAGTCAAAAATTATTCACCAGATAGAAATTGTTGATAATCTCCCCCCGGTCGCCGCCTTCACCTCACCCTCAACATCTACAGAAGGAGAGATTATTACCGTTGACGCAACATCATCATATGACCCAGACGGAAACATTGCAGAATATACACTTGATTTCGGCGATGGAAGCAATACATCAAAGACAGCCGTATCCAATCATATCTACACGAAGGCAGGAGAATATACTATCAAACTAACTGTAAAAGACAATGAAGGAAAGGAATCAATCGCAGAAAAGATTATCACAGTGAATTCTCTGGCATCTCAAAGCATTCCTCCTAAGGCAGCCTTTACTGCCCCCAGCACTGGTATTGTTAATTTTCCGGTTGTTTTCGACGGCTCAGCATCAGAATCAGGTTCGGGAAAGATTACTGAATACAAGTGGAATTTCGGAGACGGAAGTGCAGAGGTTAAAGGGATGGAAAGCCTTGTTAATCATACATTTTCATCAAAAGGAGTCTATACTGTATCTCTAACAGTTACATCTACACTAAAAGACGGAGCCACTACTCTCTCTGATACAATTTCAAAACAAATCACCATTGGCGAAGATGGAATAGCTGTTACTAAGATTGAACCCAATACAGGAACGTCTCTGGGTGGTACCGAGGTACTCATTACAGGAGTAAATTTCCCCAATGACGGAAGCATTAATGTATTATTTGATGGAAATGCAGGTATAGCGATTAATGTCCTTGATTCAACGAGAATTAAAGTGATTACGTCTCCAAACAATCCGGGCACAGTTGATGTTCTGATTACAAGCAGCAGAGGAAATGTATTGCTAAATGACGGTTTTACCTTCTTTGGTTCTGACAACTATGCCACCACTGAATTCTGCCCAAAACTCCTCGTATCAGGAGGGACCTCACTTGGAATTAAGAGTTCAGACGATGATGTCAATTATAATGTAAAACTCCCATTTGACTTTGAGTTTTTTGGAAAAAGATATGCAAAGGATTCAACACTCTATATAAGTACAAACGGATGGCTCTCATTCACAAATACATCTGCCCTGTTTAATCACTCGGCTATTCCATCAGCAAATAACCCCGCAACACTTATTGCCCCGATGTTTATGGATCTGGAGCCCGGGACAGAGGGACAGATTTATACTCAGACTTCAGGCACAGAGCCAAACAGGATATTTACGATTGCATTTAGAAAATTCACATCAAATCCCGGTCCGGGTGATGAATACAACTTTGAGGTCTCATTATACGAATCATCAAATGATATAAAATTTCAGTACCTCAATAATTATGACGACAACTATACAGATGGTTCTTTAGCCTTAATCGGTATTCAGGACATAAGTGTCGGTGGAACTCAGGCAAGTAGAAATTCATCTATCAGAGGGCTTGCACCCGGTGGAAGAGTCTATGTATTTAAGTACAACAGGCCCAATTATACCCTTCAGACCGATACAACTCTGACTATCTATAATCACAATCCAGACAATAACGGAGACATTGGAATTCAGGGTTCTATTACAATAGATTTTACCAAGGAATTGAATTCAAATTCCATTACAAATAATATTACTATGACAGATTTGACCACAAGTAATAATGTCTCAATTAATCTCAATCTCTCATCTGATAAAAGGAGAATAACAATTACTCCCCAGAATCCTCTCGTGGTGGACAGAAAATACAGGATAAATATTCTCACCGGACTTACAGGCATCAACAACTCCACATTCTCATTTGATCCAACAAAGGTCTCCTGCGGGCAGGTGAGTAATCCAACTACATATTCATTTGAAGTAACAGCAAGGGCAGGACTTGCTCAGACATTTAACCTCGGTATTGGTTCGAACCCGATGCAGATAAAACATCTCAAGAACTCAGAGTTCGCTTATGTGGTCAAGACAAACGGAAACAGAATGGAGTCCATTGAAACGAATGGAATGTATAGTCATTCAAGCATACAATTGCAGGACTGTACCACCCCGTCTTTTCTTGCTTTGAGCACCAATGATACTATCGGCTATGTATCCTGTCAGAACAACAGAGTTGCAGTTGTCAGCATTGACCCGAATAATTTTTATCAGATTGATACAAATGGTGCAGCCCCGGGTACTCAGTCAATAAATGTCGGAAATCAGCCTGCCGGTATCGCTATCAGAAATACAAACGATAGGGTTTATCTGGCAAACTATAACGGAGATTCTGTCACAGTAATCAATACGTCAACCTATGGTACCGTAACAACTGTAAATGTAGGGAATAATCCTATTGGTGTTACCATAAATAATCAAAAGAACCTTTTATATGTTGCAAACAGTGGAGATGATTCCGTTTCGATAATAGATATTCTAAGTGGTTCAGCAACAGAAAACAATGTAACTAATACTATAAACTTATCTAACTGCAACAACCCTTCTCAAATTGCCGTAACTCCTGATGGTTCAAAGTATCTGGTTACATGTTCAGGTAATAATAGAGTAGCAATTGTTAATGCAAACAATAACACACAGATTACCAATGTAAATGTCGGAAATAATCCAGTGGGATTAGATATTACTTACGATGGAAAACTTGCTTATGTTGCTAATTTCAACGGAGATTCTGTAACAATAATCAATATTGAATCAGGTACAGTATCACAGACAGTTTCGACAGGAGGAAACACAGACCCCTACTTTCTTACATTTATACCAAATACCTATACCGCACTTGTTACTCTCTACAACACAGACCAGATAGGAGTTATCAAGTAATCAAAGTTTCCTGACAAGAAACATTATAAGGCGTCAGTACCTCTGACGCCTTTTTTTTACCGATTTTTTGACAGACTCAAAATCTGAATTATAAAGTATAGTATGAGGGACTCAGTCATTAAAATTGTCAGACGCAGAACCAATAGCGGAATAAAGATATTCAGATTCTACCTGACGTTTATTGCCTTTGTGGTCTCTGTCCTGTTTATATGGGGACTCACAAATGTAAAAAGAGATCTGAGCATCAATGAAAAACTTATTGAGAGATTCGAATACAACAATCTGAATGATTACCTCTCTTCGAAGGATGCAATCTGTGGACTCGACATTTCGGATTACAGGATAGAATTATCGGGCATCTTTGAATCGAACGGAGAATACTATTATAAATACAAAGACGGGAAGACCGCAAAACTTACGCTCGACAGGAATATTCAGGAAATTCTGAAGAAAAGACTCTCTGCATACAATCTCCCCTTTGCGGCAGCCGTAATAATGGACGCACAGAGCGGGAAGATTACAGGATTATATGAAGTCAGGGACCCAAGCAGCAGTTACTCCATTCTCAAGGCTTACAGGACGGCATCTGTATTCAAGGTCATTACAATGGAGACACTTCTGTCAACCGGCAGAATCAACCCATCCGATGAGATGTGCTACCACGGCGGGAAGAGGAGATTGAACAGAAATCTTCTGATAGAAAATCCGAAAAAAGACTACAGATGTATGGAAATTAATAAGGCACTCGGATATTCGGCAAATGTCATATTTGCCAGACTTGCCTACAGGTATCTCGACAGAGAGCTGCTCAACGAGCATACCTCCCTGTTTGGTTTCGGAGAAGAACTCCCCGTAGAATTTGATACGGAAACCAGCAGTATCAATACCCCCCTGCAAAGGGAGGAACTTGCATATACCGCCGCAGGTTTCGGTGAAACATATATCAGTCCGGTACACGGCGCTGTCATAGCCTCCATAGTCGCCAACAGAGGTATTTACATCAAGCCAACGATAATAGAAGAGATTACGGACAATGAAGAAAACATACTCTACTCCCACACAACCTCGGAAATCAGAAGGGTTATGAGCGGAGACGTGGCAGATAAACTATCAGAAATGATGAGCTACACTGTAAAGGAAGGGACTGCCCATAAATTCTTTGCCAAGAGAAGACCGGTCGATTTCATTTCAGAAGTTCCTGTGGCCGGTAAGACAGGCTCTCTTGCAGAAAAGGAAGGCAATTACACAGAATACAACTGGTTTGTAGGCTTTGCCCCGAAGAAGAATCCCAGATACGTGATATCGGTACTCACCATTAATTCCGAGAGTATTTCTGCGCGGGCCGTCGTCTACGCAAGAAGAATCCTTGATGACCTCTTTGGTGGTAACAAATCAGGCAAATCCGTTGCAAAGATAAAGACAAAAAAACAATATCTGAGCAAAAGATAAAGCTCTGACCGTCTTTATAATTCACCGTAAGGACTGGCAGAAAGGGAGAAGAGGTCGTCAAAGGAGTTTTCAGTAACTCTCCTCACAGAGGCAGAGGCAATCATTGCAGCATTATCGGTACAGTATTGTTTATCGGGAAAGAATATCTCGAGACCGTGCCCTGCACAGGAATCCGAAAAATATTTCCGTATATAACTGTTGAAGGCAACTCCGCCGGATAAGAGTATTCTCTCTATACCGGTCAGACGGGACGCATACAGGGCCTTGTCAAAGAGTGTTCTGGCAACCGCGAGCTGAAATGATGCAGCAAGATTGCATCTGTCGGTCTCATTGTTCACAGGATTTTTTCTTATATAGTCAATTACAAAGGTCTTCAGACCCGAAAAACTCACATCCGCCCTGTCCGGCATTACGACCGGAAATTTTACAGCATTTTCATCGCCCTTTCTTGCGTGCTTTTCTATTTCGGGACCTCCCGGATATCCAAACCCTAAAACCCTTGCTACTTTATCAAATGCCTCACCGGCGGCATCATCAAGAGTGGTACCGACCTGAGAATATTCTCCCCATCTTTTTACTTCGTAAATATTCGTATGTCCTCCCGAGACCACCATACCGATAAACGGCGGTACGAGTTTATCTCCCGAAAGTCTTATGGCTGCCAGATGCCCCTCGATATGATTTACTCCGATTATCTTTTTGCCGGTTGCAAATGCAAGCCCGTTTGCAAATGTCACACCCACGAGAAGCGAACCCATAAGACCCGGCCTCGTTGTTACGGCAATAACTCCTATATCAGATAGAGAGAGACCCGATTTCGAGATTGCCTCCTTTACTACCGGATAGATTTTGAGTATGTGGTTTCTAGAGGCTATCTCAGGAACCACTCCGCCATACTGGGAATGAATCTCAACCTGTGATGCAACCACATTCGAATATACATTAAAAGATGTATCTATTACAGCAGCACTGGTCTCGTCGCAGGATGTCTCAATTCCGAGTATATACATCACTTGAAATATTCTACATTTATATCCGGAAAGATATTGTCTCTATCTTCAACAGAACTCAGCCATTCTAGATTCACAGAGTGTGATTTTACCTCATTGTAGATTCTCGTAAACCTGAGTATATGGTCGCTGAATCTCTTATGGGCATACCCTACCGCTGTCCCGGTTTTCATTATAAAAGCCCAGTCACTGCTCTGAGCAAGCAACAATTCCCGTGCAGCCTGTCTGATTGCCCTGTTTTCGATATCATTGTGCCCGTAATAGTGATTGGCAAGTTCGTTCATTCTCTTCTCTGCCATATGAAGGTGAGGATATATCCACGAATTGGAACCCTCGACCCATACCTCATAATATCCCTTGTTTCCCCAGCTGGAACGCGCCGGATTTACTATCTGCTGTGTCGGATACTGTCTCAGATATTCCGAAAGCGTCATTGTCCTGAAGACCTTCTGGTCATAGCAGGATTTTCTGAAGAAGTAGTTTAAAAAATCCGGTCCCTCGAACCACCAGTGTCCGAAGAGTTCGGCATCATAGGGGGCAAGAATAATCGGCTTTATGCCAAGTCTGGAGTTCAGGTATTCAACCTGTTTCTCCCTGTTGAACATAAAGTTGCCGGCGTGGATAGCCGCCTTGTTGAGTGCCGCATCCCTGTTATAAGGCTGTTTATGTTTGGTCTTGCCGGTTATTCTGTAATATTTTACTCCGGTGAACACCCTTATCCCGTCCGGGTGAATATACGGTTTGATATAATCATAATCGAGGTCAAAACCTACATCCCTGTAAAACTCCCTGTAGTCAAAGTCACCCGGATAACCCTCATCCGCGCTCCAGACCTGTTTTGAAGACTCGGGGTCCCTGCCGTAAGCCGCCACTCCGTAAGGAGTAAATACAGGCGTATAGACACCGTATACCGGAGTAGGTTTGCCGTACAGGAGCCCGTGTGTATCAAGAATGAAATATCTTATCTCCGCCTCGAAGAGAAATCTCTCCACACCATTGAAATATGCACACTCCGGCAGCCAGATACCTTTCGGGTCCCTTCCGAAACATTTTCTGTGATAATCCCTTGCCGTCATTATCTGACCCCTTATAGCCCAGGGATGGTCCTCCATAAGCGGAAGAAAACCGTGTGTGGCTCCTACCGTGAGAATTTCGAGATATCCGGCATCCTGCAGTTTCCTGAACTGTGCTATGAGGTCTTTGCCGTACTTCTCCTCAAAGAGATATCTCAGATGCTGAAACCTCGTATGATAAAACCAGGCCAGATTATTGAAGTCAGTCTGATGTTTTGTCCTTTCTATCTCCCTGCCTGTAAGGTCGATAAGTCTGTAGAGATGTTTCAGATATCTGTTTCGCAAAAGTTCATCGTTCATCATAGAGGCAAGGGAAGGAGATATTGTGAGATTAAGCCTGAAATTTACCCTGTCTTCGGCAAGTCTCTCGAAGATATCAAGAAGCGGCAGATACGTCTCGGATATAGCTTCGTAAAACCAGTCCTCCTCCAAAAATTCCTCATATTCCGGATGCCTTACAAACGGAAGATGTGCATGTAAAAGTATTGCTACATACCCTTTTTCGTCAAACACAGTTTTTACCTCTCTTTTATCAGATTATCCGAAGAGAGATTCCATTTCAGTGACCTTCTCAGTCTCTCCAGAATCTCTTCGGAGCCCTTGAGATATCTTCTAATTCCTTCCCCGTCTGGTCCCCAGAGTTCTTCGATAAGAACCGCGCCCTCGGGGAGCGGAGATACATACGGGAACGGGAGTTCACTCCCCTCCTCCTGAAGTTTCGAAAGCAGATAGGCCAGTTCGGAGATATCCCTGAGCCTTGGCCCCAGAATCTCCCTGATTCTCACAAGAGGAATATCGAATGGTATCGTTACAAATCTCACCTCTCCCTGAGACGTTGAGGCTGCGGGCATCCTTACTGTCTTTGAACGTAGTATCGGAAGGAATCCGTGTCTGCTCTTTACGACAATCTCCACAATAAAATCCTTTTCCGGTGCATCCACAAATGCATACCAGTTCTTCGTCCCGTACGGAATCTCATATAATAGATATCGATTGGCATTTCCGCCATCATAAATAATATTTGTCACATCACTGATCTTGATATAGAGCCTGTTGTCGACACTCTGTGTAAGGTAATGTCTGACGGTATCCTTTGAAAGGTCCCAGTAGCAGAAAATCCATTCGGGGTCTCTCGGAACGACATAGATAATATCGGCATCATAAGTCTCGGGAAGTGTGCCCAGAGCCTCCTCGACGAACTTTCTTCTGGACATATCTCCCATATCGTACTTCGAATGTTCAACATCCCCTGTACCGTGGACAGGTTTCTCGGAGACCTGTTCCAGTATTATGCGCGCCTCAGGTTCCTTCTTCTCCCTTACCTTTACAAGCGGGGATCTTTTCAGAACACCGACGCTTTTTTTTATGCCTTTTGAGACAGATTTGACCTTCTGTGCAACCTTTCTGGTCTTCTCCAGCTGTTTTCTGGCAGCCTTTTTGGTCTCTTCGATACCCTTCTTTGCACTCTCTTTGGATTTCTCAATCTGTTTTCTGGCGGCCTCCTTTGCATCACCGGCCTTTCCGGAAAGGTCGCTGATAATTCTGGCAAGCTGAACCTTTGTCATATTCTTCTTAACTTCTGCCTTCAGCTTCTCTGCAAGCTTCAGCAATTCTTCCTTCGATTTGCTAAGTAAATTCTTCTTCTCATCTCTTTCCTTACCACGAGGCATCATCAAACCTCCTTAACAGAGGGTGAAATATTAAGTCTCAAACTCATCTGAGTCAACTCAAAAATTCAGGCCGGTATATCCGCCCTTTTTTCATCCCTTATCAGAGCCAGTATGGAGTGGTGAGGTATTATCAGGTACTTCCTGCCCTGAAAATCTATCTCCACAGATGATTCCTTTACGAATATCGCATAATCTCCTTCCTGCGCCTGAAGAGGGATATACTTTACATCCTTTAATTTAACACCGCTTGGCAGTTCATAAACAGAGCCGGGGTCATAGACCGCATAGCCGGGTCCGGTTTTGATTACCTTGCCCGACAGGACCTTCTCCCTTTCCTTAACCGTCGGCGGGAGATAAAGCCCGCCATCCGTTTTCAGATTCTCCTCATCCGGCTCAATAAGAACCTTGTCGCCTACAACAATAATATTTTTCTTCACATCCATAACGCATCAAATATATAGTCTGTTTTCAAAATTGCAATAAGAATATTTTAAGGTTACTGTTTAGCAAATGTTTCGGTCCGGTTATAATTCATAAAACATGTTTTAAGACAGCGGACAAAACTGATACTAAGTTTCATTTTCTTCTTGCATTGTCTTTTTTTCGTTTCTATATATTTACCCCAAGGAGGTTTCTATGAAAAAGCTGTTCCTGTTACTTTCAGTACTGGGCATTTTACTTTACAACTGCTCTGATGAGTCAGGGAATACGAACGGTATTATCTCTGACCTCTCTTCTGATATCAAAGATATTCTGTCATCAGATGCCCCTAATGATGCCGGTTTTGAAGTCGCAGCCGATGATGTCTATATTCCGGACACAACTATTACAGATACCGGCAGCAAAGGCATTTTTGAAGACGTAACTTCTTATGATATTTCTCCATCTGATACGGGCGATGCTCCTGAAAACACTGCCGATATAACCGGCATTTCAGACATATATGAAGATACATCAGGTGATATAAATCTTTCAGATACACAAGATATCAGCTCGAGTATAAAGATAATCTTTCCGGACACCTATGAATGCGAGAACCCCTGCACATTCAGAGTCGAAGCATCCAGTAAGATAGTAAAGGTAAGATACCTTGCAGAGGACAAATGGGAGATAGGAAAGAGTGAAAGCAGAAATACCGGATTCGAGATTCAGTACAGATTTTCGACTCTGGGTAAGAGAATAATCTATGCCTACGGCTATGATTCGAAGGATGAAAATGCATCTCCCGTCTGTTCGGACCATAAAGAATTTCTAATAAAGGAACCGTCCGGCAACAAATTCGGAGTCTGGCTCTGGTATATAGACGGAACAGGTATGACTCACTCTGAACTCGCACAAAGACTCTCTGCACTCGGAGTAAAGAGAATCTACGTAAAGGTTGCAGACGGACCGGCTGACTGTGTCTTTAACTGGCCCGAAGGTTGTGATATGGACATACCAAGGACATACAAGCAGAACGGAATTGAATGCTGGGCGTGGTCGTATAATTATCCGGGGAACGAAATGAATCAGGCAGACGCACTCTATAATGCAGCATATGTAGGATACGACGGATATGTGCTGGATATCGAGAAGGAATTCGATTCCAGAACCACAGAACTGGAAAACCTGCTCAAGGAATTTATGAATGCGAAAGCAGATGCAGTGTCAAACGGATTCATCAGCAATACCTGGCCGGTATATGTAACAACATGGGGAAATCCGAAAGACCACAATATGCACGTTGAGATAATCGACAAATATGCAGACGGGCATATGCCGCAGACATACCTTGAGGTCTGGGGAGAGTCCTATATGAACGACCCGGCAAAGTGGATAAAGACAGGAACATGCGAATACAGGGAACTCGGGGCAAAAAAGCCGGTTCACCATATAGTTTCGACAGAATACAATAAAATAACGTCAGACCAGATAAACACCTTCTTCAAGTGGAGCGGGAGAGAATCCTCGGTGTGGAGAGTACCGGGTACAGAGACTCCGCTATCAATCTGGCAAACGTGGGAAAAGGTTGACTGGAAAATGAGTGATTTTGAGGTAATCACCTGCCCGTAGGTTTTGGATATTTGTACAAAATGCTCAAAAAAAACAGGTATCAGTATGCCGCTTTCAGGACCTGTAAGATCTCGGACGGGTCTGTAACGGGTCTGCCGTTGTAGACTATCGCACCGTCTGTGAGTGCGATCTCGGCACACTCCAAAAGCTCATTTTCGGGCACATTGACGTCTCTCAGCCTCGTAGGTAGACCACACATCTTTGCCAGTTCAAAGACCTTCTCTGACGCCTTTTCGCCAAGCTCAGTCTCGCTCAGATTATCTCTTATCCCAAGCGCCTCTGCAATCATTGCCTGCTGTTCAGAGACAACTTCATTGTTGAATCTCATTACATAGGGGAGGACGATCGAATTGGCGAGTCCGTGATGAATCCTGTATCTGGCACCTATTGTGTGGGCAATTGCGTGGGCAAGTCCGACCTGCGCGTTCGAGAACGCTATACCTGCAATATTCGATGCCAGCAGTAAAATGCCTTTAGGAATAAGATTGTCGCTCTTCGTTGCTTCAACTATGCTCTTATTTACGAGTCTTATTGCGTGAAGTCCGAGTGCATCTGCGAGTGGTTGTCTCTGGGGCGATGTTATCGCCTCAATGGCATGTGTCAGAGCATCCATCCCGGTAGCGGCAACAAGTTTCGGCGGAAGTGTCCGAATCAGTTCGGGATCCAGAATCGCAACATCGGGAATAATATTGTAATCTCCGAATAAGAGTTTCCTGTGATTATCCCAGTCTTTAACCACAGCGACATAGGTCACTTCAGAGCCGGTTCCGCATGTGGTAGGGATTGCAATATGAGGGGTCTGCTTACGGGTAAGCATCTGAAAACCTTCATAATTACGGATACTGCCACCCTCTTTCAGCAGAATTGCTATTCCTTTCGCGGTATCTATAGCAGAACCTCCGCCAAGCGACACTACGGAATCAGCCCCCAGAGACCTTCCTATCTCTGCCCCTTTATCTATTATATGCAGACCGCTGTCGGGGAGTGCCTCATCATACACTCCTACACAATTCTCACCAAGATAACCTTTTATCTTCCTGACAAGGTCAGTATTCGCACTCAAATCCCTGTCTGTCACCAGTAATGCCCTGCTGCAACCAAGTGCGTTCAACTCTACCGCTACATCCTTTGAAATACCGGCTCCGTAAATTACCTTTGTGGGGGCAAAATGAATAAAATTCAAATCCTCGGTATATCCCATCTTCTTCCTCACTCATCCAGAAATTTGGTATCAATCGTGTTCGTGGCCTTCACAAGTTCCTGTGCTGCCTTTACAAATCTGACAATGGTCGGGAGATTTCCCTTTAGTTTGAGCTTTCCCTGCATCATCCCCTTGATAGGCTCGAGTTCTCCCTTTATCACAGACTTCCATCTCTCATACTCACCTGTAATACAGAACGGTGCCTTGTTGGCTTCTTCGGGTGTTACTATCTTTGCATCCCTGCACACACCCTTCTCAAGGTCAAGCCATATCCCGATATCCTTATCAAGCACGGGCGGCTTCGCCTTGCAGATCAGGGCAATAACTCCGTAAGTCCAGTCCTTGCCTGCAACCTTATAATCTGCGCTCGCATTGATTGCATCTTTGTACTTGGCGACCCATTCTTCTGATGGAAACGGTACCGGCATAAAAAACCTCCTCTTTAATTGTCCTTTTTCAAAAACACAAATAATAAATCATTATCTCTTATCACATCATCCTTATTCCGAATCCTTCTGTTATTCAGAAAACAGATATAATCTTCAGATTTTCTGCCCGAAAGAACCTGACCGATATCAATACCGGTCATATCACTCTCGCTATCGGCAACAATTCTATTCCTGCCTTCTGACTTATAATAAAGAATCTTTCCCATTGGTAGAGCAAGGATACATTAATATTTCCGTCAATTCAAGACCAAAATCATTTTGTAAGTGACAAAGAGAGGTAATCTGTCCGCATACCGGTCAGATACCTGCTCTTGAATTTACGAGTTCCTCGACGGCTGATATTGTCTTTCTGATTGTAATCGTCACCGAGGAAAGAGGAATCTCCCTCTCTCTGCCTGTATCGAGGTTTTTATAGAGAAATTCAATGGTATCTCTGTAAAACTGCTCCATATCGGCAAAACACCTCTTAGATATACAGACAGAATTTTCAGGTTCACCCGATTTATTCAGGTCGTTAATAGTCCTGAATGCAAATTCCCTCAATCGGATCAGCACCTGATGTGCCGGTTCATCTTCACTCTCCTCAATCTCCCTCATATTACCGGATATATCCTTTATATTCTTTGCAGCTGAAATTACCGACCTGAGCTTTTCCATATATAGCGAAAGTGCCGACGTCTCGGTCTCTGTCAGATTGTGCTCCTGAATCTTCTTGTAAAATATCGTCATTTCGTCTGCAAGCAGCTTCAGCCTGTTATATTTCTCCGTCAGGTCAGGTTCGGCCTTAAATATCTTCTTCCACAAATTGTTACTGCTCCTGTCCTTGTCTCCCGCAATGCCAAGACAGTCCATAATAAATTCCGTTACGAGTCCGTAAATCTCTTTCAGGTCCTCCCTTAAGGCGCTTATTGCTATGTCCGGAACATCAGAACTCACATTACTGATATGCCTTGCAAATCCCCTGTTCTCAGAATCTTTAAAAAACATTTTTAACAGACTCCCGAATCTCTCCAGAAACGGATAAAAGAGTATTATTCCTATCAGATTTATCAGGGTATTAATCAGTACGAGGTCCATCAGCATATCATCAATCAGAAATTTATGGGTAAAGAATACAAGCTGCCTGATTAAGAGAAAAGAGACTCCGCCTGCAACTAAATTGAAGAGTACATTTGCGGCAGCAAGTCTCTTCTTGTCTGCGTTACCCCCTATTGATGCCAGAACTATTGTGGATGTAGTCCCTATATTTGCCCCGATAATCAGAGAGACCGACTGGTATACATCAACTATGCCCGAATTGAAGAGGCTCAGAACCATAACTATTGTAGCTGAACTTGACTGAATTATTGCAGTAATAACGACACCGATCAGCAGAAAGACAAAGAGACCAAGGTCGGCATATTTCTTAATATCTATCTGTCCCGAGAGCGATTCAACGGAATATTTCATAAAATCCAGACCCAGAAACAAAAGACCGAATCCCATAAGAAATAGGCCGGAATTGCTGAGAACAGGTCTTTTCTTAATCATCAGATAGCTGAGAATCCCGATTGCAAGAAACGGGAATGAAAGTTCACTGATGCTGACCTTAAAACCGATTGTGGCGACAAGCCAGGCCGTAGCAGTCGTTCCCAGATTTGCACCGAGCAGAACACCCAGCGAATTCTGAAATGTAATCATTCGCACACCCAGAAGGGCAAGGACCAGAAGATTGACAAGTGAACTGCTCTGAAGGACAGCCGTAACAAGTGCGCCCGTCAGGATACCCTTATACTTTTTGTTTGTGAAATTCTGCAGCATCCTCCTGAAGGATTTACCGGCCAGACCCTCGAGCCCTTTTTCGAGATTGTGCATACCGAACAGAAAGAGACCGAGCCCTGCCAGAAACATAAAGGGGTCAAAATCATTATTACTACTGAACATAAATTACCTCAGGGTCGGGAAAAACAGAAACCCCGCAACTCCCTTTCAATTTATATAACAACTACCCGTAAAAATAAACCAAATTTGGAAAAACCGGAATAAGCAGAACAGGTGATATATGTCACTTAAAATTGATTTGACGAATCCTCTGTTATGCATTAGCATCATAAAATACCTGCAACAGGAGGTTTAAATGAAAAAAGTATTATTTTTCCTATGTCTTACTGCAATATTAGTATCTTTTGCAACAGAATCACATGCAGAGCTGAATTACACTGTTGTTGATTCTGACCCGAATATGCCGGGAATAGCCATCAACAGCTACAGCAATCAGCTGGTCAGGGATTCACAGGGGAATATCTACGTGGCATACGGTATCTCCACAAATCAATCAACCCACTGGTACTGTTTTGTCAGAAAATCAACCGACAACGGAGCAAGCTGGGAGAATGCAGTACGAATCGAAAATCAGCCTGATTCCTCAAGTGTCACCTCAATCGCTGTTGATTCGAAAGACAATCTCTTTATCGGATATACCTTCAATGTCGGCTCATTCTTCACAAAGAGTACGGACGGCGGAAAGACATGGAGCTCTTCTGTCCCGATACTCGACGGAGGCTGGGGAACATGGGACTGGATGCCATCGCTCTCAGTTGATTCAAAAGATATAATTCACGCCGGATTTCACGCTCAGTATGGCTGGCAGGTACCTCCTTCGAATATCTTCTATGCGTTCTCAACCGACCAGATGACATTCTCCCAGCCGGAGAATATTTCAAAACTGCCGCAGGAATCACAATATGGTAACGGAATAGGCCCTGCAAATGTTCAGACAGGCAAGAACGATGAAATATTCATAATGAGCGGACAAAATGTCACCGGAGATACAGACGGGTATTCGGTACTGTTGCATTACAGCAATTCAATATGGCTCGATCAAATAGTGCTGAATGATACCAATGTGTTTGGCGCAGGCGGGGATTTCGTAATCGATTCGAACGGAATTCTGCATATCTTTATCGCACAGATTGATCCTCTGACAGGGAACAGACAGATTGTTTACAAAAGATATGACCCTGTCAAAAAGGAGTTAGCGACACAGAAAACGCTTACCTCAGCAGATGAAAACGTTGGCAATATCACAGCCGGCATATATCAGAATGACCTGATTCTCGTTGCCTATGATATCTACGATAAAACTTCCGCTAAATACAACGGCGTATATCTTAAGAAATCCGATGATTTATTCAACAAGACCTATGCCGTTTCCGAGACGGTCGGGGCAAGGAGCCCGAATCTCAGAAGTTATTTCAACAATATGTACGATAAGGATAAGCAGGATATTATCTGGGTAGAACCTGACACACTGGCCGGTGGCGAAATGCTTGTTTATTATGAACTCTCAAACGGAATAAAAACGACAGGAAAAGCTAAGATTGATGTATTTGTTCCATATTTTATGAACCCGGGACAGGAGGCATCATTCGTTGTAAGATACAGCAATCTCAGGGAAGAGGACATAACAAATGCAGCGATTGTTATAGATGTACCATCAGACCTGCTCTATCTGAACAGTTCAGGCGGAGGAATATACAAGGACAGGGAAGGAAGTCCTCAGGTCTTCTGGAAACTCGGCACACTCAAGAGCGGCAGCAAGGGTTCACAATTTGCAAAGTTCTATATTCCTTGGGGAATGCCGGAGGTAAAGGGGAAGATAGTGGCAAACCTCATCGGAGATAACATATTTTCAAATTACGATACCAAAAAATATTATGACTACGAATCAAGAGATATCACTTCACAGTCAGACCTTTCTGCATCAGATATTGATTCGGTCCTGAAGTCCGACAAGGAACTAAATGACCTTTTAAACTATTCAGTCAGTCTCGGTTACATCTGGCACAAGGTCGGGCAGAAGATTACACTCAGCAACCAGAAGACAATTACAACGCTCTTTCTTATGGACCCGAAAGACTATTCACCGCTTATGATTAAGAGAATATCCGGTCTTCCGGTCTTTGCCGAACAGACACAGGGGACAAAATACACCAGGTTCGATATAAACGGTGGTTATACTACAAATTCCGCAACTGACGAATTTATAGCATTTGGCAAGTGGGCCGAGAGCCACAGTCTTACGGAGGCAAGGTGTCAGCTGAACTGTACAATCAATAAAGTACCGGGCTGGATCGGAGAGGCTGCAAGCAAGACTTACAATATGGCATCCACAGGAATCAACTGCATATCCTGTGCAAGATCCAAAGGGAAAGAGGTCGGAGACTGCATCAACTGCATGAATGCATACAAGGAAATACCCGGAGTAAGCTATGCTGTCGATGTCGGACAGTGTCTGAAGGACTGTCTTGAGAATCCCAATCTACATATCTGTACAGAGGACAAGAAGGAATGCAACTGGAGCATTCTCGGATATTACTTTTACGGTGCCGATACGGTATTTACGACTCTCTGCAACAAGACAACAGGCACATATGCAATTGCATCATACCGGACATACTGTACCGGTAATACCAAATGTGTAAACGGCGAGTGTGTCGAAAAGGATGATGACCTCTGTAAAAAGAGCTCAATAATTGCCCCCGCTCAGGAGTTCGGGGTATGCAAGCTCGATGATTTTGAAATCGTCCCTGCACACGACCCGAATGCAATTTCAGTCAGCCCTGACGGAGATATTCTGCCGGATGAGACACTTACATATACAATCGAATACGAAAATACCGGAAGCGGGATAGCCTACGATGTATTCATCATCAATCAGCTGGACGAAAATCTGGATGAGAACACACTGCAAATCAATGATAACGGCAAATTCGTCTCAAGCTCCAGACTCCTGATGTGGCAAGTCGGCCAGCTTGAACCGGCGCAGAAGGGCTCTGTATCTTACAGTGTAAAACCAAAACAGGGACTGGAACTCGGGACAGTCATCAGTAATTTTGCAGAGGTTCATTTCCCGTCTGCCGGAGAGGTCACTCCCACGAATATTGTGGCAAGCAAGATCAGCAATCTCTCTGCAGATAATATAAATATCGAAGCAGGTCCCGGAGAGAAGAAAGATATAAAACTCAGCGCCCGCGGTATAGAGGGAGCAGACTTCAGAATTCTAACTTATCCCAGATTCGGCAAATTCAAGATCAATATGCCGTCAGTAGAATATACAGCACCCGATAATTTTACCGGAGTGGACAGATTTACCTATATTGCATCGAAAGGGTCAAACCAGAGCAGTCCTGCGACAGTTACCATCAGCATAAAGGGAGAGGATAAGACTCCTCCGTCAGTAATAAAAACGTATCCTGAAAATGACGCCAAAAGGATCAGATTCAGTGCGGTCTCATCTGATGACGGAACTTTTCTCCCCGAGATATGGATTCAGTTTGACGAGGATATCAATAGTGAAAGCGTCCAGACATACAATGTATATGTAAGGGAAGGCGGAACTATGGTAATATCATCCAAGGTTTTTTATGACCCGACGACAAGGAGAATTATTGTAAGACCACTCTCGGTGCTGAACCCCGCTACGGAGTATACAGTAACCGCCTCATATATATACGACATGAATATGAATCTTATGGAAGGTGAGTATATTTTCAAATTTAAGACCGTTTCAAACAGAGAACTTGACTTGGCCCTGAGTGACAATGGAGATACACTCGATTTCGGAAAAGTAATGCTGAATAGTAAAACAGAGAATAAGACCATATCTCTTACCAGCATGGGTCTTTCAGCGGTAAATATAACGGAGGTAAAACTTGAGCAGAGCGGAAGTGAATTCAGTATCATCGAGGACAAGTGCTCGCAGAAGCTTCTTCAGGAGACCGAAAACTGCCATATTTCGCTGGAATTTGTGCCGAAGACCAAAGGGAACAAGAGTGCAAAACTTACAATCAAATCGGATGATGATATAAATCCGGAATTAACCGTATCTATTAAGGGCGAAGGGGTCGAGGCATCTGTAAATGATGGCGGGACAGATTCAGGTACCGCACAGGACGGCGGGAGTACAAGTACCGAGGCTAAGGATAACGGAGGTTGCGGCTGCAGTTATCTCGAATAGTCCGGTCTGAACAGGAAGATTCTTTCTGAAATGTTCTGTTTGCTGTTTTAAGAAGGTTTTGCTGCCTGTAAAAATGCTGAAGAGAAGAAAGTGAAGCTCTTTATTCCGGACATTGCTCAGAGATTCTCTTTTTTGTAAAGTCTTTTTCTGTAATCATTTGCAAATCTGTGTGCCTCATCTCTGAGTAATATCAGAAATCTCCCTTCTTCTGTATTTTCATCGAGTTTGGTATAATTTTTCGAGCCCGGCCTGAAGATCCGGTTAAATCCCGCAACTCTCTCTTTTGCGATTGCAAGGATATCTATATTTTTTGCAGGCCTGAATTCAGAGATGGCTTTCAATACGACATTTAATTGTCCGCGTCCGCCGTCTATGAGAATGAGGTCCGGATACTCCTCTTCCGCATGTGCCATCCGCCTCGAGATGACTTCATATAAAGCCAGATAATCATCACCTTCTGTATTGCCTTCGATTCTGTATCTTCTGTATTCGTCCTTATACAATTCGCCGTTTTTCGCCACAACCTTGGAGCCAACAGTATACATTCCGCCTATATGCGATATATCATAGCATTCAATCCTTAACGGAAGATTACTCAATCCAAACCGGTTTTTAATCCGGTGAACCAGAGAATTCCTGTTTAAATAATCCTGCATCCTGAATTCGGCATTCTTCCCTGCAAGTGCCAGAAGATTTGCCCTGAAGCCGCTTACAGCAGTCCTGATATTTGTCTTCCTGCCTGCCGTAGAGAGTATATTTCCGAGTTCTCCGCTCCCCGGAAAATCAGCAGGAATCAGAATCTCCTGAGGTATATCCTCTGAGTGCAGATATAATTTTGCCAGCACATCCTCAAAAACCTCGGCATCATCCTGATATACATCCTCGAACAGAAATGACCTTTCGGAGAATATCCTGCCATCCCTGAACTTAAAGAGAAAGAGTGCAATATGATTTCCGGCCCTTTTGAGCCCGAACACATCCATATCCGGAGCATTTACATTGACGATATTCTGTACATCAGACCTGCTGCTCACAACATTGATAATATCTCTGATTCCGGCGGCCTCTTCATATTTAAGTTCTTCCGAAAGTCTCTGCATCTCCTGTCTCAGCTCCCGGATAATCTCCTTATCCCGTCCCGAAAGTATCTTTATACAGCGCTCGATCGCATTTCTGTACCTTGTTCTGAGTTCTTCACTCTTATTTACACAGGGTGCATCACACCGCTTTATCTGATACTGAATGCAGGGTCTCTTACGTTGTCTGAATTCAGTCTCCTTGCAGGTGCGAATCCTGAAAGTAATCCTGAGCAGCTTAACCAGTTCTCTTATGTCAAGACTTCTTACAAATGGCCCGAAATAGACCGCGCCGTCCTTCTTCTGACTCCTCACTATCTCAATTCGCGGATACTCATTACCTCTGTCAATTCTCACAGAGATATAGTTTTTATCGTCTCGTAGCCTGACATTGTATTTTGGCTTTATCTTCTTAATAAGTTCATTTTCTAAAAGCAGTGCCTCCCGCTCATTTGTGGTAATGATTATTTCAATATCATCCACATCTCTTCCCAGAAGCTGAATAAAATACCTGTTGTCGGACGAGGGAGGGAGATACTGCATAACCCTGTTTTTCAGCGATTTTGCCTTCCCCACATAGAGCGGTTTGCCGGCCTTATCCTTCATTATATATACGCCACATTCATCCGGGAATGAGAGAATCTTTTCTTTCAGCTCAAGTATCATATCCTTATGATGACCGAAAAGAGACCGAGGCTTTCGATATAAAATCTGTCATAAATATTGAACCTCGTATCAATACCGAGAAGAAACGAGAGATTACTGAAGATATCGAATATGACC
The DNA here is from genome assembly GCA_020725805.1 of Bdellovibrio sp. Taxonomy (GTDB): domain Bacteria; phylum Myxococcota; class SpSt-1050; order SpSt-1050; family SpSt-1050; genus SpSt-1050. Next base: position 48,995 of record DYEF01000050.1, read on the forward strand.
CCCTGAGATGTCCTGAGTGCCGTTTCAAAATTATTCTTTATACCAAAATCCGGTCCGGCAGTCAGATAGAACTTTATCCTCGAAAATTCATTTATGAGCAGCACAAATTCAGGAAAAAGAAATACCCTTTCAAAGTCCTTGTCGAATGAGAGGTTCATATTCAGAATCTTATCATCATCCAGTCCGTAACCGAGTGCGGCCTTCAGGTACAGCGCAGAAGAATCCGCCCTGCCTTCCCTATATAAAATTCCCTTCTCAATTCCCTGATAAATCAGCAGACGGTCATAATAATCAGTCGCCGAAGAAAAAGACTCACGTGGCAAAAAGATAAATAATAACAGGAATAAACAGGTTATCTGTTTCATAAATACTCAGGGTCTTGCCCAGTTGACCTTGAAGGAAGATAAAACCGGTGTCTGATTCGAATCCGATGTGGTAAGCCTGAACTGAATCTCAAGCCATCTGTTATCAGGTACCTGATTCTGAATATTTGCAGGGGAGGTATCATAGTACTGGGTCCACGGGGCATTCTGGAGGTCTCCCTGTGTCGCCGCACTCCTTACCCGGACGAGTATATTTGTCGCAGGTGGATTTTCTATCCCTGTCCATTCAACAGAATACCATCTGGCCTTGCTATATCCGCTGTCGAACTGAACAGAGAATGTACCGTCAGGATTTGTGTACATACCTGCCTGTAACCCTGTCATATCGGAATAGGTATAAGGATTCGTCCCTATATAGAAGAAGTCAATCTGATTATTTGCCGGATTTATTCTCGCCGCATTATTACTCAGATGATTCACCACCCAGACCATTCCGTCAGAATCTATAGCAGTACCTATCGGATGAATTCCGCTAGCACCCAGATCTATCGGAACATAATTGTGCGTCTTTACGTCGATTTTTGCGACATAATGATTATAAATATCCCCGTTTTTATCGTGGGAGATTGCCACATAGGCATACCCGTCATTGGAGACAGCAACACCTCTCGGTAAACCTTCGTTCAGGTCTACCTTCGACCAGGCCTGTGAATTCGCATTGAATCTGAATACCGATGCACAGGCATACCCTCCTACCCAGATATTTCTGTCTCCGTCAACAGTAATACCGTACGTATTAAAACAGCCAAAATCAGGTGGCGGCACATAATGCTGCACCTCATAAGTGTTTACGTTTATCGACGTGACAGATTGCTCTGTCCAGTTGAAGGAATTTACCCAGTTTGAATTACAGGCTACCCATATATATCCCTGTTTGTCTCCGGCCGCCCCGTAAGGTCTGCAACCTATATTCACTATCGTTATCAGTTTGCACCTCGGGAAATCCGGAGAGGCCTCTACCTCTTTGCCGGAAAACACATACATCTGTGAATTGTACCATGAGCCGGCCCAGACATTTCCGTTCTTATCGATACTGACGGCCCTCACAATACCCGGCACATCCCCTCTGCAAATCAGAGAACCGTCCAGCGCCAGATGAACAAGATTCGACCTGTTGGTATCCGAATAAGGTTCGCTCTGGTCCCAACCCCTGTTGCCTACCCATACCGAACCGTCCGAGAGCACAACGGCAGTTCTGGACGGGCTTGTACCGTATGAAGGAACGTCGAGTTCCTTGACTCCGGTCTTCGTATTCAGTCTGACGACCTTATTCTCACCGGTATTGGCAATCCATATATAAGGCGTTTCTATTGTCTTGGAATCCAGACATATATTACCGGGACCGCAATTCGGGTTTATTGGATTCGTATTCTGGCTGGTCCCGTTAAAATTACCATTACTGAGTTCCTTATCAGTATCATAATCCTTCGTATAGCAGGAGTCGTCACACTTCCCGCAGGCATTTATATTCTCATCCGTCAGACCGTTACAGTCATTGTCCTTATTATCTCCGCATACCTCCTTTACAGGCAGCACCTCCCCCTCACACCCTCCCC
>DYEF01000051.1 GCA_020725805.1 Bdellovibrio sp.
CAGAAAGAAGGAAAATCTGCAAGAAAAGTGCTGGAAAATTTAAGAGACAGATGGACAATAACATTAGAAGACGAAATATCGGGGAATACTCTTAATATCGAGCTTAACAAAATACCGCACTAATTGGGAAACTCAGGAGGTTGACAAACAGATTTTGTTTCGGTTGACAATCTGGTTGACAAAACTAAAAGGGAGGGTTCTGTCAGCTCTTTGAGATTATTTTCCTTATCTCCTTTTCCAGCACGGACATTGCTGCTATATCCACAACTGAGTGCGGGATCAGAATCCCTGCATTTCTCTTCCTCTTATCTTCGAGCTCATCCGTTGCCCCGAATTCGTCAATATATATTACATCCTTCCTGATTTTATAGCCGTAGGTTGCAACCACAACCTCAATACCCTTATAACTGCAATTTTTCATAAGGGTTTTTGCAGAATCAGTAAGATGAATCTCAAAACCGAAATTTACATACTGCCTGAAATAATCTTTCAGATTACTGATAACAAATGATTCATTTTTATCTTTGAGAAATGCCCTGAGCTCTCTCTCCATCATCTTATCTGCAAGCGAATGGATACACGCAAGGTTCAGATCAAGCCTCTTTGCCTTATACTCGAGCAGATAATTCTGAACTTCTTTGTCGGGCTCTTTATCTCCCTCGAATGCAAGACTGAATCCGGATACCGGATGATGGACTATGTAAAGTATATCCCGTTTTTTAATCTGAGGATAAAGATACACATCTTCAATCTCCCATATGATATCTCTTATATCCTCTCCGTTTGAATTTATTACGCCGGAATCTTCATATTCGCCATACTTCTTAACAAGCCTTCTATAGATTTCTGTCGTATTCATTATTTTGTAAGGTCCTCTGTGTATTTTGTCTCTTTACCCGGTTCGATAACCAGTATCTTCTTCCGCACGACATTCAGATCCTCGTTTCTGAACGTCACTTCTACACTGCCTGATTTCAGCTCATAATCGAATACCGGTGTTGTCCCGATCTTCTTTTTGCCGATATAGACATCCGCCCATGGAATGGCATTAAGAGAGAGTCTCCCCTTTCTTATTTCAGCCGTTTTTGAGGCTGCTTCATCAGGCTGCTTCAATACCGGGTTCTTTAGCGCCTTCTTATCCCGGGCAGACTCTTCGTGTACCGGCTCCTTCTCTGCATCAGTAACGGCCGGCTCAATACCCATTACATCTTCCTCAGAAATATCCGCACCTGCCGAATCACCGGAGGCAAAAACCCTATCTACTGCAGTAATATCATACCAAACGGTGTCGTTAGAAAAACCCTTTTCCTCATAACTTCTCGGATATAAAAGAACTGCCAGTACAGAGATAACCGCCAGAAGAAGTATTACAGGAACAATAACCATCTTTTTGTTTTTTGCCGACCTTTTATCTTCGGACTCTTCCTCGAGAACCTCTGTCCTGTGCGTGTAATCTTTTACATATTCAGGGAAGAGTTCCTTCATAAAATCGCCTATATTCTCCTCCTCGACGCCGTGCGGGTAATCCTTTACATAAGATTTTAGCTCGTTTGAAAACTCGACTGCACTTTTGTATCTGAACTCAGGGTCATAGGAGAGTGCCTTCATGATAATCCTCTCCAGTCTCTCATCTATCTCGGGATTGATTGATGACGGTCCTATAATCTCACACCTTCTGACATTCTCCAGAAGTTCAATATCATTCTTCCCGTCGAATAATTTATTGCCCGTCAGAGTCTCCCACAGGACAACACCGGTCGAGAATATATCCGTCCTAAGGTCCACATCCTTTCCGAGTGCCTGCTCCGGCGACATATAATCGATCTTTCCGATTATCGCCCCCTGTGTTGTAAGACCTGTTGAAAGTGAGGCCTTTGCAATACCAAAGTCTGTAATCTTTACATCCCCGTTTACAGATATAAGAATATTCTGCGGGCTGATATCCCTGTGGACGATTCCGTATATGTTCTCAGAATCATCCCTGAAATTGTGCGCATATCCGAGTGCAGAGAGGACATATTCGAAAATTTTTATTGTTCGCGGTATACCTATCGGTCTTCCCTTCGACTGTGAACGTTTAATGACATTCAGCAGGTCAGTCCCCCTGACATACTCCATAACGAGATAATACCGGTTCTTCTCCTCGAAAAATTCATATACCTGAACAATAGATGAGTGATTGAGCTTTGCCCAGAGTTTTGCCTCCCTTAAAAATAGTTTTATATATCTTTCGTCTTTCAGAAGGTGCGGGTGAATCGCCTTGATTACGACTTCCTTTACAAATCCGTGAGGACCTTCGAGAGAGCCCTTATAAATCTCTGCCATTCCGCCGGAGGCTATATATTCTTTGAGCAGATATTTGCCTATCTTTTCCATTAATTACTTCTTAACCGGTAATGATTAACCGAGAATCCCGGTTTATCCGAAAACAGAAAGTAAAAACCGGAAAGACCCTGTAAAATCAGATTTACTGGTGCCAGACGCATTTCGGTTAAAAACAGATTCAGTGAGGTTTGACGTTCTCCCTGACCCAGTTCACAATCTCCTCGATGCTTGTACCGGGTGTAAACAATTTCTTTACCCCGTTCTTATAGAGAAATTCGAAGTCATCGTCCGGAATTATACCTCCGCCGAAGACGATTATATCGTCAGCGCCCTTCTCTCTGAGAAGGTTGACAACAGCCGGCATAAGCACATTGTGTGCACCGCTCATAACGGAGAGCCCTATACAGTCCACATCCTCCTGAATGGCGGTATTCACTATCATCTCGGGCGTCTGATGAAGCCCTGTGTATATTACCTCGAATCCCGCATCCCTTAAGGCCCTTGCAACCACCTTTACACCTCTGTCGTGTCCGTCCAGTCCCGGTTTCGCCATAAGTATTCTGACAATCTTTCCCATAGGTCTTCTTCCTCCTATATTATGCCAGGGTCCTTATATTCCCCGAATACCTCTCTTAATGCACCCATAATCTCGCCGAGGGTTGTGTAAGCCTTTACACAATCGAGTATGTAATACATAAGATTTTCATTAGTTGATGCGGCACCTTTGAGGTCCTTCAGGCACTTCTGAACTTTATTATTATCCCTTTTTTGCCTGAGTCTTCTGAGTCTCTCCCTCTGTGCCTCCTCCACCTCCTCACCAATCTTCAGAAGCGGTATTTTAAGGTCTTCCTTCATTACATATTTGTTTACTCCTACAACCACCTTCTCGCCCTTCTCGAGCTGTTTCTGATAATGATAAGCGGTGTCCGAAATCTCCCTCTGGGGATAACCTGCCTCTATTGCCTTAATTATCCCTCCCATATTATCGATCTTCTCGATATATCTGAAGGCCTCCTCCTCCATCTTATTTGTCAGATATTCAACAAAATACGAACCGGCAAGAGGGTCTATTACGTTTGCGATTCCGCTCTCCTCGGCAATAATCTGCTGTGTCCTCAGTGCAACGGTTACTGCCTGCTCTGTCGGAAGTGCAAGTGTCTCATCCATAGAATTTGTATGGAGTGACTGGGTTCCGCCAAGGACCGCTGCCATTGCCTCTATTGTTGTCCTTACTACATTGTTGAAAGGCTGCTGTGCTGTGAGCGTGCATCCCGCTGTCTGCGTATGGAATCTGAGTTTTAACGACTCCTCCTTCTGAGCCTTGAATCTGTTCTTCATTATCTTTGCCCACATACGTCTCGCGGCCCTGTACTTCGCAATCTCTTCAAAGAAATCGATATGGGCGTTGAAAAAATACGAGAGTCTCTTTGCAAAGTCGTCCACATTCAGTCCGGCATCTGTGCAGGCCTGAACATAACCTATTCCGTCTGCGATCGTGAATGCCAGTTCCTGAACAGCGGTGGAGCCCGCCTCTCTGATGTGATAACCCGATATGGATATCGTATTCCACTTCGGTACGTGTTTTGTGCAGTATTCGACTGTATTTACGATAAGCCGCATAGACGGTTCGGGGGGAAAAATCCAGCTCTTCTGGGCAATGTATTCCTTGAGTATATCATTCTGGATGGTGCCGCCTATCTGGTCCTGCCTGACACCCTGTTTCTCCGCAACAGCTATATACATAGCAAGAAGCACAGAAGCAGGTCCGTTGATCGTCATCGAGGTAGTAACCTTATCGAGCGGAATTCCGTCGAAGAGCACCTCCATATCCTCGAGCGAATCGATCGCCACACCACACTTCCCTACCTCACCTCTCGAGCGGGGATGGTCGCTGTCGTAACCCATAAGAGTCGGGTAATGGAATGCAACCGAGAGACCTGTCTGTCCGTTTTCGAGCAAAAACTTGTATCTCTTATTCGTATCGAAGCAGGTTCCGAAACCTGCAAACTGCCTCATAGTCCAGAGTCTTCCTCTGTACATCGTGGGCTGAACACCGCGGGTAAACGGATAACACCCGGGGAATCCCAGATCCCGGTCATAATCCAGTCCCGCAATATCGGCGGGTGTAGAGAGCTCCGGTACTTCCATATCGGAGACCGTGGAGAATCTCTCGAGGCGGGGCGGAAGCTTTTCGAAATTCCTTTTGTAGACCTTCTCCTTCCACTCTCTGTATTCCTGTTCTATTCTCTTCTTTTCTTCCTCAGAATACATCTTTGATTACCTCCTATCTTTCTATCCCGTCGCGGGCATCGATACCTTTCGAATAATAGTGCTTTATCTCCCTGACTTCCGATACGAGGTCGGCAATATCCAGAAACTCCTGCGGGGCATATCTCCCTGTCAGAATCACCTCCACATTTTCCGGTCTTTCCTTTAGAATTCTGATTACCTCATTTTTGTCTATCAGATTGAAATCGGCTGCTACATTTACTTCGTCGAGAACAACAATATCATACTCACCACTCTTAATTATTTTTTCAGCAAGCCTTAAGGCGTCCTGTGCCATCTCGATATCTATCCTTTCAGGATTCTGCTTCGAGACGAAATCGGGCCGTCCCATCTGCTCGATCGTTATAAGACCGTTCATAAGCTTTGCCGAATTCAGTTCGCCATAGACAATCTGACCTTTCATAAACTGAATTATAAACGACCTGAGTCCGTGACCGGCCGCCCTGAAACAGAGCCCGAGAGCAGAAGTGGTCTTCCCCTTTCCGTTACCGGTGTAAACCTGTATCAGCCCTTTTGTGAGTCTGCTCCTATTCTGCATTTTTGAGAATCTCCCTCGCAATCACAATCCTCTGAATCTCGCTCGTCCCTTCATAAATTGTCGTCACCCTTGCATCCCTGTAATACCGTTCGACATTGTATTCCTCGATATACCCGTATCCGCCGTGAATCTGAATCGCCTCCGCACATATCCTGTTGGCAATCTCTGTCGAATAGAGTTTCGCCATCGATGCCTCTTTGGTGTAATTTCTCTTCTTCTCCTTGAGGAATGCCGCCCTCAGCGTCAGCAATCTCGCCGCATCCAGCGTCGTAGCCGAGTCCGCGATCTTCCATTGAATCGCCTGAAACTCCGATATCTTCTTGCCGAAGGCCTGTCTCTCCAGAGCATATCTGACCGCTGCCTCGAGCGCCGCATCTGCAATACCGATCGCCTGAGATGCAATACCGATTCTGCCGCCGTTCAATGCCGTCATTCCTATTTCAAACCCCTTCCCCTCTGTCCCCAGAAGATTTGCGGCCGGTACTGCACAGTCACAGAAATCGAGAGATACCGTATTCGATGCCCTCAGCCCCATTTTCTTCTCTTCCTTACCGATTATGAGCCCGTCTGTTCCCTTCTCGACGACAAAAGCGGATATCCCTTTTTTACCCTTCGCCTTATCAGTCACCGCATAAACAATAATGCACCCTGCATAAGCCCCGCTCGTAATGAAGACCTTGTTTCCGTTCAGGATATATTTGTCGCCCTTCTTAACTGCGGTCGTCCTTATTGCACCGGCATCAGAACCTGCGTGAGGCTCAGTCAGGGCAAATGCGCCGGCTACGTATTCACCGGAAGTTATCTTCGGGATATATCTCTTCTTCGTCTCCTCGCTTGCGTACTGATTTATTATCTCCGCTACCATATTCGTAACAGACATCGTAACGGCGGTCGAGGCGCAGGCCTTTGCGATCTCAGACAATGCAAGAGAATATGCCACAACGCCCGATTCGGCCCCGCCATACTCCTGAGGAATATTTACGCCCATAAGTCCGAGTTCGGCGAGTTTCTTCAGTATTGCTTTCGGGAAGTGTCCTTCACGTTCATATCTGCCGGCAACAGGCGCAATCTCCTTCTTTGCGAAGTCACGCGCCATATCCCTTATCATCTTCTGTTCTTCGGTAATGTCAAAATTCATCTTCTCACCTCGTTATTTTCCCTTGAACTGCGGGGCTCTCTTCTCCAGAAACGCCTTCGCCCCCTCCCTCTGGTCCTCGGTTCCGAAAAGGGTAATAAAGCAGAGTTTTTCGATTTCATTTGCAGTCTTAAGGTCGTGGTCCATACCGAATATCATCGAACGTTTTGCAGCCCTGATGGCAAGAGGTCCCCTCTTCATAATCGTTTTGGCGATCTCCTTTACCTTCACCATAAGTTCGGCCTGAGGGAAGATATTATTGACGAGCCCTATCTCCTTTGCCCTCTGGGCAGGTATCTTATCTCCTGTAAAGACAAGTTCCTTTGCAAGATGTCTGCCGATCAGCCTCTGAAGTCTCTGGGTTCCGCCGAAACCCGGGATTATCGCAAGTGTAACCTCGGGGAGCCCGAAAAAGGCATTTTCGGAGGCATAAATCATATCACAGGCGATCGCAAGTTCGGTCCCTCCGCCGAGTGCATAACCGTTGACAGCGGCAATTACAGGGACAGGGAATGACTCTATCATATCCATAACCCTCTGACCGAGGTCCACAAATGCGCTCGCCCCTTCCGGAGTAAGCGTCGGGAATGTGGAGATATCGGCTCCCGCTACAAATGCCTTCTCTCCGGCACCTGTAAATATGAGCACCTGAGTTTTGTTCTCGTTTTTTATTTCGTAAAGCGCACATTCAATCTCATTTAAGGTCTCGACATTGAGCGCATTGAGCGATTTGGGTCTGTTGATAGTGATTGTCGAAATTCCTTCCTCGAAACTTACAATGATATTCTTATATTCCATAGTAAAGCCTCCTTAAAATCAGTATTTGTAAAATCCTCTCTTTGTCTTTCTCCCGAGCCATCCGGCATCCACATACTTTCTCAGAAGCGGACAGGGTCTGTATTTGCTGTCACCGAGTCCTCTATGCAGAACCTCCATAATTGCGAGGCATGTATCAAGACCGATCAGGTCTGCGAGGGCAAGTGGTCCCATCGGGTGATTCGTCCCGAGCTTCATTCCGTTGTCAATATCCTCCGGAGTCCCCAGCCCTTCGTAAAGTGCATAAACCGCCTCGTTTATCATCGGCATCAGGATCCTGTTTACAATGAACCCGGGGGAATCGAGTGAAGTTATACAGGTTTTCCCCATCTTTTCGGCAAGAGCCTTCGTGGTGTTATATGTCTCATCGTCCGTTGCGAGTCCCCTTATCAGTTCCACAAGCTGCATAATCGGGACAGGGTTCATAAAGTGCATACCGATCACCTTCTCAGGTCTTTTTGTCGCTGAACCTATTCTGGTAATCGGAATAGATGAAGTATTTGTAGCAAGTATTGCGTGCGGCGGTGCTACCTCGTCCAGTTCCTTAAAGATATTCAGTTTGAGTTGTTCGTTCTCCGTTGCCGCCTCGATATAAATATCGCAGTCTCTCAGGTCGGAAATCTTCGTGTAACAGGCCAGATGATTCATTGCGGAATGAACCTGATCTTCCGTAAGTTTCCCTTTTTCCTGAAATTTTCTGAGAGACTTTACAATACTGTCTCTCCCCCTGTCTAAAAATTCTTCCTTGATGTCCATCAGTTTTACAGTGAATCCCGTGGTCATACCAACCTGTGCAATCCCGGAACCCATCTGCCCTGCACCGATTACTGCAATGGTCTTGATATTCATAAAAAACCTCCGTTTGTGTGTTTAAATACCTCGCCCCAAGGGCTGAGTTATACTATTTTAACTCTGGTTCATAGTCAAGATAATATAATACTCTCTGGAAATACCCCAAAATTTTTCATAAATCCTCCGCAAAACTAAATCTTAGCTGGTTTTTATTCACTTTTTTCTCTTTACTAAGCATCTGCTTTATCCTTTTCATAATGATTTTAAGCACTTCAGATAATCCGTCCC
>DYEF01000052.1 GCA_020725805.1 Bdellovibrio sp.
AAATACAGATTAAATTTTTATTCTCCTGCTGGATTAATCCTGATTTTTTACCAGAGAAACACTAAAAAAACATTACATCGCAAAATGCTTATCCCGTATCTGCACCTCTGCAGCATATATAAAATTTATAAAAAAATTATCCATCACAATATCCTATTACTTAAACTTCTTCCAGAAGGAATTTTTCAATATACCCCGCCGTATTTACAAGATTTGCTTGACATAATCTATCAGATGTCGTATTTAATAATCAGATCTTGAAAAAGATCTAAGCGGGTGAGGGTAAATTAAATTTTTTTTTGACGTCAGGCGAAAGATGTTGGCGCATCAGTTTTCGCCTCGGAATTTTTACTAAGGAGGCTTTATGAGCTTTGAACCCAGAATCGTAGGCATCCTGTGTAACTGGTGTTCATACACAGGTGCAGACCTTGCAGGTACTTCCAGAATGAAGTATCCGCCCAATGTGCGGGTCGTCAGGGTAATGTGCAGCGGCCGTGTGGACCCGACCTTTATACTAAAGGCACTCTCGGAAGGTGCCGACGGGGTACTAATTGCAGGTTGTCATCCGGGTGATTGTCATTACATCAATGGCAACATCAAGACACTCAGAAGGTATCCCCTGTTGAAAAAAATGCTTTCGGAATTTGGTGTGGAGGATGAAAGGGTAAGACTCGAGTGGGTATCCGCATCGGAGGGAGACAGATTTGCCCAAATAGTAAAAGAGATGACCGAAAGCATCAAAAAACTCGGTCCATCCCCGTTTTTGAGAAAAGGTGAAAAGGAGGTGGCATTATGAGTAAGCCGAAACTCGCAATCTATTGGGCTGCCTCCTGTGGCGGCTGTGATGTATCAATACTGGATATTCACGAACATATTCTGGATGTAGACAAGGCATTTGACCTTGCACTCTGGCCTGTTGCAGCTGATTTCAAATACAAAGATGTGGAGGCCATGCAGGACGGTGAAATTCTTCTGACATTATTCAACGGTGCAATAAGAAATTCTGAGAATGAACATATTGCAAAACTTCTGAGGAAGAAGAGTAAAGTTCTCGTAGCATTCGGCTCGTGTGCCCATCTGGGTGGTGTCATAGGTATGGCAAACCTGAGCAAGAGAGATGAAATTCTGGATACCGTTTACAACAAGTCTGTTTCGACACATAATCCGGAAAGGATAATTCCACAGACTCTCAGCCGGGTAAAGGAAGGAGAACTCACCCTCCCGAAATTCTATAATTACCTCAGGTCACTTGATCAGGTCACTGATGTGGATTACTATATACCGGGCTGTCCTCCGAATCCTGAACAGGTCCTCGCAGTAGTTCAGCATATAATCGCAGGCAAGCCTTTGCCTCCAAAGGGGTCTGTATTGGGTGCAGGTGACAAATCCCAGTGCGATGAATGTAAGCGCAAAAAGAATGTTAAAAAAATCAGGGAATTCAGGAGAATTGCTACCGCCATTCCTGACCCGGAAATCTGCCTTTTAGAACAGGGTTTCATCTGTATGGGTCCGGCTACAAGGAGCGGATGCGGTGTAGCCTGTGTAAATGCCGGAGTCCCCTGCAGAGGATGCTACGGTCCCCCGCCGAACGTTCTGGACCAGGGAGCAAAAATGCTCTCGGCAATTGCATCAGTCATCGACAGCGATAACCCCGACGAAATTAATCAGATCATAAGTCAGGTAGAAGACCCTGTAGGCACATTCTACAGGTTCTCGCTCCCGACTTCACTTCTGAGGAGGTCAAATATATGAAAAAGATAACGATAGACCCTATAACACGTCTGGAAGGACACGGAAAAATCGAAATCTTCTTAAATGATGAAGGGGATGTAGAGAACTGTTATTTTCAGATTCCCGAGCTCAGAGGTTTCGAAAAATTCTGTATCGGAAGACCTGTAGAGGAACTTCCGAGAACAGTATGTAAAATATGCGGTGTCTGTCCCGTTGACCATCACCTTGCATCTGCAAAGGCCGTAGATGCCGTATACAACGTTGACCCTCCGCCCGCGGCAAAAAAACTCAGAGAACTTTATAAGGCGGCTCATACAGTACACAGCCATGTTGCCCATTTCTATGCCCTTGCCGCGCCTGACTTTGTCCTTGGACCGGATGCGCCCGCGGCCGAACGGAATGTCCTCGGGCTTGTGAAGAAGGTGGGACTTGAGATAGGAGGACAGGTACTTGCAGTAAGAAAGGCAGCTCAGAGAATTCAGACTTTGATCGGCGGAGCATGCACACATACAGTATTCTGCGTACCCGGAGGAATATCAAAACCTCTCTCGAAGGAAGAACACAGCGAGATACTGAAACTATCTGCAAACTTCGTTGAGTTTGCCAGATTCTCACTGAAACTGTTCGAAGATGTAGTGCTCAAAAACAAGGCCTATGTTGACCTGATTCTATCTGACCCCTATCAGCTCAGAATTCATAATCTCGGACTTGTAGACGGAAACAACAAGGTCAATTTCTACGACGGCAGACCGAGAATTGTTGATGTAAACGGAAAGGAAATTGCCAAATACGAGCCCAGAGATTACTACAAACACATAGGAGAACACGTAGAACCATATTCCTATCTGAAATATCCTTACCTTATGGCAAAAGGATGGAAAGGTTTTGTCGAGGGAGAAGATTCAGGTGTCTACAGAGCGGCCCCTCTTGCGAGACTGAACGCAGCAGATGGTATGGCTACCCCTCTTGCACAGGCGGAGTACGAAAAGTTCTTCTCGACTCTCAAAAAGCCCGTTAATTCAACCCTTGCCTTCCATTGGGCAAGACTGGTTGAACTTATGTATGCCTGCGAACTGACAGTGAAACTTGCAAATGACCCCGAAATTCTAAATCCCGATGTAAGGAGACTACCCACAGAAAAGCCCTCCGAGGGAGTAGGAATTATCGAGGCTTCAAGAGGGCTTCTGACTCATCACTATAAGACTGATGAGAAGGGGATTGTAACAGCCGTCAATCTGATAGTCGGAACTACAAACAATAACGCCGCAATAACGATGTCCATAAAGAAGGCGGCAACCGGACTTATAAAAAAAGGGAAAGTAGTCTCCGACGGCATACTGAATATGGTCGAGATGGCTTTCAGGGCGTATGACCCGTGTTTCTCCTGTGCCACACACTCACTTCCCGGAAAGATGCCGCTTATTGTCAATATCAGGGGAAGCAACGGAGAAATTTTTCAAACCTTAAAGCGAGATTAACGGAGGACTATATGAATTACTATACACCATTTCTTGAAGTAACAAAGACGATACTGGATGCAGGAGGTGAAGACCTCAAAAAGTGTTATCAGTGCGGGACGTGTACTGCTGTATGTCCGTGGGGAAGTGTAAGGGAGTTCAGCCCAAGATACATCTTTAAGCTTGCCCAGCACGGACTGGAAGGATATGAAGGAGACGAACTCTGGCTGTGCTCCACCTGTAAAACGTGCGTTGACAGATGTCCCAGAGGTGTGGGAATCATTGATGTATTTACATCGATGCGTTCAATAATTGCACAGACCGGACTTATACCACCGACACTGCGTTCGGTCCTGGGTTCCATTAACTCAAACGGAAATCCTTGGGCCGGCAAACGTGAAGAGAGAAATATATGGGCAAAAGAGCTGGGTCTTAAAAACTTTTCCGGCGAGACTACAGAGTATCTCTACTTCTCCTGCTGTGCCCCGTCCTATGACCCAAGGACCAAAAAGATTGCAGTCGCCACTGCGAGAGTATTGAAAGAAGCGGGAGTGGATTTCGGTATCTTCGGAAAGGAAGAGTCCTGTTGCGGAGAATCTATCAAAAAGACCGGCGATAATACAACCTACGAAAAACTCCTGAACTCCAATATTTCACTGTTCAATTCAAAGGGAGTAAAAAAGATAATCGCCCAGTCCCCGCATTGTCTGTATACATTCAGAAATGAGTATCCTGCCCACTCCGGTAATTACGAACAGGTTCATTATACGCAGGTCCTCGCAGAATTAATAAAGGGAGGAAAACTAAAACCCAAAAAGGAGTTCAGAAAGAAGGTAACTTACCACGACCCCTGTTATCTCGGAAGACACAGCGGAATCTACGAAGAACCGAGAGATATTCTGAAATCAGTTCCCGGACTTGAATTTGCTGAAATGATCAGGATAAAGGAACAGTCCTTCTGCTGCGGAGGCGGCGGTGCAAGGATGTGGATGGAGACACCGAAGGAGGAGAGATTCGGTGTAATGAGAATCAAAGAGGCTCTCTCGGTCGGGGCAAATGTCATTGCCACAGCCTGCCCCTACTGTATACAGATGCTCGAAGACGGCAGAACTGCTCTCGGAGTCGAAGACAGAATCGAAGTAATGGATATCTCCGAGATACTTTCTGCAACAATGTTTTAAGGAGGTTTTTATGGATAAACCAAGAATTGGTGTTTTTATATGCCACTGCGGTACAAATATCGCAGGCAAAGTCAATATTGAAGAGGTCAAGAAATATGCATCGACGCTCGGGGATGTTGTATTTGCTACCGATTATAAGTTTATGTGCTCTGACCCGGGACAGGAACTCGTCGGAAAAGCAATCAGAGAACATAAATTAAACAGAGTTGTCGTGGCAGCCTGCTCTCCCCTGATGCACGAATCCACTTTCAGGAAAGTCTGTATGCTTGCCGGACTAAACCAGTACCTCTTTCAGATGGCAAATATCAGGGAACAGTGTTCGTGGGTCACCGAGGACCCGGAGCTCGCAACAGTTAAGGCCAAGGCAATAATCTCCGGTGCCGTTGCCAAATCCAGATATCTTGAACCGTTAAATATCAAAGAGGTCACCATAAATCCTTCGGTTCTGGTCATAGGAGGAGGTATTGCCGGAATTCAGGCTGCACTTGAATGTGCCGAGGCAGGGAATAAGGTTATCCTTGTAGAGAAGACCCCCTCGATCGGCGGACATATGGCTCAGTTCGACAAGACATTCCCGACACTCGACTGTTCAGCCTGTATCCTTACACCCAAGATGACATCCGTCGGACAGCACAACAATATTGAACTGATGACATATTCGGAAGTAAAGGAGGTAAGCGGATATGTAGGCAATTTCAAGGTAAAGATACTTCAGAAGGCAAAATATGTGGACCACAGTAAATGCACAGGTTGCGGAATCTGTATGGAAAAATGTCCCTACAAAGCCCCGAATGAATTCGAGGAAGGACTCGCACAACGGAAAGCCATTTATACACCATTCCCACAGGCAGTACCGAACAAACCCGTAATCGATAAGGAGACCTGTGTATACTTCAAGACCGGCAAATGCCGTGCCTGTGAAAAATTCTGTGAGCCCAAGGCTGTAAACTTCAATGATACAGACAGGGAAATAGAAGTTAATGTGGGTGCAATAATTGTTGCAACGGGTTATGACCTGTTTGATACACGCTCTGTCTCACAACTCGGATACAAGAAGTATGACAATGTCTATACCGGGCTGGAGTTTGAAAGGATTAATAATGCCGCAGGTCCTACAGCAGGAAAGATTCAGCTGAAAGATGGCAGAACACCAAAATCGATAGCTATTCTCCACTGCATAGGTTCAAGGGACAAGAACTATCACGAATACTGTTCAAGGGTCTGCTGTATGTACGCACTAAAATATGCACATCTGATTAAGGAAAAAACAGAATCGGATGTCTACAACTGCTATATCGATATGAGATGCTTCGGAAAAGGATATGAGGAGTTCTACCACAGGCTAACCGAAGAGGGTGTTGATTTTATCAGAGGCAAGGCTGTATGCGTACTCGATTATAACGATGCAAAGACACTCTATCCGGATATGGTGGAGGCCCTCGGTATAACCGACAGCGAAGAGGACAGGAAGAAACTCTTCGTAAGGACAGAGGATACACTTCTCAAGAAGACGATGTGGCTCCCCGTAGATATGGTAATTCTGTGTAATGCAATGAAGTCCCGCTCCGATGCAAAAGATATCTCTAGACTGCTCAATATCAGTATCGGCAAAGACGGATTCTTCCTTGAAAAGCATCCGAAACTCGCACCTGTAAGCACTGCGACAGACGGTGTATTCCTTGCAGGAGCCTGTCAGGGGCCAAAGGATATTCCTGATACAGTAGCACAGGCCTCTGCAGCTGCCGCTGCCGCAATATCTCTTGTCCAGAGGAACAAGGTAGTTATAGAATCGGCAACTGCATACGTTAATGAGGAACTCTGTTCTGGCTGCAAACTATGCAATGATATATGTCCGTTTACAGCCATTTCATTCGATGAATCCAAGAACAGGTCCGTAGTAAACGATGCTCTCTGCAAGGGTTGCGGGACCTGTGCATCAACCTGTCCGTCTTCTGCCATCAAGGCAAATCACTTTACGGACAGACAGATTTTTGCAGAGATTGAAGGTTTATTGAATTTGTGATATTAACTATTTTCAGGAGGTATTTACTGTGAGTAATATAAAGATTCTGGTTGTCGATGATGATGAGGATTTTCTCTTTACTGTAAGAACTATTCTTGCAAAGAAACCCGAATATCAGATAACCGAGGCCAGGTCAGGAAGAGAGTGTCTGGAACAGCTTACAAAAGTAGAACCAGACCTTATCCTTCTCGATGTGATTATGGAGACAGACATCGACGGTTTCAATGTGGCACAGCAGATAAAGAGTAAAGATGAAAGCAGTCCGTATGCCAGATACCGTGATGTCCCTATTATCTTTCTGACGAGCGTTGAGCAGAAAACGAAACTCAGATTTGCAGACAAAATAGGAACACCACTCATGCCGTCAGATGATTTCATTACAAAACCGGTCAAACCACAGGACCTTCTTGTAAGAATAGAGGAGGTCCTGAGAAAGTACGGTAAAATAAAATAATTTTGTGGAAGACAACAGCAAAAATCTGAGTATTCTGATTGTAGATGATGACCCGGCAATAAGGCACGTTTGTTCCGCTATTCTGAAGAAAAATTATACTGATGTCAGGACATTCGATAACGGTCTGGATGCCCTGTCATATATCAGGAACAACAATACCGATATCGTGCTCGTTGACCTCAAAATGCCCGGGATAAGCGGTCACGAACTTATAGGCAGAATTGCGGAGCTCAATAAAGATATTGTCATTATGGTTATCACTGCATATGCCTCGATTGAGAATGCTATAGAAGCAATGCAGAAAGGTGCGTCCGATTTTCTTCCAAAACCATTTACTCCAGATGAGCTGCGGTTTGCCATAAAAAAGGCAGCGGATAAAAGAGAACTGATACTGCAGAGGACGAGAGCTCTCGAGGAAAAACGTGAGATGGAGGAAAATTATCTCTCTTTCGTATCCCACCAGCTCAAATCCCCTCTCTTTGCAGCACAGCAGCTTCTATACCTGCTCGAGGAAGGTGATTACAAAATCAATGAGGATGTCCTTTCTATTATCAAACGGGCAAACAGAAGAATAAGTGAAGCAGCAAAACTTGTGAATGAATGGCTCCTTGTATCTCGTTTTGAGAAATCAGGTTTTTCTCAGGACTTTGCAGAGACCGATATCGTACCGCTCATAAACTCTGAACTCGAAAGGCACCACGAACAAATCGCTGCCAAAGGAATAAATGTAGTACTGGATATCCCCAGATCTGTCAGGCTCGAAACAGACCCTTCTGCTTTTTCGATGATGATATCAAATCTCATCTCGAATGCAGTCAAGTATAATGTCGAAGACGGAAAACTGCTGATAAGAATAAATGAAGAGGCTGAATCCACAAGGATCGAAGTAGAAGACACCGGAATCGGGATAAAAAAGGAGTATATACCGCGTCTCTTTTCAAAATTCTTCAGAATCAGAGATGAAAAGACGAAAAATATAGAGGGGACCGGACTGGGACTCGCCATAATCAAAAAGATAATCGATGAACACAGCGGAAGCATCGAAGTAGCCAGTGAAGAAGGAAAAGGCACGAGATTCACTGTGATCCTCCCCAAAAGGCATCCCAAACCGGCAGTTACCGGGGAAAATAATTAAGGGAGAAGACCGGTTATGCCTCTCTGTACTCCTTTATCATAGGAAATCTGGCAATAAAGACTGTCCCTTGAGGTTTATTGTCGAGGACCTGAATAGTGCCTCCATGCCCGTCCGTTATTGATTTTACTATTGTAAGACCGAGACCCGTTCCGCTGACCTTCTGGTTGTCAACGATTGTATTTTTGACTCTGAAAAATTCATCGAAAACCCTTGGTTTGAATTCATCGGGTATACCTATACCGGTATCACTCACTCTTATAGTCAGCCAGTTGTCGTCATACTCCACATCCAGATTAATACTCCCTCCGGCAGGAGTATACTTACTCGCATTTCCGAGCAGATTGACAAGACACTGCCTGAACAAAATTGGTACAACTACCATCCATGGAAGAGTTGTCGGGACATTCTTTATGAATTTCTGCCCCTTCTTCTGAAATTTATCCGATACCTCTGCTATTGCAAGTTCAATCTCCTGATAGACATCACACCTCTTTTTTATTTCATTGAAATCCGTGGATTCAATATTTGCTAAAAAGTACAGGTCGTTAATCTGCCTGGAAAGTGAATCGAGCCGGTCGACACATCTGTTGAGCCATTCCTCCTGTTTTTCCGTAACCGGACCGCCATAACCGGAGAGAATATTCTGAAGAAATCCTATAACCGTTGAGAGAGGCGATTTCATATCATGATATGCTATATCCATAAAATTCTTCCTGAGTCTTCCAATCCCTATCAGACGCGAATTCAGCTTTTCAAGTCTGAGATAATAGGAGATAATCTCGATCTTCCTGTTTTCCTGCTCTCTGATAATAAGGAATGCAGAGACAGTCGAAAAGACAGATAGTATTATTGACAGCACAAGGGCAAAACTGTAACTTTCACTTGTAATACACATAAATACCGCCGAAATTATCATCATTGCGAAGAAAATCAGAATACATCCGGCGTTGTAAAGTATTCCACAGAAAAACCCCTCGGTGATAAACAACAGAACAAATACCGAATGACTTTTTCCCGAGAAGAAAATTATAAGAATAATCCCCGCAATATTTATAAGCTGCTGGACATAGAGCAGAAGGGTTATATTGAGTTTCCTGTATAGCACAAGAAGCCCCGAAATAATATTTAATGCAAAGAGAATCAGACATATCAGAACAACCTTATTCGGGAAACTATGATTAAATACCGGTAAAATTATTGAAATGGTAAGTATAAAATAGAATACGGCTCTTAGTAAAAACACATTTTTTCTGAAAATAAAAATCTGCTCGGAATACGAGGTTATTTCTGGGTTCTGGGTTTCTGTCATAAAAAAATCTTATCAAAGCTGATAATATATGATAATAAACATATTTGCAATAGGATTTAACCGATGTTCAGAACAATCAAGGCAAAAATTACTATAATAATATCGCTGACTGTTCTCGTAGGAGGTCTGATTGCCTCCGCAATAGGGACATATACTGTCAGAAACACATTGATGACTCAGGCATACGAGAAAATAAGACACGATATTCAGTCGGCCTTTGCCCTATATCAGTCAGAGGGAGAAAAACTGAAATCAATCATTAGTCTCATTGCAGAAAATATCAGACTCAAACAGGACAAATCCGTTCTTTATGATATCAATTATATTGAGAACCTTATGAGAGACAATTCGATTGATTTCCTCACAATTATCGATTCTGAGGGAAAAGATATTTTCGGAAAAAAATCTATCTCGAGATTCGAATATATCAGAAATAGCCCGGAACAGACTCAGTTTTCAGAGACACTTAGCAATGAAGACCTGAAAATACTTATGAGAAAGGAATCTGATGACCTCAGCATAAATATAATTGATACTCCTCATTCATACCGGGAGGAGAGAAAATATCTGAGAGATATACTCTGCCTGACCTATGCCTCTAAATTTGAGATAAATAGAAACAGATACTATCTGTACGGTGGTATTATACTGAATAAGAATTTTAATTTTGTCGACAGAATAAGAGAGATAATCTTCAGCGGTGAATTTTATAACGGAAAACCAGTTGGAACCGTTACTATCTTTTCAGGGCCGGTAAGAATAGCCACGAATGTACTGCTAAATGAAACAACAAGGGCTATCGGAACAGTCATTCAGGACTCGGTAGGAAAGACGGTCCTTGAAAAGAACGAAGAATATATCGGCCGCGCATTTGTAGTAAACAGCTGGTATCTGGGTGCATACAGACCTCTCCCCACAAAGGACGGCAGCAAGGCAATACTCTATGTCGGTCTCTCAGAATCAGTCTATATGTCGGTACAGTCAAATCTCATTCTCAGATTCCTTATGATAGCAGTAATTTCGTTCATTATGATTGTAATATTCAGCTATATTCTGGTTTCGAGGATTACCCGCCCTGTTGAAAATCTTGCCCATCTCTCCGAAAATATATCAAGAGGAGATTTTTCAAAAAGGGCCGAGACCGGCAAAGACGATGAACTCGGAAGACTATCAAAGGCCTTTAATCAGATGATCGATTCCATATCGGCATCCCATAGTATGCTTGAGGATTACAACCTGACGCTGCAAAGAAAGGTTCAGGAAAGAACAGAAGAACTTATGAAGATTAAGGAACAGATGATTCAGAGTGAAAAGCTGGCATCCATAGGCAGGCTTTCGGCGGGTGTTGCCCACGAAATCAACAATCCGCTCGGTGCAATACTATCATATGCACATCTGATAAGAGAAGAACTTGCCTCCAAATCAGACAGCAATCAGATACGGATTTTTACTGACGGTATAATTGCCGAAACAAACCGCACAAAGAATATCATCAGAAGCCTTCTCGAATTCTCACGTCAGCACAAAACAGAATATGAGTGGGTGGAAATCAATCAGATACTGGAAGATACAATCAACCTTATTTCCCTTCAGAAGAGGCCTGAAAACATAGAATTTATAAGGGAATACGGAAAGGATATTCCTATAATCAAGATTGACACAGAAAGAATCAGAGAGGCAATCATCAATATCATTATCAATGCGCTCGACGCAATGAACGAAAACGGGAAGATAACAATCAGAACTTCCGTAGACCACAAAAAACAGAGAGTAAGTATATCGATTTCAGACACAGGCACAGGAATACCGCCGGACATAATGGGGCATATTTTCGAACCATTTTTTACGACCAAACCTGTCGGGAAAGGGACCGGTTTGGGACTTTCGGTAACATACGGTATAATAAAACAGCACAACGGAGATATACTGGTAGATTCGAAAGTAGGTTCAGGTACAACCTTTACCATCATCCTTCCGCTTCATCCGTAAACTTTTAATTATCAGTCTGATTACTGCTTTTTGGCCTTGCTTATGAGGTCCAGAGATTTCTTGAGCATTTCATTTGTCCTCTTCTGGTCCTCGAACTTCTTCTGATATTCAGCTGCAACTCTCTCCTTCTCCTTTGCGACCCTCTCATACTCCCTGACCTTGTTCTGAAGCTCGTTTACCTGTGTAAGCAGTTCCTTTTCCCGGTTCTGCAACTGTTCCTTGACCTTGCTAACCATATCGAGGGCCTCGTCCTTTGCCTTCTTGGTCTTTCTGCTCTCCTCAACCAGTTGTTTATTGACAAACTCGTAGTTGTCCTCCATCTCCTTTAAGGCCTCGTCCTTCTGGGAGAGTGTTGCGTGTATCTCGTTCAATTCTTCCTTATACTGGTTTGAAAGGTCTTCCATCTCCTTTATATGTTTTGCCTTCATTGTTGCAATGGTCTTCTCATAATTATCGACAGCAGTCTTGTGCTGATTATCAAGGGCATTATATCTCTCGATAAGGCCGTTGAGCTCACCGTTGAGTCTCTCAATCTCCTCTGCCGATTCCCTCTCGAGCTGAGCCTTCTCCTCCGTGAGTCTGTTTATACTGGCCTCCCTGTCGCTTATAGCATTGTCCCTGTCGGCTACTGCCTGATTGAGATTATCAATGACTCCGTGCAGTCCTTCAATCTCTGATGCCTTCTCTGTCCTGAAATTACTGTATTCCTCTCTCAGACTACCAAGTTCGGATTCAAGATTTTCAATCCTTCTGTTTCTGTCAGAAAGGTCAGATTCAAGCTGCGCAATCTTCTGTGATGTCTCAAGCTCAAGCTGGTCTTTCTGCTGATTTGTAATATTGAGAAGCTGCTGGGTATCTGAAAGGACCTTTTCAAGTTCCGAAATTCTCTCTTCAAGCTGCTTTACCGTTGAGTTTCTCTCCTCTGTAATATCGCGGATATTTGTCTCAAGGGCTTCAATATTTCCGTTCAGCTCTGCAATCTCCCTTGTCTTCTCCTCTTCGTATCTCTTTCTTTCATCGTAGGCATCACTCAGTTGCTGCTGAAGAGCTGCTATCTGATTGTTCAGACCTTCTATATGCTCTGCCGCTTCCTTTGCCTGACGTTCCTTTTCATCAGTCGTATCATTGAGCTGATTGACAAGTTCCTCTATCTTTCTGTCCTTTTCCGAGATTATCTCGTCCCTGTTTTTAATCTCATTTGCCATAGTCTCTTTAGTAGAGGCAAGTTCCTTTTCCAGTGACTCTATCTTTGAATTGAGGCCTGCTATTGCATCGCTCGTCGTGCGTTCAAGTTCTTCCTTCTCCTGCTGCAACATAATGAGGGCATTCTGTATCTCGTCGATTGCCCTCTCCCTGTCAGCTATCCTTTCGGCGTTCTCCTTTTCTGATTCCTCCTTGAGATTTACAACGAGCTCGAATTGTGCCTTGAAATCATCTCTCTCGTTCGTTGTCTGGGCAAGTTTCTCTTCAATCTCCTTGATTCTGGTCTCCAGCTGTTCGTTTGCAGACCTGAGACTCTCGATATTCTGGTCTTTACCGACAAGGTCCTGTTCAAGATGATTAATCAGGTCATCTTTGGATGTCAGTGCCGACTTAAGTCTCTCAATCTCCATCTCTCTCTTCTTGAGACTCTCCCTCAAGTACTGGAGTTTCGCCTCGTGCCTGTCTATATCGTGTTTCTTCTTCCACTCGTCTGTCTCATCCATATGCCTCATCTCATCCATAACAATATCTTTGGGAGGAATCGGCGGGGGAACGGAACTTTCTTCCGAATCAAATGTAACTGTATCAATTGCCGACTCTACCGCCCTGGCAATATCATCTTTCTCTGCGAGGTCTTCTTCACGGGGCGTCCCCGCAACCTGAATAATGCGGTTGGATATCGCCGACAGGTCTGATGTATTGTCGAAATATTCGTCCGCCTTCTGCGCGGTTGTCTTGTGCTGTTCGAAAGGTTCACGGTTATCATCATTGAGCAGAAGAAAAACGGGAATATTCTTTAGCTTGGAATCTTTCTTTATACGGTTGCATATGGAATAACCGCTCATATCATTCAGGGAGGTAGTAATCACGGCAAGAACCACTTTATTTCTCTTGATATAATCAAATAATTCCTTACCGCTGTCGAATATCTCCACAGGCCATTTCGAGTCTTTTATATGATTCTGAAGATTGAATCCGGTCTGCTTGTCCATACACGCTATAACAATACTTCTGCTCATAATTCCTCCGCTAAAAATGATTATACGAAATAATCTGTTCCAGTGATTTTCTTCCCCTGTGGTTCCCTATCTCCCTTGGATATCCGAACGGCATCAGGGCAATAATATGCCATGGTTCTTCTATACCGAGAAGTGCTGCAATACCTTTATCATCCATCGCCCCTATCCAGCAGGTCCCTATGCCCTTTTCCCATGCTGCGAGTGAGAAATGGTCGAGTGCTATCGACACATCGACTATCTCCCAGTTTTTCACATACGTACCCTTACCCCTCCAGGCGTCTGTCGCATTGCCGACTCCTACCAGTATATAAGGGGCCTCTGCAATAAACATCTGCCTGAAACAGAGTTCGGCAATCCTGTTTTTCAACTCATTATCTGTAACAATTATGAATTTCCATGGTTGCCGGTTCGACGCACTGGGTGCATTCTGAAGAGAAAGAAGAAGCTCTTTCATATCCTCTTCGGGAATCGGATCCGGTTTATATGCCCTTATACTTCGTCTTGAATGAATTATCTCCCTTAGATTCATAGTACCTCCAGAAGCATCGGATAGGTTATAAAAAACATTAGGATTATTCAACAAAAATATGAAATCAAATATTAATTATTTTTTAATCAGGATTTCTTTACTTTTTCAGAAGTCCCCTGAGCCTGAAGAGCTCCTTTTTTTTCCTGAGTTTTTCATACTTGAGCCTTTTCAGTTCTTCATCCTGCTGCTGTGAGATGTATTTTGCACCCTGAATTATCTTTATCTGTTCATCCAGAATTCTGTGTTCCTCCTCAATAGTCTGAAGGAGGCTTTCCAGTTCACTTACTTTTACCTTTTCCATAGACCCACCTCTTCTCTGAATATATTTTAACACAAAAAGCCCCGATATTTCAATCATATTTATATTGCCAACAGGCGATTTTTGAATTAAGTAATCTGATATTATGTCTGTGCCGTTTTTAGGCTTTTTACGAGGTAAACCGATGACAAGAAACATATTGCTTATAATGGTAATCTTTTTGAGTAGCGGCTGTTTTCTCTTTGCCAAAAACGAACCTCCGCCAAATCCACCACAGTTTATAGACCTCTCCACACTTGGCGGCAGCACAACGCTCGGCCCCGGAGATATATTTGAAGTAAAGGTCTACGGCGAACCCGACCTGTCAGGGATTTTCAGGGTCTCATCGGACGGATTCGTCAACTTCCCGCTCATAGGGAAAATCAAGGTCGAGGGACTCCCTGCAATCAAGGTCGAAGAGATTATTATCTCGAAACTCAAGGACGGATATCTCAAGGACCCGCAGGTATCGGTATTTATCAAGGAATACAACAGCAAGAAGATCTTCGTCTTCGGCGAGGTTCAGAAACCCGGGACGTTTATCTATGAAGACAATATGACAATTATTCAGGCAATAACGATTGCGGGAGGATTTACCAAACTCGCGGACAAGAACAAGGTCAGTATAACAAGGATCGAAAACAACGAGGAGAAGAGAATCTATCTTCCGGTAGAGGATATAGGTAAAGGAAAGGAGAAGAATTTCTTTTTAAAACCCGGTGATATAATATTTGTCCCGGAGAGTTTCTTTTGATTTCTCCAGAAACGGAAAATCAGTCCAGAAAACTGTTCCTGCTAAGAGGTGGTATCGCATTATTCGTATTCTTTATACCGCTAATATATGGTTCCGTCCATTACTTTGTATTAATAACCGAATATCTGCTTGCACTCTTTCTTTTGCTTACATATTTTTATCTGAGAGGCGAAATCAGTCTTATTAAACCATCTGCAATATTTCTTGCATTTCTGGGTTTTACACTCCTGATAACCATTATTCAGACAATCCCTCTCCCTTTATCTCTTCTCAGGTTTCTCTCTCCCAAATCATACGAACTTCTGACACAGATAAACAGTATTTATGACAAAATCATAGAGCCGGTCAGGTTCTATACTATCTCCATAGAACCTTACATAAGCCTTGAATATATAATCCGCATAATAGTTCTCATCCTGATCTTTATTGCCGCCTCACAGGAGGAATTTTCAGAGACGCAGATTCTTACCAGAGCTATCGCCTACTGCGGTGCGGTTATAGTATTGTATGGTTTTATTGAGGGGCTTTTGAATTTCAGGACTTATTATTCCCAGAATCTGAGTATTACCAACGAAGGAATCATTCCTTCTGTATTTATCAATCCGAATCATCAGGCCGGATTTCTGGGGCTTGCGCTCTTCAGCGGCATTTCACTGTTTTACAGTTCTTCCGATAAAAACGAGAGAGTGATGTTTCTGTTTTGTTCTGCCCTCTCAGGCGCCGGAATCTTTCTGACGCTCTCGCGGGGAGGTATAATCGCATTGATTGCTTCGCTGTTATTCCTGTCAGCCCTTATTATGAGAAACAGATTTTCAGCCAGAAAATCCTTTTTTATACTCCTTGTCTCGCTATTCGTAATCATTATTGCATTCTATCTGGCATATCAGGAAATACTAAGCGAACTTTCCACGCTTACCGATATAAAGAGGATGGAAAACGAAAAGTACCGTCTCGTGCTCAGTTCGGCAGAGCTGTTCAAAGATTTTCTGCTGACCGGTACCGGCAAAGGCGGTTTCGAAACAATCTTCAATATTTACAGAGAAGACACCTTCTTCGTCAGTTTCTCTCTTATGGAAAACCAGATATTTCAGCAACTCGCCGATTACGGGATTTTCCACTTTATCATAATGCTCATTACAACAGGATACTTTGCATATACATTCCTGAGACATACACTGACCGTCAGGACAGCACTTCTGGTTACAGGGGTATTCTACATTCTCCTTCAGAACCTTGTCGATTTTAATCTCGAAATTTTTTCCGTACAGATAGCCGTAATTATTATTGTTGCGGCTCTCATATCGAGGCTCGGACATATCAGAAACGAAGCCGGTGATGCTCTTTTTGACAAAAAACCAATACCTCTCAAAAACATCCGTTTTATTACGGCATCAGTGCTCGTCGTTGTCCTGTTTGCAATATCTGTCTTCCTTACACATTCAAACAGACGCGAGAAAGTAGAATCTGAAGTAGAACTTATGCTCAATACCGGCCTCTCCCCCGAAGACGGATACTTTACAGAACAAGTCAGAAAATTCCCTTTCAATTATTATATTCCTGCAGCCATTGCCGCCAGAAACTTTCTCGACACCACAAAACCTGTAATAAAATCCTACCTGCTGCACAGTTCTCTCATCAATCCCATAGCCTTCGAACCACATTATATGCTTTACAGGTATTACATGAAAAAGGGTGAATTTGCCAATGCCCAGTCCGAATGTCGTCTTGCCATTAAATATGCGAGATACAACAGGGAGAGATTGATATATTCCGAACTCCTGAAAAATGTAAACAGAAATGAACTCTTCAAATATATACCATATATTCCCGAAAAGATATCTTCGTTTGCTGACTATCTGGTTGCAAACTCGGAACCCGAACTGGCAAAGGAATTTATTGAAGATGCCCTGTATCTGTCAGAAAAGAACACAGATATTATCAGGGGCGCCTTCTATATTTATATCAGGCTCAGGGATATCCCGAACGCAGAGAAGGCATTAAAGAAATACGAAGAGAACGAAAAGGGATATTCGCTCAATCTGCTGCGCGGTATTCTGTACGAAATACAGGATAAGAATGAAGATGCAATAAGAGAATTTACGCTCGCAGAGAATCTCAACCCCCTGAATGCAGATATTATACTGAGAATTGCAAACCTCTATAAAAAGATGGGTAAACTAGAGGAGGCAAGAAGAAATTATCTGAAGGTCTTTCTGTGCGATAATATTAACACAGATACGAAAATATCGGTATATACCAGTCTTGCAGATTCATACCTCAGGGAGAAGAACAGTTTCGAGGCACTCAAGTATCTGAGGACAGCATTAAGCCTCAGAAACAATGATATCGGCATAAGACTAACTATAGCCTCAATATGCGAGAGAAACGGCAACCTGAACTGCGCTCTTAATGAATACAGGGATATTCTCAGAATCAGTCCCGGGTATAAACTGGCAGAAGAAAAGGTCAAAGCCCTCGAGAAGCGTTTGAAAGAGATAGAAGAAAACAGAAAATTCGAAGAACTGAAGAAATAATCCGCTTTAAGTAATAAGATACCAGATTATTCTGAAATCACTCCAGAAAACTGCAGCTACAGGAAGATGAAACAGGGGAGACAGAAGAGGTATCACCAGATTCTTCTCCTGCATCACCAGACGACACCGAATCTGTAATCTTCTCTGATGAAGTTTCATCTGATATTTTCTCTTCATCAGATATAATATCCGTAGAGTCAAAACCGGCATCTGTACTATCGGGACCGCAATATGAATAACCGGACTCAAAAGCTGCAAGTATATAGGCAGCCGCACCAAAACCTATCATAGGAATAGAACCTGCAACCGAAGTACCGTCTTCGGTAATCAGTTCGGGGAACTGATAATTGTTTGTCTCTGTATAAATTCTGATTCGTTCAACCAGATTCAAAGCTTCTTCATCATATCCGACCCTTTTCATCGCATCAGCAATTCTGAGGTCAATAAAGACCCACTCCTGCCTGTCATACCAGTCTCCATCGTCATTCCTCTTATACCCCCCTCCACTTGTTCTTAAATTTTTCATTACATTAAGAGTCTTTCCTGCAATGATATCATCAGGTAAAACAATCCCGAAATTTACTGCCTCAATCACCGCTGCATCAAGATAACCGGAATATGACTTATACTCTTCAAGAGATGAGACAAAAAAGTTCTCTTTATGCACAAGCTTGCCGAAAATATTCTTCCTTAGGGTCTCATAAGCTCTCCTGTACTCCTTTGACTTCTCTGTCAGATTGAGCCTTTCTGCTATATAAATCGCTCCGCACAGACCGGAAAGTGCAGTTATCTGTGTATATGTAAAGTGCTTTTCCTTTCCGTTCAGATGCCTCTCCCATATCGATGAATCTGCCCTGACAAGCCCCTCTTCATCTATGAGATATACCAATACATCTGCAAAACCCGAAAATATTTTACCGGCATAATCCTTTATATCATCAGTCCCGAAATCCGAGATATACTTTGCAAGGGCAATGAGGAATAGACCGGCACCGTCAAACTCGATATTCGGTCCGTCTTCGTTTGAATCACTCTCCTCCATCCCGTTGCCGTAATATCTGCAGACGGAAAACTGATAATCAGTCCCGACATAATTTCTGTAATATCCGACATCTGCATTGAGTATAAATCTTATCCCGCCCAAGGCCTCTTCTCTGGCACCGATTTCTATCAGTGCATACAGGGAATACATCATATCCCTTATCCAGGTAATATTCCACATCCCCGGAGGCAGAGAGGCGAGAATCTGACCATTCGGCTTAGATATTTCTGTATTACTCTCCCTTACCTGTGCCATCTTCAGAAGGACTACGGCTCTCGAGAGCATATTATCATTTGCAATAATTTCTCTCTTTTCTTTCTTAAGTCTGCCGAAATAATCCTCCCAGAATCTGATTTCGTCATTCAGATAATCCTGAACTCTTTTACCCCCGGTAAAATCACCTGCAGTTTTAATAATCTTACCGGCATCCTGCCCTTCCTCATACAGAACGAGTACCCCAAACCACACCTCTTCACCTGCTCTCAGGGATTTATAATCCTTTTCAAATCCGCAGACAGCGTCATCTGTAATGCCTGTATCCTCTACATCTGTCAGTTTCCCTCCGGATTTTACCACATTGTACGGGTTTACAGGATTTGCCGAATGGATAGTTCCGTCTATGAGAGGTTTATAACCCGTAATATAGGGAGCAGACCCGGAACCCTCAATATAAATGCCGGATTTATCGTAATAAATCCTTTCTTTTCTGAAAGAGACGTTATCATTTTCAAAACCCAGATGAAAATTATGAATTGAAAATACCGAAAGCTCTCCTATATCGGTAAGAGCCCTCACTCTTGTCAGCATTATCATACCGCTGCCGTTTAAGGTCATCGGGGAGAATAGATACTCATCCGTTTCGATTTCATTTGTTTTACCATGCAGGTAAATAATACCGGTTTTATCAAGGTATCCTTTATAATCATAAAATTCCTCTTTTTCGGGGAGCCAGAAACTCTTATTGTTGTATGCCAGCCCGAAATACGTATCATAAAGTAAATTTCTGACCTCTATATTTTTGTCGATATTCCTGTAGATATGAGGGAAGAACATCTTTGTCCTTTTCTGAACATCATCAAAGACGATGGCAGAATATCCGTTTGCAGAGGTTATGTAATTATATGTCTTTCCCACAGAATACAGGTCAGCACTGTTTAATAAAAGAACCAGCACATAAAATAAAACAAAAAATATCCTTCCGGATAAGAGAAGAATATTCATCGGCTTAATAGTTAATAAATAAATGCACAGGCACAACCGCTATTTCCTTCCTCATCAGAGCCTGCATCACCTGAGGAATCAGGTTTGACTACTGCATCATTATTAATAACAGGTCCTGTATCTCTGATTTCGACCGTATCCTTCGATATTATATCTGCAGAAAAGATATCCGCCGTATCATCACTCCCGTTGACATCAGAAGAAAGAATATCATCAGCTGAGATATCCTGATTTATCACATCAAAAGGTGAAAGACTATCTTCGGTATGAGTATCATATATCCCTGAATCAGTGCCAAAAATATCTGAAATGATATCCTGAACAGCCGCATCGGTACCCGCATCAGGCAAGTCCTTTGCAACAACGGATATTCTGACCGGTATCATAAGAGGTGAGTTTTCTGCCAGATCAGATTTAATATTAATATAAGATGTATAATTTCCTTCCGTAAGCGACGAGGCATCCACAAATCCTTTGAGAACAGATGGTTTTTTGATTGCAACACCGGTCTTGCTTATTATCTGGACATATACATCCATTGCGGTCGCATTCCATTCGAACACCCAGCTTCCGCAGTTAAATACCTCAATCTGAAAATCCTTTTTCGGACTCTCCTTTAAGTTAACCGTCAGATTAATCTCATTGACAGATGCACACAATCTCGGCTTCAGTTCATCTTTATATACCATATATTCGGTACCCCAGCCAATATAACTATCACCCTTTTTAATCCAAAAATAGCCCTTTTCACCAAAGTCATCTCCCCAGCTGTTTTTGCACAGCCAGGCATTCTTCGAATCATCCCATCCTGCAAATACTATTGCGTGCCATCCCTCTTCCCCGGCACCCGAAGACTTCTGATAGACACCGCCTTTATATGAATAGAAATCGCTGTAGACCTTCATTGAGGTAGGAATAGGTCCGTATTTGACAAGAGCCGCCTTTATATCCTCTTCGGAGGCTATAGAGAAAAAACCGACCATTCCTGCATCCTTAATCTTTTCGAAAATTTTGGGATTGGAACATTTATTTTTACAGTCTCCCTCCTGTGCAATGTAAGGAAAACAGGCCTCATCGGTAATCCCGCTTGACTTTATATAATTTGCAGCAAAGAGCTGTGAACCGCCATAGGCACAGCTACCTGTAACGGTACAGGAGACGAGTTCCTGTTCGGAGAGATCCAGATCCATAAACGGGTCTGAATTGTACATCTTGATTATTGCCTCGAGTGAACCGAGTGTAGAAAAGGCCCAGCAGGAGCCACAACTCCCCTGATCTCTTACAGGTGTCATCCAGTTGTAACCAAGGTAATCCCGATAATCCAGTTTCGAAGGATATGCCGCAAAAAATCCTTTATCGGATGTAAAGATATTTTCAGACTGTATCTCGGGCGGTTTCGGCATAAGATACGCCTTTCTCTCTTCAGGTCTCATTTTCAGCATCTTTGTCTCACCGGCCTCCCATCCGAGATTCTCTTTTCTGATATCGGACTTTATTTTATCGAGCTCTGCCGAATAATCCCATCCGGTCAGCATTATTATACATAATAAGTACAGACAGAGATTTCTCATATACCGTCCTCCTGTACAGAAAACAGGATTATATTAACATAAAGAGCAGACTTACACCAGAACATAAATCATAATACGGGCATAAAAAACCCGCCTCTTAGGAGACGGGTTTTAATTTATATAACGGATTTTACCTGCTGACCTATTTCTTCTTTATCCCGAAGATATAAAGAAGTATTGCCTTCTGAACATGCAATCTGTTCTCTGCCTGATCGAATACTATCGACTGCTCTGAATCTATCACCTCATCGGTTACTTCCTCACCCCTGTGCGCCGGCAGACAGTGCATAAATACGGCATCCTTTTTGGCAAATGCCATAAGCCTTGTGTTTACCTGATATGGGGAGAATATCTGTCTTCTCTTGGCAGTCTCGGCCTCCTGACCCATCGATGTCCAGACATCTGTATAAACCACATCCACATTGTTGACCGCTGCAATGGGGTCATCGGTCAGTTCGATATTGACACCGTTCGAAACGGCATCTGCATAGGCATTCTTAAGCACCTCGACCTTCGGCTCATATCCGCGCGGAGTTGCAATGTTGATTTCTACACCGAACTTTGCCGCTCCGTAAATGAGAGAATGACAGACATTATTGCCATCACCGACATAGGCGAGCTTGAGACCTTTGAGCTTATGTTTGTGCTCTCTGATTGTAAAATAATCAGCAAGTCCCTGACAGGGGTGTGACAGGTCCGTAAGGGCATTTATAACGGGTTTGGAACAATTTCTAGCAAGAGTCTCGATGATATTGTGACCAAATGTCCTGCAGACGATTCCGTCAACCCACCTTTCAAGATTCTTGGCCACATCTGAAACTGCCTCACGTCTGCCAAGCT
The DNA here is from genome assembly GCA_020725805.1 of Bdellovibrio sp. Lineage (GTDB taxonomy): Bacteria > Myxococcota > SpSt-1050 > SpSt-1050 > SpSt-1050 > SpSt-1050. Next base: position 22,291 of record DYEF01000052.1, read on the forward strand.
GAAACTCATTCGGAGAGAAATAAATGACATTCCCGCCCATCTGCATAATACCAACCTCAAATGTAGCCTTGGTTCTCAGAGATGGTTTTTCGAATATCAGCGCAATGGTCTTCCCCGCAAGAGCACTCTTGTAAACATTTGGCCGCTTCTTGATGTTGGTAGCAAGATCAAGAATGTCATTGAGTTCTTTGGTACTGAAATCATAAAGACTCAAAAAATCTCTCTTTTTCACACCCAAACTCCTTTCTTAAAAATTATTTACTGTCCAGAAAACCAAATCTTGTATTCTTGATAATCCTCGTCCCCGCCTTCCTCTCGACTGCCTCCGGCAGGGCAGCTGCATTGGTAATCAGTGCCTCCTCTCCGCCGTTCATCAGAAAATCAATCGAGGCCTCGATCTTGGGGCCCATTGAACCCTTCGGAAACTGCCCTTCCCTGTAAAGGTCTATCGCCTCGATGAGTGTAAGGGTATCAAGGGCCTTCTGGTCTGTCTTCCCGAAGTTTCTGTAAACACAGCTCACCTCTGTGAGAATAATGAAGAGGTCAGCCCTGACGTTGCGCGCAATCAGGCTCGCGATATAATCCTTGTCGATGACCGCCTCACTACCCTTGTATCTGAGCCCGTCCTTGTAAACCGGGATACCTCCTCCTCCACCGGCTATAACGATATTACCTGTCTCGGCAAGGTGCCTGATAATGTCAATCTCAAGTATGGCAAGGGGCTTCGGCGAAGGGACGACCCGTCTGTAACCTCTGCCGGAATCCTCTATCATCTTATATCCGTTTTCATTCATAAGAGCCTCGGCCCTCTCTTTTGCAAAGAACGGACCAATAGGCTTTGTAGGATTATTGAAAGCCGGGTCGGCTGAATCGACAACTACGGTTGTAAGCACCGTACAGACAGGTTTTTCAATATTTTCATAAACCATTCTGTTGCGCAAAGAGACCTGCAAAAGGTATCCCATAGAGCCCTGAGTCTCGGCAACACAGGCATCCAGAGTCTGAGGGGGCACACTCGCAGAGGCTGCTTCCTGTCTGATAAGAGAGGCACCAACCTGCGGTCCATTTCCGTGAACTACCACCAGTTCATACCCGTTCTTGATTATTGACATCAGCACCATTGCCGCTTCTTCAGCATTCTGCCACTGCTCCTTTATCGTCCCCTTCTCCTTCGATTTAATCAGGGCATTTCCTCCGAAAGCAACTACCGCTATCTTTCTCTTTCTCTCTTTTGCACTCATCCTTACTTCCTCTTCTGTGATTTTAATACTCTGTTTTCAATGATATACTTAAGACCCAGAGCCTCCTTCTCCTGAAGTTCATACCTAACCCTCTTGTAAGGCTTGTTAATTTTGAGCAGCCTGCCGAGGTCGATCGGTGTCGCCACCACTACAAGGTCACAGGGAGTATCGTTTATAGTCTTTTCAAGTTCCTTCATCTGGGTCTTTGAATATCCCATAGCCGGAAGTAGAGTTCCGATATGAGGATACTTTTCAAATGTCTTCTTTATCGAACCGGTGGCATAAGGTCTCGGGTCGATAATCTCATGGGCTCCGTATTGTCTTGCGGCAACAATACCTGCACCATATTTCATCTCGCCGTGTGTAAGTGTCGGGCCATCCTCTACCACAAGCACCTTTTTACCCTTTATATCTTCCGGTTTATCGATTATAATCGGGGAATCGGCGTGTATTATGACAGCCTTGGGATTCTTGAGTTTTATGTTATTTTCTACGATTTCGATATTTTCATGAGTGGTGCTGTCAACCTTATTTATCACCACAACATCTGCCCTGTAGAGATTTGCAGTCCCGGGATAATAAAGGAGTTCATGTCCGGGTCTGTGGGGGTCAACGACCACAACCTCGAGGTCCGGTATATAAAACGGGAGGTCATTATTTCCTCCGTCCCAGATAATAATATCGGACTCCTTCTCTGCCTCCTTAAGGATATCCAGATAATCTACACCTGCATAAACGATGATACCTGCGCTGATATGGGGTTCGTATTCCTCGCGTTCCTCGATAGTGCACTCGTGCTTGTCGAGGTCCTCAAGAACCGCAAACCTCTGGACTCTCTGCTTGTTCAGGTCCCCGTAAGGCATAGGATGTCTTATAACTGTAACCCTGAGTCCCAGCTCTTTGAGAACTGTTGCAATCTTTCGCGTGGTCTGTGATTTACCGCAACCCGTTCTGACCGCGCATATTGAAATGACCGGTTTGCTGCTCTTTATCATAGACTTTTCGGCCCCGATAAAACGGAAATCGGCACCGGCAGCAATAACCGAACAGGCCTTGTCCATTACGTAGTTGTGAGATACATCGGAATAGGCAAAGACCACCTCGTCGACCTTTTTCTCCCTTACTATCTTTATCAGATCTGCCTCAGAGAGTATAGGAATCCCGTCAGGATAGAGAGAACCGGCAAGTTCAGGAGGATACTTCCTCCCGTCTATATCAGGTATCTGTGTAGCAGTAAATGCCACTACATCATAATCCGGATTATCCCTGTAATAAACATTGAAGTTGTGGAAATCCCTCCCCGCTGCTCCCATAATAACTACTCTCTTCTTTGACATAAAGACCTCCTTATATATAAACATCCTGCATTAAAAAACAATGCAAAGATTCAATCCTCATCAGCGGAGGCCCAGCAGCACCCTGAGATTACTTCTTGTTAATAAGTCCGTTTACCAGTACTGTCAATCTCGAGATGTGTCTTGATGCATTCTTGACCTTTATATACCCGTTCTGTGCAGCCTTATCAAACTTCTTCTGGACCTGTCTTAAGAACTCCAGAGCCTTCTCTTTATCACCTTTGGCTACAAGTTCTCTAAGCTTCTTTGAATAGGTCTTGAGTTCTGACAGAAAACGGGTATTCTGTGCCCTCTTCTTCAGGTTCTGTCTTTGTCTCTTCAATACTGATGGCTTTCTCTTTGGTGGTTTTCTTGCTGGCAATTTACTTTACCTCCTAAAAAAAATAGGCATATGCCACTAACATAATAAATTAAAACAGTCAAATAAATAAAAGGCGGTTAAATATGGCCGTAGACACCCCTGACTTCGGCATATCTGAGTTCTCTGACAATCCTGCTGACTATCGAAAGAAAACCATTGAATCCAATATAAGGTTCTTCGTAAACACTGTGGGAAAAATAGGAAGGGAATCCTATCTCCAGTGCGGCCTTCCCGCTTCCGATAAAATAGGAACTCATATCGCTGTTTCCGACATACAGGTCGATTTTTTTCTCCTTTACAAGTGCAAGTCCGTCCTCAAAGACATCATTAATCGAAGGTTCAAAAATAATATCAGGAGAATCATTGTCGAGATATCTCTTCTTGTCCGAAGTGTTCGGAATAATGGCCTTATATATCTTTGCACCAAGCAGACAGAGGGAATTTTTCAGCGGCACAAAAAGGACAGGGTCTCCGCAATAAACGATTTTCAGCCCGTTAAAATATTGCTCAATAAGCGGTTCCATCCTTCTTGCAACCTTTTTTATTTCACTATCGATAAATCCTGAGGCATTCTTAATCCCGAAGTGGGCAGCTACATCACCAAGCATCTTTGCCGTCGGCTCTAACCCTACAGGATAATCAGACTTCAGAAGGGGGAGATTCAGCCTCTCTGCAAGGATTGAAGCCGCCTCACCACCATACCCGAAAGAGACTATAAGTTCCGCATCCGATATAGCCTTGAGGTCGTTATATCTTCCGCCGGCCGGCCATACAGAACAGAGGTCAACCCCGATTCCGGCAAATATCCTTTTCAGTTCAAAAATATTGGCAAAATTATCATATTCGTTTCTGTCGAAAAGATATCCCACAATCCCGACCGACCTTTTCTTCACCTTCCCCTTCTTCAGGCCGATTCCGGATGCAATGACCTTCAGAAATTCCGAATAACCGTCCATCCAGTCCCCCGACAGGGATTTGTTGGCAAACTCAAATGCAGGCTTACGGTATTTCAGGACAATCTCCCGTAAAAGTCTTTTATAATCAACTGCTGTTACCGCCGCCATCGGCATAGGTGTAATTCCGAGGGCACCAGTAAAAGGCTGCGAGGCGATTTTTTCGAGAAACTTTAGTATCTTTGCCTCCCTTGAACCTGCCATCATAACAGGATGCAGCGCTGTATTCCCTATACGATGATAGCCCGAGAGATTAGTAAGGTCAGAATAAAAATCCTGATTGAGCGTAATATACTGGGTCTTCATATACGAACAGTCCGGCCCGTCGACCAGAAGATAGAAGTCCCTCACTGCATTGACTCCGAGATACAGACCGACCATATACGGGCTCATAAGCCGCTGCGAAAACCTTCGGTTATCTTTTTTTACATTTTTATTCTTCTTCATATCTGCCAGAATAATCCCTTCTCAGATAGTGATAATATTTTGAAAAGAATCTGTTGCCACAACTTTCTATAATCTTTTTCATAGAATAGAGCGCCCCTTCAAAACCCACCTCAAAGTCAGTAAGCGACAGGGCATTCTTGCCGGAGGATGAAATTCTCCAGTCACTGGAGTGATTCGAAAAGACGAACTGAGAGCGGCTGCCTCTTAAAAGTCTCATCATTGTATCAAAGGAATCAAAGAATCTTATCTCAAAATTGTGGTACCCGCTGAGAACCTGCATAATCTTATCCGAACTCCCCCTGGCCTCTTCACGGCTTCCTGCCTTTATCAGTATCTCGATTCTTGAACCCGCCTCCATAAAAAACGGCAGCAGCGGCACTCCCCAGCATCTGGCTGAATCTGTAAGATATGCCTCTTCATCTTTCCGTATGACGAAAATAACCCCGATATCTTTCATCTTTTCCTTCAGAGACTCATATATTTCCACAGTTTCGGGATTAATATATTTCATCAAATCACTTTCAGATATTCCGATATCAAACAACTTTGCAACCTCCCTTATCCATCTGACAGTGCCACGAAAACCGTAAGGTGCATCCGGTGCCGCATATCTGTGGGAAGAGGCCGAATTTAACTGGGAATACAGATGACTCCAGAGCGCATTAGGTTTGAATATATCTATCCCTCCTTCAAAATATCTTCTCAGTGTCTTCGGTGAGACATCAGGGATAGCTGCAGCGTTAACCTTTATCCCGATACTCTGAAGAACAGCAGTCAGTTTTTCAAGATAGACGTCCTTTTCGTAACCCAAAAGATTGACAACATTTTTCCTGCGGTTCTTTTTCAGGCGAGATTTTTTATTATTCGACAAAAAAAGATTTTTGAGCACGACTTCCATAGACTGCGGTGTTACGGTGAGATACAAAAGATTCTTTCCCCTGCTCTTTGCCTGCCTGACAACGGATTCGACATCCTCACCGGTAACAACCGGAGTGCAGGTATTCGAGAGAAAGATATTCTTCCCTTTGACCTTTGAGAAGGCATAATCCAGCACCTCCCTGACCTTGTTGTGTCCCATAATTATATCCTTTTCTCTCAGGTCAGTCGAAAAGAATTTATTTACATCCGGCAGTTCATCCCTTCTGATATTCTTATACTTCTCAGGGTTACCCGACAACCATGGATATCTGACAAGAAATCTCACGATTCTCAGATCCAGATTCGGTTTTAAGGATACACACTCTATATCAGAATGCTGAATAAAAACACAGTTTTCATATATATTGACTGAATCCAGCTGACCCCTTGCAAACTCCCCTTCGGCAAAGAAATTTGCATAGAGGTCCCTGCCGCCCCAGCTGTCGAGATGATTCTCCGGCCTGTCAGGATTCTCGAATGAAGGGAGAGAGGCAGACGGATTTCCGAGTTCGGGGTCCTGACGAAGTATCCCTGTTATATCATCAAATGTCCTGTCTGAGAGGTCGAGTGAAAGAATATGAGATGCAAAATCCTCATTATTGTCCGGGCTGCTGTAATAAATATCCAGATATTTCGTCTTTACCAGAGACTGCTGGGTATCAATCCGTTTTGCAATATACAGGGTAATCTTCCTTTTTTCATTATCTTTGGGAAGGATATCGAGCACAATCCGGTTCCCTATCCAGCCGATCGCCGATATTTCAAAACCGGTATTTTCAAGCTTAAGCAGGGAAGTAAATCTATCAATGCTGTACTTTCCGCAGGCAAGTCTGAGCCCTTCAATATCCTTTTGATTTTCAAGATACCTGTGCAAGATTCACCTCGTACTCAACATATATCACACTTTTCAGGTCTCACATAACATTTTGAGACTCTTTTCGGAAAGTGATATCAGTTCTTCCCTGATTAGTTTTTTATAATAATCAGTTTCTGTATTCTCCTTGATATCAATCGGGTCCGAAAAACAGATACAGACTTTTGCAAAAGGTGGTGCAAGCATAAATCTGTCCCAGGATTTTTCGAGTCTGTACATAGGTTTTGCGGCAGCGGAGACACAGACAACCGGGGCTCCGGTTGAGAGTGATAGCCTTATAATACCGCTTTTGACCTCGTTAAGAGGTCCTCTGGGGCCATCGACCGTAATGGCGGCCGATTCACCCGACTTCACTGCCGATACAAGTTCATCCAGTGCCTCGCTACCCCTTCTTGAAGATGACCCTCTTACAATCCCGAATCCGAGATTTCTCAAGACTGATGCTGCAATCTCACCATCTTTTGACAGACTTACAAGGATATTTGTCCTGAAAGGCGCCCTGTATGAGGCAACGAGCATCTGGGCCGAATGAAAAAGGGCAAACAGAAAAGGTCCTTTTTGGGAATAAAGAAATTCATCATTATAAGCTCTGTACCTGTAGCTCCTGATTATCCTGCTTACCAGAAGAGAACTGAGAGTTAGTAAAAAAGGCATCATCTTATCTTACAAAATCTTCTCCGAGAGTCGACTTTATCAGTTTCAGTCTCAATAAAAGATTTTCAAGCTCGAGAAGCAATTCCTTCTTCTTCTTTTCGTCTTTTTCCGCATCTATCATCTTCTTAAGCTCCTCTATCCGTTCATTAATAGGGAAGACGAAGATATTTAGTTTTTCATCAATACCTTTTGAAAAACAGAGGTGATTATTGCTTGTCCACAAAGGGATAAAATGCAAATCCGAAATTACCGAAAAAGAGGTCTCACCATAAGAATATTTTATTATTTTGAATTTTAAGACAGCCGAATCCCTTGTCCTCCCCTCATCTTCACCGGATACAGGATAGGAATAATTCCGGCTCTGATTCGATATAAAATTCCCCATCGAAAATGCAACCGGGACTACCCTTTTGTCATCAGAGACCAACAGTTCGAAAGGCTGAAGTATATGGGGATGACCGCCGATTATGATATCTGCACCTGCTTTGGCAAGCAGACCGGCAATCTCTCTCTGTGTATTATCAGGTTCCTTCATATACTCCTGACCCCAGTGGATATATACAATTATAATATCATATTTGTCTTTTGCATCCTCTATGGCTTTGATGTCAGTCTCCTTTTCAAATTTCCTTACATATTCACCGAGCGACTTATAATCAGGGAGATTATTTAGTATTGTAGTAAAACCGAAAATGGCCGTTTTTATACCGTTTTTTTCTATTACAAGAGGGACAGGCTTATCGTTATACCTGCTGTAAAAACCGGTATACATAATCTGTTTTTCTTTGAATATCTTCAACGTCTCCTCAAAACCTTTTATTTCCTGATCATAGATATGGTTGTTGGCAACATTGAATACATTTATGTTTGCGTCTCTTGCCGCACTGAGGAAATGGATATCCGAGTTAAAAACAAAAGGCCTGCCTGAATTACCTGTGGCAGGAGCAAGCGGGGATTCATAATTGGCAATCGTTATGTCCGTTTTCAGAATTTCCCTGACTTTTTCATACAGATAGTCATACCCCTCGTTATTTATACTCACACCGTTCTTAACGATATTGTTCATTGAGGCCGACTTCTTTACATTCTGGTGCGGGATTAAATCGCCTACAGCTGCAACTCTCAGTTCACCTTCTTTTTTCAGCAGCCCTTTCGTAGACATTATCTGATCAGGCGGTCTTACGAGCCCCTGAATCTCGAAGCGGATATTCGTAACCTGCTGCTCCGACCTGACCGGAGCTGATGTCTGACAACCCTGCGAAATGACAGACAGGAAGACGAACAGAAAAATAACGGCTCTTGTCCTTCTCATTTCTTCTTTTTCTCGTATAGTTTTATTTCGATTGAGGCAATTGTATTATTGGGCTCGAGCTTGAGCAGTTTCTTGAAGGAATCAATCATCCTCTCCTCGTTTTTTGCCGCCTTATAGAGATACCCCAGAAAGAGAAAGAGGTCGGGCATCTCACGTTTCTTTGCAATCCCCTCGAGCGAACTGATTATCTTGCTGATTTCAGCAGTATCCGAAGGCTTCTCCCTGAGATATTTGCCCCAGAGATAGTAAACCTTATATTCATCATCCGGATTCTTCTTCATTATCTCCTCGAGTATCTGCAAGCCGGACTCGATATTCCTGTTGTTCTTTATTAGTGCCTTTGCCTTGATGAATTTTGCCTCTTCTTCAAGTATAGCCGAGATATCCACATCGGACTTTCCGTCCTTGCTCTGTTTTATAGACGCCAGATAGTCCTTACGGTTTTCAGCCTTTTCGAGCCTCTGATATGCCTCGTTAATAAGTGCAAAGATATCCTCATAACACTTCTTTATCCTTTTGGACGCATCGACAGTAACAATATCCGGATGATACTTCTTTGCAAGGGCAAGATATGCCTTTTTTACCTGAGCATCGCCGGAATCTTCTGCAATGCCGAGCCTTTCAAAGAGATTCTTCTTTCTGAATTCCTCGAAAAAGGCAGTCAGTTCGGATACCTTCTTCTCCTCTTCGCTGTTAACATTACAGGCAGAAGGTTTCTCGTCTTTTACAGGAGCAGATGTCTTTCCGCACTCCGAAAATATATCTTTTTCCGCATTTTCGATATGAAAAACCGATTCGAACATATCTTTACCGCGCCTCATCTCAATAAACGAACATAGCTTGAAATAATATGCCGCCCTCAGTCTGAATATATGTTCCGGATTTGCAGGGTCGATCTGCGGTAGAAAATCAATGAACTTGCCGGAAGAACTTATAGCCTTTAGATATCTGAGCTCCTTGGGTCCGAGCCTCGCATTCTCCGCCGTCAGTCCCGAACTCCTGACAACTACATCTATCTCGCTGTGGCGCGAAAAGAGTTTAAGAAAATATTCATCGGGGAGATGGGTAAAGATAGTGCTTTTGATCGCATCAACAGTATTGAATCTCAGATTAACCGGGAAGGGATAGACATCCCCCTCTATCCTGTAATATATATACATACCTTTTGAAAAGGTTGCCAGTCTTCCCAGTGCACATATCAGGAATTCGTTTATCAGCTGGATTATCTCATACGGTTTGATGAGACCGAGTGTCATAAGAACATCTGCCGTGCTCTTCTCTCCTACCTGCACAAGCTTTTTTACATCATTGAACTGATCGTCATTTATCCTGCCCTTCTTTTTCATAAAACCGGCAAACGAGAATTCGATATTCTCAGACTCTATGTTTACAATATCACCCATATAGAGATAAATCCTGATTTTCGTCTGCTCGGACAGGATTTCTATATATCCGTTCTCCTTCAGAACGCCGAGCCTTATCATCAGCTCACATATATTAATTTTGGAGATATCTCCTTTATATAATGGTTTGATGTTTAGATTTTGCATAATCAGACAAAACAGAGACCGGTATATCCAACGACACTGTCATAATTACCGTCAACGGTACTGCTCGTATCATACCTTTTTACGATGCAATGTGCAGAACCAAGCAAGCGGCAGAGAGCAATATTTGCAGCGGTGCATTCATATCCGCACATTGAAATCTTCTCTTCCTCTATTGCTTTTTTAAGACCTGTCTCATCCATCTGTTCTATATATTTCAGTACTATTTTATCCTTTCTTATGGTCTCGTCGTAATTTTCATAATGGGAAAGATCGCTCGTCGAAAGAAATATAAAATCCTCTGAATACTCTCTGAAAACAGAAAAAAGTTTGTCTATGAAAGCTGACAGAATATCCTTATCAAGTCTTTTAATAAGCATTGGTACAATCTGGATGTCACTCCTCATATATTTCAGCATAGGAAGCTGAACCTCGATCGAATGTTCGATAACCTGAGCCTTTATATCCTCCTTCACAATATTTGTCCCAGAAAGAATATTTTTTGCCAATCCGGTATTTATTGTAACATCACCAATCGGTGTAACGAATCTGCCCTCAGATAGAATATTGATATCCGGACCAAGTCCGCTGTGATTGGGAGCAAGAATAATGATATTCTCCGGAATCTCAATACATTTCAGGACAGACATGGCAACCTGTCCGGAGTAATGATATGCGGCGTGAGGAAGCATAATTCCCTTTGCCCTCAGTTTCTTGTGAGAGAACTCGACCCTGTTGTAGATATCCTGCAACATAGATATAAGGGCCTTGGGTTTCTCGGGATAAAACCTGCCTGCAAATTTTGGTTCTCTTACCAGCATAAGAACTGTCTGTCGCTATTCCAAACTGATAACATCAGTTTTACTTTCTCTTCTTTGCACTTTGTCTGCTCACCTGTCTCTTTTCAGGGACTTTTTTAGTACCTGTCTTTCTGGTACTGACTCCGGCCGTCTTCGAACCTGCAGAGGATTTGGTCTCGACTCTTACAGTTACCCTCGCCTTACCCTTCTTGGTGCCGGTCTTTTTATCACTGTCTTCGGCGGGAGGAAGCAGTTCATGCTCGAGAACATCGTTTAAGAGTTTCTTTGCCCTGTCTGAAAGACTCTTGAACTTTATTCCCATACCGGGATTTTCCGCCGTCCCGTTATGTACAACGACACCCACAGATTCCAGATAACACCCGAACTGGGGAATATTAAAACTGATTTTGATTTCCGTGCCTACCGGAAGAGGATTTGCTGACCTTACAAAGACACCTCCCACTGAGAGATTCGTCCCGATTTCAGAAAAAAACTGGTCAATGGTCCGGTAATTTATAAAGACCTTAACCGGTTTTCTCTCTTCTCTTCTTACCTCCGATGGACTCTTGCCCATTAATCCTCCTTTCAAAAAGAGAAAGCAATATTATAACAATTTGCCCGAATTTGCAAGCAATTCAAAAAGATTAATTTGGACAATATTTATTGAAAGATACTGAATATACCCCAAAATTTTGGTATTTTTAGAGTGTATGAGAGCAGGGATTATTGATTTTACTACTATCTAAAAGCAATCTGTCTCTCTAAGCCTCTTGTTTCCTTATGTTTGCAAGGACTATGTAAACAAAATGC
>DYEF01000053.1 GCA_020725805.1 Bdellovibrio sp.
CTGATAACCGCTTTTACATATCCCCACATTCTTTGTCTCAGGCGCTCCCCCGTAGCACTCCCTTACCGACCCTATCGAACACGGACACCCCTCATCCACATTCCCGTTGCAGTTGTCATCCGCATTATTACCACAGAGCTCCGTCTTCTTGGGAAGGATTTCACCTTCACATCCGCTCCAGACTCCGTTTACACAATATTCAATCCCGGCTCTGCATATACCTACATTCTTCGTCTTTGCAGAACCTGAATAACACTCTCTGCTATCTCCGTGCCTGCATCCTCCTGTATCACCCGAAATACCATCCGAAAGAGAGAGCCCGTCTCTGTCGCCGGAAGTATCTGAAGAACCTCCGGTAATAGATGATGAACAACCCGAAAAGAGAATGAGCAGACAAAAACCCGAAATAACCACAGCAAAAACAAAAGCCTTCTTCATCCAAACCTCCGGTTATATAAGAGGCATTATATCCCAGTACCGGAAAAAATCAAAGTGATAAATAATTCTCCATTAAATCTGTGTTCTGCACTATTGCTCCGCCATTTACCACCAGTAAGATTACAGAAAACCAGGCATAAAACAACAGACTTCATATGTTTTTTACTGATATCTGTGTCGATTTTTGCTAATAATATTTTGATTTTATTCCTATATTATGTAAGATTATTGCACATTTTGCGGATATGCAGAAGAGAAGAATTAAAAGAAGAATCGAGATTCCTCCACAGGAAGAGTCCTTAGACGAGATTATTTCACAGATCGGTATTCCCGAAAAAACTGATTTTGTACTCGATGATTTTCAGAGAGAAGCCATCGAAAAGTTAAACTCGGGAGAAAGAAATCTTCTCGTCGTTGCACCAACGGGAAGCGGTAAAACATATATTGCTGAATCTTACATCAGAAAAATTTTCAACGAATCAGAGACCCGCTCAATCTGGTACACAACACCAATGAGGGCTCTTTCAAACGATAAATATCATCAGTTCTGCGAGATTTTCGGCAGGGAGAATGTGGGTATTATCACAGGTGATACAAGGGAGAATATCAATGCCCGATTCGTGATAGCAACTACGGAGAGCTACAGGAATCTTCTGATTTCACAAAAGGACTTTTCCCCCGATTTTGTAGTTATAGACGAACTGCATTTTATGAACGACTATTCCAGAGGTAAGGTCTGGGAAGAGATAATCATTCTTACTCCGCAAAAGACAAAGATGCTCTTTTTATCGGCAACGATCGGAAACCATTCCAAAATCAGGGAATGGATCGAAAAGATAAGAGGCAAATGCGAACTGGTAATTCAGGATGAAGATAAGAGACCTGTAAAACTAAAGGTTGCCCTTGTGGATTCAAGAGGACTCATATTTACATACCCCGTATGGAAGAACAACCGGAATCTTACGCCGTTTGACTACAAGAACCTTAATAGTTATGTGGCTCTGGTAAAAAGGCTGGAATCCAGAAATCTCCTGCCGGCTATATTCTATATCCCCACAAGAAGACTTTGCGAAGATGTAGTAAAATTTGTCTCCTCAAGACTGACACCGGTTACAGAACTCAGAGAACTCTCGGAGAAATCCGGTAATTCCAAAGAATCTTCGGAAAAAACATTCTTACTTAGTGATACCGAGAAGAAGATTCTCGAATCCGGTTTTGTCCAGCATCACGCCGGCAGGTCCCCCCGGTGGAGACGAATGATCGAAGACCTTATGCGGGAAGGTAAACTGAGGGTAGTATGTGCGACAACAACCCTTTCGGCAGGCATAGACTTCCCTGCGAGAACCGTATTCATATCTACGTCCCAGAGGCCATCGGATGAAGGATGGGTAAGACTATCTACCAATGAGGTCAAGCAGATTGCCGGCAGAGCCGGAAGGAGAGGGAAAGACAGAATCGGCATTGTCCTGATGACAGACGAACTTATGCTCGAAGACCTGTATTCGCCGTCGGATTATATTGTCAGCCAGTTCCAGCCGACATATATGCTGATTCTGAATCTCATCGAGAGATATTCACAGACCGAGCTCAGAACCCTGATGGAAAATTCATTCTATCACTTTACGAACAGAAAAAGGATTGAGGAAATCAGAAAAGACATCGAATTCCTGTCGGAGGGATACAACAAAAAGGGTAAATCTGTCCGCAAACATATTCATCGCCTCAAACAGGAACTTCAGATTCTGAATTACGTAGATGAACTTCTGACAAAGAGATTCTCTGTGCTCAGGGATATCGGTTATGTAAAACAGATGGAAACAGACAGGTTTATTCTGACACCTTCGGGAAAACTTGCATCAAACATCAAGAGGGATACAAACTTTTTACAGTTATCTACAGCACTGATAAGCGGAATATTCGACAGGGATGCCCCTGTTTTGCTCGGATTGCTCTTCGGAAGACTTGCACAGGGCAGACTTGTCACAAAGAGCACCGGCAGATACGGAAAGTCCCTCCGTGAGGTATTCGAATACTGCAGATACTATGAATCAAGATACGGATTAAAAGACGAGGAATTCTCCTACAGTGCATTTATGGAGAGGGTCGGAGAAAACATAGTATCGGAATATAAAAAGATAGACTTTGAGATACTCTCAGATATTGCCCTGCGTTTCAGAATTGAGGAAGGAGACCTGTACAAACTCATAGTAGATGTGAGGGATTTTCTCTTTACACTCTCTGATACGAATACCCCGTCCGGTTATGTGGCAAAGGAACTTATCGAAATACTCAAATGGGAAGAATAAGGATAAATACTCCAGACACGGTCCATATATGATACTCCGCCGGTTGGTTTCCGGAGTATCACCAGCCAGATAAAAAATTAACTTGCTTTATTTCTTTTTTGGGGTATGCTTGTTAGCGTAACTTATTTTGACCCCGTATATGGGGTGGAAAGGAACTTGTACGATGAACAAGAAACTGTATGTAGGCAATCTTCCTTATTCCTCAACAGAGGACGAACTGAAGGAGATGTTCGGGAAGGTTGGTTCCGTTGAGTCAGTATCGATTATTACCGACAGATTCAGCGGAAAGAGCAAGGGATTCGGTTTTGTGCAGATGGCAAACGAGGATGATGCCTCAAAGGCCATCTCAGAGCTGAGCGGCCAGGAGATCGGTGGCAGAAAGATCATTGTGTCAGAGGCACGCACAGAAGGTGAAAGAAAGGGCGGCGGCGGCTTCCACTCAAAAGGAAGAGGTGGTTTCAGAGGGAGAAGAAACAGCGGGGGTAACAATAGGGAATAGGTAGTTATCTCTTGTTCGGTATTAAAAAGGAGGCTTTTTGCCTCCTTTTTTGTTTTAAATTATCAGTCAAGCTGGTAGATTTTTCTGAAATCAACATCTCCTATAAGAGGTTTCTGGCGGGATTTATCGAGCAGAAAATTTCCGATTGCCAGATAATCGATATTCGTTCTCATAAAACAGAGATATGCATCCTCGGGGGTACAGACTATTGGTTCCCCGCGGACATTGAATGAGGTGTTTATTATCACACCGCAACCGGTCTTTTCATAAAACTTTTTTATAAGGATATAAAACCTCTCATTTCTTCTCTTATCCACAGTCTGAATTCTTGCCGAGTAATCCACATGGGTTACAGCCGGAATGCCGGACCTTAGGACCTCAAGCCTCTTCAATCCTGTAAAAGACTTTTCTTCACCGGTTAACTCCCTTCTGTGTTTTAGAACGACCTCCGATACAAGAAGCATATAAGGGGAGTCTGTCTCTATATCAAAATACTCTGACTTCAGCTCGGAAAGTACGGCTGGAGCAAAAGGTCTGAACGATTCCCTGAATTTTATTTTGAGATTCATATTCTTCTGCATATCCCTGTCCCTTGCATCCCCGAGGATTGACCTCGCCCCGAGCGCACGAGGGCCGTATTCCATTCTGCCCTGAAACCAGCCGACAACCTTCTTTTCGGAAAGCAGGACCGCAACTCTCTCTGCCAGATGTTCAAAATCGGAAAATCTCTCATAGTCCGCATCGTAAGATTTCAGCCGTCTTTCAATCTCATCATCTGTAAATTCCGGTCCGAGAAAGGCCCCGTTCATAGAGTCATCCGGGTCAACTACCCTATCCTTTTTCAGTCCCAGATAGTAATATGAAAGGGCAGCACCAATTGCACCTCCGGCATCGGATGAGGCAGGCTGTATCCAGAGGTTTTCGAACTGCGAATTTTTCAGTATTTTTCCGTTCGATACACAATTGAGTGCAACACCTCCGGCCATTACAAGATTTTTCAGACCCGTCATTTTATATGCGGTATTTGCGAGCCTGAGCATCACCTCATCGGTAATTTTCTGAATAGACGCCGCAATATCCATCTCGTGCTGTGTAATCTCTGTTTCAGGCTCACGGTGCTTTTTACCAAATAGCCTTTCAAATCTGGAGTTTACCATTCTGAGCGAGGTGGCAAAACCAAAATAATCCATATTCAGTCTGAGCGAACCATCCTCCTTTATGTCTACAAGCTCCTTTTTTATAAGTTCATAAAATCTCGGTTCTCCATAGGGGGCAAGCCCCATAAGTTTGTATTCACCGGAGTTTACCTTAAAGCCCGTGTAATAGGTAAATGCAGAATACAGGAGTCCGAGAGAGTGAGGAAAGTGAAGTTCCTTTATTATCTCTATCTGATTCTTTCTGCCGGCTCCGATAGCAGTGGTAGTATACTCACCTACACCGTCAACAGTCAGTATTGCTGCGTTCTCAAACGGTGACGGATAAAAAGCACTTGCCGCATGCGAGATATGATGTTCGGAAAACAAAATATCAACATCCCTCTCAAGTCCGAGTCTGTCCAGTTCAGATATAATTCTCTCTTTCAAAAAAAGTTTTTCCTTGATAAGAACCGGGACAGAGGTAAGAAATGAGATCAAACCTTTCGGGGCAAACTGTGCATACGTCTCGAAAAGTCTCTCAATCTTCAGAAAGGGTTTATCATAAAATACGACCGCATCAATCTGATTAATACTTAAGGATGAGTAATCAAGAACAAATTTCAGTGCATTCGACGGAAAGTTACTATCGTGTTTTATCCTTGTGAATCTCTCCTCCTGAGCAGCAGCAACTATTTTACCGTCCGAAATCAGGGCTGCCGCACTGTCGTGATAAAATGCTGAAATTCCTATTATATTCATCAGTAAAGCCTCTTAAAGAAATCCTTATCATAAACAGCAGGAGGTTTATCTGTAAAATATGAATCTGTTTCCTTCCTAAGTTCTGTCTTTATCATTCCCTCCGAAGAGACCCTTCTTTTGATTATAGCAATAGGGGTAAAGATAAAATAAAAGAGAACTGTCAGTATGACCTTTATTATGATGTCTATCAGGAATCTGCCGACAGGATGAATTATATAATTTATTGGCTTAAAGAGATACGGATATATCAGTGCCGTCAGAAAGAAGAACAGGGCAGCATATAAAATCCAGACTGAATCCCTGAATCTGATAAAGTAAAAGAACAACAGCAGGACCGCATATGAAATTCCTGATATCATCAGTTCGCGTCTATTATTCTGCATAATTTTTACCTGTGACGGAGTATAGATAGTTATAAAGAATATCCTTCATCCTCAAGGAAAAATAAAACCCTGCAAAATGGAATACATCATTAATATTATCGAGCAGAAACATTGAAAGGACCTGTCTGACTCTGAATCTGATTTTAATATCAGAATAGTGTAAAATTTCAAATATTTTGCCTCTTATTCCTTCCTGCGATGGCAATTTTTCACTTTCATCGGTAACATATGAAATACTGCTCAATAATAGGCCTGCATAATTCGACAGACCGTACTTTTTTGAAATTTTAATAATATTGTCATGCTTGATTCCGTATTTTTTCATAATTCTATATGAATCAACAACCTCGTGAGCATTGATATCTGCGTGTTTCAGGGTATGTATAAATGTGTTAACCAGTCTCTCCTCGGGTGATAGTATTCTCACATTATCTTTCTTATAAAAAGGATGGATAAGGCTTTTTGAAAAAAGATTATCATAATCGACCTTGCCCACAAACGGATATGAGATTCTTCGGTGTATTTCAACACCAACAGGTGAATCCTTTATTTTGTAGGAATATTCATAGGCATTGACATTGGAAAAAGGACGTGACTCATCTATAATGTGCTTGTCTGCAATTTTATCCATTATTCCTACAATTCTCTCAAAATCCTCTTCTCTAACAAGTATATCTATATCGCAACCTGTTCTTGGTGCCTCAGGAGAATAAATTGTCCCCCAATTGGCACTACCTTTCAAAAGGATTATAGTTACATCTTTTGGCAAAAGATTTTTTATGAAATTCTCGAGCCAGCCTCTCTGGTGCATATCCAGAAGGAGTGCATTGTAATAAGCCTCTTTTAGTCTTTTTAGAAGTTCAGATGGCAGTTTTTTCAAATAACCATTTTTTTTAAGGTTGTGATATATCACCGCTGTGAGATTTTTAAACGGGTTCTGGTTTATATTGTCAGTCAACAGACGGAGTTCGCCGATTATGCTCTCATCAAATCTGAATCTGTCTTTTGCAGCAACGGTAAAAAGTGGGGACGGATATAATCTCATCAGAGCCTGCTTCTGTTTTCAGAAAACCATTTAATGGTATTTCTTAATCCTTCCTCGAGAGAAATTCTGTACCTCCAGCCAAGTTTTTCGAGCCTTGAGACATCCAGCAGTTTCTGGGGAGTCCCGTCGGGTTTTGAAGTGTCGAAAAGAATTTCTCCATCAAACCCGACTATCTCTGCAATCAGGTATGCAAGTTCCTTGATTGTGATATCAACCCCGCTTCCGATATTTATAAACGGCTGGACATCCTTTGCATCATACTTCTGCATCAGAAAGAGACAGGCATCCGCAAAGTCATCACAGTGCAAAAACTCCCTTTTTACATTACCTGTACCCCACACGGTCACTGTCCTTCTGCCATTCTCCTTTGCCTCAACAAACTTTCTCACAAGTGCCGGGATTACATGAGATGTCTCAAGATTAAAATTGTCATTCGGTCCGTAAAGATTCGTGGGCATTACCGAGATAAAGTTCGTTCCATACTGGGAATTATACGAATTGCACATCATAATCCCTGCAATCTTGGCAATGGCGTAGGACTGGTTTGTTGGTTCAAGATAACCGCTCAAAAGATACTCCTCCTTTAGTGGCTGGGGAGCAAGCTTCGGATATATACAGGAAGAACCCAAAAAGAGGAGTTTTTTGACACCATATTTGTAGGCAGAGTGAATCACATTTGTTTCAATTGCAAGATTCTGGTAGATGAAGTCTGCAGGATAGGTCGAGTTTGCAAGAATTCCTCCAACCTTTGCCGCAGCAAGAAAGACATAATCGGGTCTGTGCTCACCAAAGAATTTGTCAACAGCAGACTGGTTAGTCAGGTCAAGCTCTTTGTGTGTCTTGAATAAAAAATTTTTATAACCTGCCGATTCAAGTTTTCTGAGTATTGCGGACCCAGCAAGTCCCCTGTGTCCTGCGATATAGATCTTCGCTTCTCTCTCCATCAGTCAATCCTCCACCACCGGTCAGGAAATTTCTCCCTGATAATTTTCTCGCCCTCTCCGATTGGCGCAAGTCCAAGTTTTTTCAAGTCAGAATCGACCATAATCCTGATAAGCTCCTTAAATGAAATCCTCGGAGACCAGCCGAGTTTGCTCTTTGCCTTTTTAGCATCTGCAATCAGACATTCAACCTCAGTAGGTCTCATATACTTGGGGTCTATTTTTACATAATCTTT
Organism: Bdellovibrio sp.; assembly: GCA_020725805.1. Taxonomy (GTDB): domain Bacteria; phylum Myxococcota; class SpSt-1050; order SpSt-1050; family SpSt-1050; genus SpSt-1050. Next base: position 7,744 of record DYEF01000053.1, read on the forward strand.
ATAATCGAGTCCTGCATACGAAAATGCCTCTTCGAGCAGTTCTTTTACTGAATGAGCCTCACCGGTACCAATCACAAAATCCTCGGGAGTTGAATTCTGGAGCATAAGATACATACACTCCACATATTCGGGAGCAAAACCCCAGTCTCTCTTTGCCTCAAGATTACCCATATAGAGTGAATCGTCCAGTCCTGCCTTTATTCTTGCAACTGCGCGCGTGACCTTTCTCGTTACAAATGTCTCTCCTCGTCTCGGAGATTCATGATTAAATAAAATCCCGTTTACCGCAAAAAGATTATATGCCTCCCGATAGTTTATCGTAATCCAATATGCATACAATTTGGCTGCCGCATAAGGACTTCTGGGATAGAAAACGGTATTTTCGCTCTGCGGCGGCTTTGCCGCACCGAATAATTCCGAAGAGGAAGCCTGATAGAATTTAGTCTTGACTCCCGCCCTCTTGATTGCGTCCAGAAGTCTGATTGTCCCGAGTCCTGTAATATTGCCGGTATATTCGGCCATATCAAATGAGACCCTGACGTGGCTCTGTGCCCCAAGATGATAGACCTCGTCGGGGCGGATGTTATAGATAATCTCAGTCAGTTCCCCGGGGTCGGATAAATCACCATAGTGTAGAAACAGCCTCGCCTCGGCCTTGTGCGGGTCAATATAGAGGTGCTCAATCCTCTCAGTGTTGAAGGTTGAACTCCTTCTGATAATTCCGTGAACCTCATAACCCTTCGAGAGCAGAAATTCAGCGAGATACGAACCGTCCTGACCTGTAATTCCTGTAATAAGTGCCTTCTTCACATCTATCTCCTTTAAGAAAAATACAGTAAAATATTCACCAAAGTACAGTCTTTTATATATTTTATTGGATAGATTTTCAAGAAATTAGTTTAATATCCAAAATTATAGGGCGTTTGATTTATGACTTAATGTCTCTGAAATATTTTTTTTGTAAAATATAATTTCCTAAACAATTTAAAACAAAAAACCAACATCTAAACATACATATTTTTTCAATTTCTACCCCGTTTTTTACTAAACAATTCAGAGAAAACAAAAAAATATTTTTCTATGGGTTTATATGTGATCTTTACTATAATAAGTTTAATACTTTAATGTTTCGATACAACTTCAATAATTCTTATCGGATTATTCTGAACTTACCTGTCTCATTATATTCATTAATAACAGCGTAGAATTCATCATAATCTATACCAATTAAATCATTAACATATTTTACATTACCTAATATGCTATTATAGTCATATCTACATGTTACATTCCCATTTCTTTTATTTAAAAAGTACATCTTCCTTGATAATAAAAACAATTCATCCTTGTAAAAAACAGGCACACTACCTAATACACCATCATCTTCTCGGAAGGTCCATCCAATATCCTTATTATTAATATTGTAGGCTAATATGTTAACTTTAGATTCATCCTCATCCGCATATTTAATAGTGAAATATATGTTTTCATCATCTCCTATTGAACCGGGTGAGGAATAATAAAGGTTCCTATTCCTAATTACTTTCCATAAAAGTTCTCCTTGAGGAGATATAAAATAAAATCCTTCAGCTACACCAATAAGTATATTATTATCCATACCAGCAAAATCAAAACTCACTTCAGCTTCCTTAATATATACTGGTTCAAACATTTTGTTGAAATTCTTATCAAAGCTATTTAAGTGCCCACCGACCAATGTATAGAATTTATCTATTTTAGTTATAACAAGTCCACCTGTATTGTAATCGCTAATCATATAACTGTAAATTTTATTCCCCTTAATATCCAGTACATCAAAATACGCATTTAAATCTATAAGGTCGTAATATAAGACAAGTATTTTATTATCCAGTATTGCTCGTGCTGGAGAATAAATAATTTTATTGGTTAAATTATATTCCCACATTTTATGCCCTTCAGAGTCAATCAATAGTACAGTGTCATCTGATGTAAATAAAGTTTCACCAGTGGATACCATCGATATATATCCGTCATATTTCAGATTATAATTTGATACATCTAAATGCCATCTTGGATTAAAGTTTTTATCTGTGGAATATATTACTCTATTTTTACAATAGTAGACGAGATTCCCCAAGCTATTTATAAATGCCGATTCAATATAGCAGCCGACATTCTTGGAACTTATAAATTCAATACAGTTTCCTATATCCTGTCCGCTATCTCTATAATCTATGATATCTATATTTGCACCCCCATCATCAACATACTTAACATCTTCTCCATATACATCGGTATTCTCTATTACGTCAGATAGATTAACAACATCTCTATTAATATCTTCATAAACATCATTATAATCACCACTATCACCAAAAATATCTTTTATCTCTCTTACATCTTCCTCTACAAATCGAACACACCTATTATTTACACATATCAGATCATCCTCACAATCTATATCCTTTTTGCATTCAATTTCTTTAGAAGTATCATATCCACTATCGTTCATCTTTATCTCTTCCACACAACAATAAATAAACACAATGTTTAATAAAATTAAACTTCTTTTCATACTTACCTCTCCATTATTGATATTTGAACCTAAAAACCCTTTTATTTATATCAATTGCTACAAATGAATTATCAGATAATTTTGCAATCTTACCTACTTCGTTTTTATAAAAATATCTTCCTTTTAAAATACCGCTATCCTTATCAACAACATCAATGAAATACTCTCCTGATACAACTATCTCTTTTCTACTCTCAATATAATATGCATTTGTAACAGCAGTATCTCCCATAAAATATTTCCATTTTATTAACTTATCTCTGCCTACTGCTGTAATTGCAGGTGTTTGATAAGATGTTGGAAAGTCAGATAAAATATAAAGTAGCTCTTCTCCATCACTAAGACACATAAAATCCTCTGAATTTTCATCCAGAAATATCACATCTTTTCTTTGCCCGCTTTTATCAAATATAATTACTTGATATGGATATTCAGCATAGACCAGATATTCATCTTTATTATTCTTAAGAATATGTTTACCATTTAGCTCTTTTTTAGAGTCAAGAACCGAATTCCAATTTAATTTACCATCAACTGTAAATGAATATAAATAATTATCCAGAGTTAAAACTATTGATTGCCCATCAAAGATTATATTTTTGCTCTGCTTTATAAATTACATATCCTGAAGTTTGTACTCCCACAATTTTTTCTGAAAAATATCTGATAATAATAATGAGGTGTAAAAGCCTTTATTATAGTCAACCATATATAAAATTATATCACCTATCCATCTGCCATCTGTATATCGCACATCTATTTCACTATTTTGCACTCTCTGTTCACTTACTTTAGACCCAACTTAATCCAAAACCCATAAGAGTTTATACTCATAATAATTATTTACAACCAACGTATACCCTTCATCTGAACCCAACTTTTCAGGAGGCTCAAATGTATCATCAGGTAATAGCACCCTCCACCTCTCATTTCCATATTTATCCATAGAGATTAATATATAATTATCACAAAAGAAGTTGAAATTGTCATATTTATCCACAGAGATGACAGGCACATAGCCGTATTCACTAAATGGAACGCAATCCATATCTTTCTCCCATGCAATCTCAAAAGATAATCCGCCATCAATCCCAATATCCGCTACATTGATATCTTCTACTATATCAATAATTTCTCTTTCACCTGATGTGTCTGGATAGATTTCATCATTAAGATAAATATCCGTTATATCGTTGTAAAAATCATAATCTTTACTATCGTCATTACCGTCATCTCGAGTATCATCTTTTGTAACTATATCATAGGTAAGATTATCATCTACTGAGACATCTTTTGAATCAATATAAACACATTCACCGTTTTTGCAAACTCTACCGCCCTTACACTCATAATTTGATGTGCATCCGTTTTGCAGAATGATATCACCATCATTAACATCAAATAGACCAACAGATTTGTCTCCGTTACATCCAATAAAAACACAGAGACTACTTACCAATATAAGGCATGCAATCTCTCTTGGTCTTGAACCTAAATATTCCATCTTCATCCTCCTCACAATAGTATCCTCCTTTAATTACGCAATTTAAAAATGTCCCCTCTTCCTTCTCTTTTTCCAAACACTCTTCAAGAAATTCATCAAGATCTCTACAACAACCCTTTTCAGCTCTAAGAACCGTATAGCACTCCTCCGGAACAGGTAATACATAGACTGAACAGTGTGTTATAAAACTATTTTTATTTATAACATAGTTACGTCCTACGCATTGAGCTATAAAATTTCGCAATATATCACACTCTGATTCACGTAGTCTATCCATAAAATCTTCCTCCATAGGTAGTGGACATGAAATTAATAATAAAAAGCACATTAGAAGAATTCTATTCATTTTTATAATCCTTAAAATTGTAATCAGGAAGTTTAAACCCTTTTTTACCATCTGCTCTTATAATCAATATATATCCGCACTCAAGTTTATCATATTTACTCCATCCTGAAGGAATTGTATCCATACTTACTCTTATAATGAACTCTCCATCAAAAGGAGGTCTGAAATTAACCCTCGATCTCCTTGCAATTGACTCATTTGTATAAGGAGTAATGTAAAAATCATTATTGTTATAATATGGGCTATACCATTTCCATCCATCAAATAAAAACCCTCTGTCTGTAGGATAGCATACATTTCTCCAAAAGAGTATTGAACCCATTGGATAAGGATTATAATCTTCCCAGTTTTTGCACTCAGAGTATCTCCTCCCATCTGAATCCTTAATATTATAATCATCTACAGAAAAGATAAATGGTAATTCTAATTTTCTCCCATCATATTCATGGTCACATCTTATGAATTCTACATTATCTATATCAATCCACATTCCCTGACAAATCCCCCACATAGGTACAACCTCAATTACATAATTAACCCCTTCATCTGCATCAAATCTATAAAAATCAAAATCAAAATATTTACCTTTGTATGGATATAACTGAATCTTAGAAGCTATATAATTTGATGTTCTTTTATAGATATCTTCCATTACTTTATATGGACGATTATAATCAAATTTATTATCCTCATCATCCTTAATTACTATCCTATATGATGAAGGGATATGTTCTTCTCTTTCCACCTCTATAATCATTGTTTTTCCGCCATAACAAATATCACTATCTATTTTAGCATTCCTATTGACAAATATGTCTAATTCATAAGTACCGGAGGGCAACCTTATATAATCAGAAGGAAGTTTGGTTATAGAATTACACTTATTATCATTATCATATATCCTTACATAAGGTCGACCTCCTTCTGATAGAATTTTTATTAAAAAAGATTCCTGAATTCCTTCAGGCACAAGATATTTATAATAATTCTTTGATCTGCCATATTGTGTAAAGTAATCAACCACTGATATATCAGAGTATTCATCAGCACCTTCCAAAGAACCAGGTCCTAATACAGGCACTGGCAAATCCTTATTATAACCTCCATAATATAAAGAATATAGATTTCCGTAATATTCAAATTCATTATTATCATTCATAATTCCGCTATTAACATACATATGTATCAAACCTTTTTATCTTTTAAGAACTTACTAAGATCTTCATCTATAACCCATCTATCACCAATTCTTTTAGCCCTAATATTCTTTCTTTCGCGTTCAGTTGCATATCTCTCGTATAATGTTATGGAAAAATAGTTTCTTGAAGAAAGATTGAGTTTGTAAAAATTATTAGATGTTGAAATAAAAGAATAACCATCCTTTGTATTGTTTTTATTGAATTTCCCACTAAAGTTTACATTGTGATCTATCGGTGAAATATGCAAAAACTTTCCAATCCTTTCAAGATTTGTAACTGTATCGATTTTGTAAGTATTTTTATAAATACCATGATCCATCAGTGCCATATCAATCTCGTGAACCATATTCTTTCTATCATCACTACCTCTACCTAATAGTATCAATTTTTCTCTCCATTTTCTCAATAGATTATCTGTTATATTTACTTTATAGTTACCATATCCAAGAATATTTTGTATAATGTCCCAAACACTCTCTCCAGCGCAGTAAATTATATTATCACCTTCATCATCCATTATTCCAAAGAAATCATAAAGCAACCTGTTTGCATTGTATTGACCTAATATATTCATTAGCTGAACACCAATTCCAGCGAATATGTTTCCTCTCTCATACTCATTGTCTAAAGAATTATAGGTTTTAATACTCTGATACAATGAAGAACCGCTATAATTACTGCCAGTCCCACTATTTTTATTTAAAAGCCAATTAACTTTATTTAATTTTTCCAGCGATGCAGCTATATAATTAGAGTATCCCTCCTGATAAGAATACTTTGGGGTGTATGGACAATATCCAAAATTGCCTGTTGCATCCTGAACCACGTGACCAAATTCGTGGAATATAGTTAGTGCATCCTGCTGGGTAATTTGACTGGATTTTAACCATATAATAGATGGAAGAAGTGGAACACCGCCAGTATAGCAAGAGGTGCTTCTTAACTCTTGGTCTATTTCAACATTTAAAAACTCTATTAAAGCTCTACATCCATAGTCATCTACTCTGAATTCAAGGTCATTAATAAAGCTCGTCCCTAAAACATCTTTATAATACATAGATGCCCAGTTGAGATAATGCCATGCTATTACCTCTTTTATTCCCTTATCTTCCAGTTTATAATAACCATTATTTTTATTACTAAACACGACATCTCTTTCTGGCAATTCATAAACTTTGAAAAATTTGTTTGTCAGATATGCCTGTGATGTACCACTTCTTATGAAATCTAATATTGCATAACTTCCCTCGCTTCTATGATACGCTCCTTTACCATTTGTAAAATCCGTAGTATTAGATATCCTCTCCAGACATTCTTCTTTGGACATTCCATATTGAATGTAAGGTATTTTAAATATTCCTATCTTTTGCCATTTTAATTCGGCACTACACATAAAACATAGATTAAAATCCTGGTCTATACAGATTTCCCAATAATCATCTATATCCCTTGGGTCATATAATTCTAAAGAATATAGTCTGTCAACCCTCTCTCTTCTCTCTTTACTTACTTCTCTTACTCTTGCGTAAGGAACTGTGATCTCTCCATTGCAACTCTGCGGGATATGAGATGGTGTAAATGATAAACTAAAAATATTTCCAAATCCTGCTCTTGGAATTGCAGCAAATAGTTTCAGATTGGACTTATCGTAAAAGTAATCAACAATAAAAGCCTTATCAATACTAACTATTATATGAAACAATAACTTATCAATACCCGTCTTATCTCTTACAATAATTCCCTCTGTAGTTAAGACCTCAGTCTTCTTATTATTTATAGTCACATCATTGTTTAATGATTTAATAAAATATTCAATATTAATTATATTTGGTTCTTCTATCGATATTTTACCCTTCCCATCCCTTACAGCGATAGCATATGGTTTATAATTAATACTTTCCCCTTCAACAAATACAATAAATAATTCGTTAAATACCCTATATCCTTTGTGTCTTCTTTCAAAAAAAACCTTAAATCTTTCAATCTTACTTTCTATATCTTCATCAATTTCAAATGCAGGTTTTGACACTCAGACTAATTCCCTCATTTATTACTTTATCAATTTTTATTCTTATCTGTGTTTTGATATCAGAATTTCTACTTTTATAATACTCATTTACCTGTTCAATAAAAAATCTATCGCCACATATTTATAAAAAATTCAACCAATTATTAATGGCGAAGCCTTACTGTTAATATTACTGCTCTTTAATTTTCTACTCCAGCTCTTATTAAAAGAGATATCTTTTCTTTTTTAAAGAAAATTTCCTTCCCTTTTCGTATATAAATACGTGACAATTTTAAGAGAAAGCAAGCAACTTTGGCTAAGATAATTAATAGATATTTATTCAATTAGCAATTTAGGAAGAAGTTGCCTGAATTAAAGAGATCTTTCAGATTGTTATTTAATATGCAGATGGCAAAGAGCTTATAATGAGGTTGCTTGTCAAAGCCGTATACTAATGTATAATAAAAATGGATATTAAATATCCTCTTATTGGACTAATCCTGATCTTTTACCAGAGAAAGATTAAAAACATTAATTGCTAAATGCTCAAGAAGCAAATGATTGGAACAGTTTAAACGGTTTGAACAGCTTTAACTTTTTATTTTCATTACGTAAAAATTGAGTATAATTATTGAGTGAGGATGAGAAATACCTGTTTGTTTGCTCTTTTATTTTTATTCACACTATTATATAACCCCTCTTGTTTTGCCGAAACTGGTAAAGCAAGTAAGAGTAAGAAGGAGAATTTTTCTAAAATGCGACAGGAGATGGTCGAATATCAGCTCAAGAGAAGGGATATTAAAGACCCGAAAGTCCTTGATGCTATGAATAAAGTGCCGAGGGATATGTTCGTACCAGAATCACTGCAGAGGAATGCATACGATGACGGGCCACTCCCAATAGGTGAGGGACAGACAATAAGTCAGCCATATATAGTTGCATATATGACAGAACAGCTCAGACTTAGAGGAGACGAAAAGGTGCTTGAGATCGGTACAGGTTCAGGATATCAGGCCGCAATACTCGCTGAGATCGCAAAAGAGGTCTATACAATCGAGATTATAGAGACCCTTTCAAAACGGGCCGAAAAAGTCCTTGGTGAACTTGGGTATAAAAATATCAGATTCAGAACAGGTGACGGGTATTTCGGCTGGAAAGAGTATGCTCCGTTTGATGCAATAATTATCACTGCCGCTCCGCCAAAGATACCCGAACCGCTTATTGAACAGCTAAAAGTAAACGGGCGTCTGATTGCGCCGGTAGGAGATACTTTTCAGGAACTCATACTTATTACAAAGACAGAAAAAGGGATTGTAAAAGAGAGCCTGATTCCGGTCGTCTTTGTACCTATGCGCGGAGAGATAGAAAAGAAGAGATGAAGAGACCACTTATTATAGCACACAGAGGGGCAAACAGATTTGCCCTTGAAAACTCCATTACGGCATTTAAGAAGGCGGTAAGGCTCGGATGCGACGGTGTCGAATTCGATGTGAGACTCACCAAAGACAACAAGGTAGTCGTCTTTCACGATGACGACCTTAAGAGATTATTTCAGATTGAGGAAATTGTAAGAGATGTATCCTATGAGAATCTGAAAAGAATAACCGGCGGCAAAATTCCTCTTCTGAGCGAGGTCCTCCGGGTTGTGAAAGATATGAAATTTATCAATATAGAGCTCAAAATCGACGGCAGATTCTCCGGGGTTCTCGAGGAGCAGGTATTAAAAATCACAAAACCATTCGATATTTATCATAAAATACTCTTCTCGTCGTTTAATCCCCTGAGCATCGGATTAATCAAAAGGCTCAAAAGGGACGCAAATACAGGTTTCTTATTTGACAAAGATGCATTTTACAAGGAACTGGGGGCTCTGCTTGCCTCGTTTCTGAAAGCAACATCAGTAAATCCTCAGTTTAACATACTCAATGATTTTATGATGATGCACTACCGGGAGTGGGGACTCAGTGTATATGTCTGGACAGTGGATAACAGTGAAGACATAAGAGAGATGATGAGACTCGGTGTTGACGGCATTATTACAAACAGACCGGAAATTGCATTAAAGATAAGAATTCCGAAACAGGTCAGTAAGTCACCGGAACTCGACCCTAAGTTCTGGGAGGAGAATAATATATGCTCATTTCAAACAGAGGCAAAATAACCGAGAGAATATATCTTTCGTTTGCAGGATTTCTGCCCGGATTTATTATAATGGGCAGCAGATATGCACTTGTCGATACAGGTGTTCCGGCAACAGCCCCGGCATTATACAATGCTATCAAAGAGGCACTAAAAGAGCCAGATCGGCTTGAATATATCCTTCTTACCCATTCTCATTACGACCACTGCGGCGGACTTTCCTATCTCAGAAGAAAGATTCCCGGTCTGAAGGTGGTGGCATCAGAAAGAACTGCAAAGATCCTTCAGAAAGACGAGGCAATCGCTTTTATGAATAATCTCTCAAAGGAGGTGGAAGACTCCATTGAATTCAGTAAATACTTCGCAGGAGAGGATATCTCGATAAAGAAGGAATTGCTGAATGTGGACATCATTGTAAAGGACGGTGACAGGATAGACCTTGGGGAAGGAGTCGAACTCGAGGTCTTTTCTACACCCGGACACACAAAATGTTCGGTCTCCTTCTATATGAGACCTGATAAGGCGCTTTTCAGCGGAGAATCGGTCGGGGCATATGCGGGTGAGAATATGGTGCTTGCAAACTACCTCTCTGACTACTACGATTATATGAAGTCATTAAAGAGGCTCTCCGGTCTCGACACTGAATTTCTTGGACTCCCTCATCACGGAATGCTCGTAGGAGAGAAGACGATTAAGAAATTCTTTGAACTCTCTGTAAAAGGAGCAGAAGTCTTCAAAGACGAAGTGGTAAATATGCTAAAAGATAATCTCGGGGAGGAGGAGATGCTCAGAAGACTCACCGAAAAATTCTATGTAGATGTAGCCTCACTTCAGCCAAAAGGGGCTTTCATTGTCAATCTCAAGGCGATGATAAGCGTCATTAAAAAGGAATTATCGAATTGATTATCAGAAACGGCAAAATACTTATAAACGACTCTATCACTACCGAAAAGGATATAAGACTCGAAGGGGGTTTGATCAGCAGGATAGACCGTAATATAAAAGCAGGTGCAAATGAAGAGGTGATAGATGCAAGGGGCCGTTATATTCTTCCGGGATTTATTGATATACATACCCATCTGGATGACAATATCGGAAAATATAATCTTGCAGACGATTTTTACTCAGGTAGCCTGGTCGCCGCAATAAACGGTATAACTACTCTGTACAATTTTATTACTGAGAGGACTGACAGGCCTCTTAAAAGCGCAGTCAGAGAGTTTCTAAAAAAGGGTAAGAATTCGGTTGTAAATTACGGCTTCCATCTCACACCTGTGAAATTCGGAGTGCGTAATTTTGACTATATAAAGAGACTTATCGAAACAGGCTTTAACTCCTTCAAATTCTATACAACATATAAAAATGCCGGAATTTATCTGCCTTATGAAGAAATTGAGAGAGTAGTAGAGCAGATCAAAGATAGGAAGACTGTATTTCTTGTTCATTGCGAGGATGAGGAGATTCTTTCAGAATATTACTGTTATCAGTATTCGGAGCCCTATGACCATTTCCGGTTCAGACCGGCAGAGGCTGAGGTGGTCGCAATAAAAAATATTATCAGGATTGCCAGAGAGACAAACGCAAGATTTCACATCGTTCACTGCTCTTCCAGAGAGGGTGCAAAAGTTATAAATAGTGCAAGAGCCAAATTAAATATTACTCTTGAGACCTGTCCGCAGTATCTTGTTTTGAGCAATGAATACCTGAAAACAAAAGATGGTCACAGATACTTCTGCACACCTCCCGTAAGAGATGAGAAAAACAGAACAGCTCTTATGGAAATGGCCGGAAAGGGGGTCTTTGATATATTTGCGACTGATCACGCCCCTTTCAGAAAACGTGACAAGGATGAGAACAGAAGGAATCTGAGAGGAGTCCCGAACGGGCTTGCAGGCCTCGGTGCACTCTCTCACATTATCTATAAAATTCTCAAAGAAGCAAAGAGAATACCTTTTGCAGAACTCTCAAAACGGCTTTCCGAAAACCCTGCAAGAATCATGAAAATCTATCCGAAAAAAGGGACCATCAGCGAAGGTTCTGATGCGGACCTTCTAATCTTGTCGGAGTCAACCTGTGAACGTAAAATCAGGCCATCACTCACCGATTCGTATAATCCATACAAAGATTTCACTTCAAATCTGAGATTCGATTATGTTATAATCGGTGGCGTTGTCGTTGTAAGAAATGGCAGAATTATTAACAACAGATTCAGAGGAAGGTGCTTAAATGTCAGTCCCGAAGGCATTCAGGAATGATGCTTATATAAAGGTAACAGGCAGGGCAAAATATGCCGATGACCTCAAATTTCACAATATGCTATATGGCGTTCCTGTTTATACAGATTATGTGCACGCAAAGATTATATCAATTGATACGAGTGAGGCCGAAAAGGCAGAAGGTGTTATAAGAGTCATAACCCACAGGGACATAACCGGTAAGAATCAGTTCGGACAGATTATAAAGGATTATCACATCTTCGCAGATGACAAGATAAGATACAACGGCGATGTGATAGCTCTCATTGTTGCAGAGACAAGAGATGCCGCTATAAGAGCAATACCTCTAATTAAAATCAAGGTACAGGAACTGGTTCCGGTACTGGATCCGGAGACTGCGCTGAAGACAGATGCCCCGCTTGTTCACGAAAGCAGAGGGAATAATATTGCAAATGAACACAGGGTCAGAAGAGGAGATGTCGAAAAGGGTTTTTCCGAGTCTGATATCATAATCGAACAGGACTTCTCTACCCAGTTTGTTGAACATTCATATATGGAGCCCGAATCTGCTGTATGTGTCCCGAGATTTGATGGTGTATTTGAAATTTATGGGAGTATGCAGCACCCCTTCTCAACAAGAAGATTTGTTGCAAATCTTTTAGGCGTTCCTCTATCTGATGTGGAGGTAAAGACGATTCCAATGGGAGGTGGCTTTGGAGGAAAAGATGATACCGCTGCGATAGTCTGTGCAAGGGCTGCACTTGCCGCAAGGCTTACGGGAAGACCGGTTAAGATAACTTATGACAGAGAGTGGTCAATCAGAGAGAGTTACAAGAGACACCCGTACAGAGTTTATTATAAAATGGGAGTTACAAAGGACGGATTTATCAGAGCCGTCAAAGTCAGGATTATTGCAGATGCCGGTGCCTATTGCTCTGTTACGCCATGGGTCACCTGGCGTTCAACGGTTCAATGCTGTGGACCATATAAAGTTCCGAATGTCTGGTGTGATACATACGGTGTCTATACCAATAACGTCTTTACCGGTGCAATGAGAGGGTTCGGCTCACCGCAGATTAACTTTTGTATCGAGCAGCTTGTGGAGATGGCAGCCGGAAAGTGCGGTCTCTCTGTCATAGAATTCAGAAAGAAGAATATGCTGCGGCAGAACGACGAGACAATTACATCACAGAAACTGGATAATCATAAGGTAAGCCTTGAGGAGGTGCTCGATAAGGTTATTGCGGAATCTGACTTTGAAAACAAATACAAAAAATGCTCTTTCGGAAAATCAGAGACAGATGAATTATACGGAATCGGCATCGCAATGAGTTACAGGGGAGTAAGCCTCGGTGCAGAGGGAAAGGACTTTAATTCCGCAATAATAAATGTGCAGGCAGACGGCTCGATACTTCTGGAAGTAGCAGTTCACGAGAACGGACAGGGTTCGGAATCAGCAATGATTAATATACTCTCCGAACATCTCGGTGTCAGAAGAGAAAGAATTAGATACAGAATGAACTCCACTTCAAACATACCCGACGGCGGGACGACTGTTGCATCAAGAGGGACGATAATGGGAGGAGGGGCGGTTGTCAATGCAGCAAAGATATTGAAGGAGAAATTTCAGAACGTTCTCTCAAAGAGATTCAATACAGAATCCGGGAATATAAGATTTGAGAATGATTGTGTGATAGCCGACAATCAGAAACTGACCTTTGAAGAGGCTGTAAGGATTATGTTCGAAGAGAGAGAGATTCCCTATGCCTTCGGGACATTCAGGGCCCCTGATGTTGACTGGGATGAGGAGATAGGCAAGGGGAATGCCTACTTTACATGGGTTTACGGTTGTCAGGCAATAGAGCTTACTGTCAATAAGAAGACCGGAAAGATTAAGCTATTAAATGCATATATGGCACACGATACAGGTAAGGCAATTAACAGAGAGATGCTTCTCGGACAGTTCTACGGCGGGATCGCGATGGGAATAGGGTATGGCCTTCTTGAAGAGTTAAAGACGGAAAACGGGAAGATTACATCACTCAATTTCAACAGATACAGAATACCCCGCTCAACCGATATGCCGGAGATTTATGCATATATTATCGAGAATCCCGACCCAAATTCACCTTCTCTTGCAAAATCAATAGGTGAACCGACCAATGAACTTATGGCACCGGCAATAGCAAATGCCATTTATGCTGCAACCGGCAGGAGATTTACAAAACTTCCGATAAAATTAGAGGGATAAAGATGAAGAGTCTGATAATCAACGAAAAAAAGATAACCGTAGATTCAAAAAACGAGAATCTTTCACTCCTTAATCTTCTGAGAGAGGTGCTTGACCTGACCGGGACGAAGAACGGATGCGGAAAGGGATTCTGCGGAACCTGTACTATAATACTCAACAAAAAAGCCACAAAATCCTGTAATCTGAAAATATCCGACATACCCGATAACGCACAGATTATCACAATCGAAGGAATGGAAAAGCCGGACGGAAGACTCTCCCCGATTCAGCAGGCATTTGTGGACTTCGGAGCGATTCAGTGCGGATTCTGTACACCGGGTATGGTTCTGACAGCCCACGCATTCCTCCTTTCAAACCCGAATCCGGACAGAGAAGAGATAAAGAAGGCGATCTCTCCCAATCTGTGCAGATGCACAGGGTATAAACAGATTATCGATGCAATTGAATATGCTTCTCAGTTCTATAGAAACGGTTATGTCAGATAAGTTACTATATTTCATACCGACAATTTCACTTCTTATCTTTTCAGGATGCGGGCTGTTAGGCAATGACGAGAAAAAGGTTCAGACAATAAGTGATTCTACTATAGAGAAAGTCTGTGATGAGATTTCCCGGACTTTCTGTGAAAATGCCACTACCTGCGGATGCAATAAAATATATATCTTCCCGGATAATTGTTCAATAAGGATAAGAGAGAGTTGCAGGAAAAAGTACGAGGATTATCTAAAAAGTCAGGATATTGCAGATATCAGATTATCGGGGAATCTCCTCACAAATTGCATAGACACAATAAATTCCTATGCCGGCAAATGTATTCTTCCACCGGAACCTGTATATTCCCTTGAATGCTCTGTATTTATAAGTCTGGCAAAAACCGGAGAGAAATGCTCAAATCTTTTGTGTGATGACGGCTCAGGAATATGCAATGAAAAGAATATCTGCCAGTCTCTGCCGCAAAAAGGCGAAGGATGCTACAAAGGCCTGTGCCAAAGGCCGTATGTCTGCAACAGTCTCAACATATGCGCCGAACCGATTGAGAAGAATTTTAGCTGCAATATAGATTCGGAGTGTAAAAAGGGTCTTATATGCATAAATGGTATATGCTCTGAAATTGCCTCTGATAATTATTTTAACACTTGTGAATCTGATTCTGAATGTCATTTTGGGGCAAAGTGCATAAGCAGCGAAGAGAAGACCTGTTTGCAATTGAAGGCAGAAGGGACAAAGTGCACTCATTCAGAAGAATGCATGGCAAAACTTTACTGTGATGAGAATGAAAAGTTGTGTAAGCCTCTGCCCGGGACAGGAAAGAGTTGTGCGGGCGGAATAATGTGCAACAACGATTCGGGTTGTGATATCAGTGAGAATATCTGCAAAGAATCGCCGGCTTTGGGAGAGCCCTGTCTGTTTAACCTGTACGGGCAGGTCGTATGCAAAGAAGGTCTTCTGTGTACAGAAGGTCTTTGTCAGAATCCGCCGGGACCCGGTCAGAGATGCGGACAGAACAGCAAAGGTCTCTATGAGTGCGGCAATAATCTTGGTTGTTTCTTTATGGAGAACGGGGAGAATATCTGCAAAGAAAAGGTAAAAACAGGAGAGAAATGCACCAATGATTCGAACTGCGCCTATACCGATTTCTGTGATTACAATACAAATAAATGTGTACCAAAACTTCCGGAAGGCTATCCCTGTAAAATGGGTAATGAATGCCTAAGCGGACTCGTTTGCGATTTTAAGAGCAAGGATTCAGACCCAATCTGCCTGAAGCCACCCAAGGAAGGAGAGGAATGCTATATCAGTTGTGCAGAAAACCTCTACTGTGCTATCGCTGATAACAGTAAAAAATGCATCCCTCCTATATGTACTGCGATAATCACATATTAAGACAGGCTTACAGACTTCTGCCCGAAAGTTCAGATTTTCAGTTTTTAATGTCGCTTAGTTCGTTTGCAATAAAGTTCTTTCTGACGAAGAGCATCTTTCCGCTCTGTCTGATAACTCCCCGCTTTATGAAGTCGTTCAGGGTTCTCGTCACAGTCTCCCTCGTAGTCCCTATCTGGGATGCTATTACATTATGGGTAGGTCTGTTATCTATCACATATTCATTGCCGATATCTCTCCCCTCCCTTTTCACTAGTTCAATGAGATATCTCGCAACACGTCCGTAGGCATCGAGTAGTGTAAGATTCGATATAATCTCATCTGCGTGTCTTAGACGATTTGAGAGATATTTTAATAGCTTTACAGCAAAGGCGGGGTGTTTGTTCAGCCAGTCAAGAAAGATTTCTCTCGGGAGTACAAGTACTCTCGTCTTCTCAAGTGTAATAACATAGGCAGACCTCACATCCTCATCCAGAAGTGCCATCTCTCCGAAGAAATCCCCACTCTTGAGTATTGACAGAATTATCTCCCTGCCCTTGTCACCATAGAGGACGACCTTTACCTTCCCTTCGAGAATTATATAGAGTGAATCACCTTTCTCGTTCTGAACGAGAATATCCTCTCCCCTTTTATAAACCTTCTCGGTCATCAGAGTCGATAGCCTAGCAATCTCCTGCTTACTCAGGTCCGAAAACAAAAATATCCTGTTCAGAATTTCCGATGAAGTCATATCCTACCTCATAGAGAAATTTATCGAACCCTTACGGCTGACGGGGAAGGTTTTTCCACTTATTCCCAGAACACCCTCTACCACATAATTGAACTTTTTCTGAGAGAGCATCTTCTTGACCTGTACAGAATATTTGGAAAGGTCTATCTTTGCCGGGAAGGTATAACTCAGCTGGGCATTGGGCGGACATTTTTCCAGTTCAGCGACTCTTCCCTCCCCTACGGGAATATCCTCAATCATTACTTTATAATCAAAGTAGTCTATCTTTGTCTCGAATGTATTGTTGTTGCTGATTACAAGGTCAAATGTAAAACCTATCTCTCCCTTTTCACCGCTCGAAATCGAGGCACCCGGGACACTCACCTGAGGTATCTCCGGAAGGATTATCTGATACTTTGCACCGATAGGAATCTCGAAACCATCTCCCCTGACCAGACCATTGAGGTCATAATCGGCACTCTTCTTTGCCAGAAACTCCTCTAATTTCTCACTCTCTTCGGGAAATTTCACAGGTATAACAACCTCGAAGTTTCCGCTCTTCTTTGGCTCGACAGTCAGATTTATCTCCTTCTTCTCCTTGGGAACCTTTATGTCGGCAAGTGAAAATGTATACTCAGCATCCTTAATGGTAACAGGTGTGTCGTTCTTGTTCTCCACCACAAACCTGAACTTATATTCCACACCTGTAACCGAGGGATTCTGAAAATCAACCCTATCGTACTCAACAGACACATTTTCGGCCGAAAACTGCGACGACACGGTATCGGTTCTGGTAGTGGCACATGCAACAAACAGAATTATCAGAAGAGGAATAAAAACCTTTTTCATCGTAGAATCTCCTTTATAAAACCTGTAAATTCAGCAAAAAATATCATTATGGTTTTTAAAGCACAAACTTTGGGATTTGTCCATACTTTTATACCGCCTATCTTTTTGCGTAATAGCCGGTTGAAAATATTTTTGCCAGAGACAGACACAAAAAATTGTATAAGTTTTAACTTGTATTATCAGTGTGATATAGTATAAAAGAATCTCATTTTTCCGGAGGTTTTTTATGAACGAAAGAGAATACCTGTTTTCATCAGAGTCAGTAACGGAGGGACATCCCGATAAAGTTGCGGACCAGATATCCGATGCGATACTCGATGCAATCATCAAAGAGGATAAAAACTGCAGGGTTGCCTGTGAGACACTCGTCACAACGGGACTCGCAATGATTGCAGGAGAGATCACCACATCTTCGTGGGTAGATATGCCCAACATCGTCAGACAGACGATAAAAGAGATCGGATATAATGACTCCTCAATGGGTTTCGACTGGGAGACCTGTGCGGTCATTACATCCATTGACAAGCAGTCACCGGATATTGCAATGGGAGTAAACGGCCACGGGGCATACAACAAAAAAGACCTCGGGGCAGGTGACCAGGGAATTATGTTCGGATACGCCTGTGACGAGACAAAAGAACTGATGCCACTGCCGATTATGCTGGCACACGGCCTGACAATGAAGCTTTCGCAGGTCAGAAAGAGCGGAAGACTCAAATGGCTCAGACCCGACGGGAAATCACAGGTCACTGTCAGATACAAGGGCAGCCAACCGGTTGCGGTAGACGCCGTCGTCCTGGCAGCCCAGCACTCTCCCGAGATAACACACAAGAAGCTGGAGGAGGCATTAATCGAGGAGGTAGTAAAAAAGATTATTCCCAAAAACCTTCTGCACAGGGGTACAAAATACTTTATCAATGCCACGGGACGCTTCGTCATCGGCGGACCAATGGGAGACTGCGGAGTAACCGGAAGAAAGATTATTGTAGATACCTATGGCGGATGGGGACACCACGGAGGAGGCTGTTTCTCAGGCAAAGACCCCACCAAAGTTGACAGGTCAGCATCCTATATGGCGAGATATATTGCAAAGAACATCGTTGCGGCAGGTCTTGCAACGAGGTGTGAGGTTCAGCTCGCATACTCCATCGGCATTGCCCACCCCGTATCAGTCTATATCGACACATTCGGCACAGAGAAGACGGAGATAACCAGAATCGAAAAGGCTGTCCACTCGGTCTTTGATATGAGACCAAGGGCAATTATCGAACACCTGGACCTTCTGAGGCCAATCTTTAAAAAGACTGCGGCCTACGGACATTTCGGAAGAAATGACAGGGATTTTACATGGGAAAAGACAGATATGGCAGATAAACTCAGAAGATTCTGCAAGGCAAAATAAGAGGAGATGAGGAAATGAAATACGACATCAGGGATATATCACTAGCCGGAAAAGGAGAACTCAGAATCGGATGGGCAGAGATGGATATGCCCGTTCTGAGAATAATCAGAGAACGTTTTAAGAGAGAGAAACCTCTTAAGGGAGTAAGGATAGCCGCCTGCCTACACGTAACGACAGAGACGGCCAACCTTATGAGAACACTCAAGGCCGGCGGCGCAGATGTAGTGCTCTGTGCAAGCAATCCGCTTTCGACTCAGGATGACGTAGCAGCAGCACTCGTGAAATTTGACAGAATTCCGGTCTTTGCAATCAAAGGCGAGAACAATAAGGTCTACTACTCACATATCATTTCCGCCCTCTCGGTCAATCCCCAGATTACAATGGATGACGGTGCTGACCTTGTCTCCATTCTCCACAAAGAGGAGAGAAAGAGGCTTGTGAATGTCATCGGAGGTACGGAAGAGACGACAACAGGAGTAATCAGACTCAGAAATATGGCAAAGGAAGGTGTTCTCGGCTATCCGATTATTGCGGTAAATGACGCAATGACAAAGCACTTCTTCGACAACAGATATGGCACAGGCCAGTCAACCATTGACGGAATCCTCAGGGCGACAAACAGACTCCTCTCCGGTTCATATTTTGTTGTTGCCGGATACGGATGGTGCGGCAGAGGCCTTGCGATGAGGGCGCGGGGAATGGGGGCAAAGGTTATCGTAACCGAGGTTGACCCTGTCAAGGCTCTCGAGGCGGTTATGGACGGATTCGAGGTAATGCCGATGAACAAGGCTGCACGTATCGGAGATATTTTCTGCACCCTTACCGGAGACATCAATGTAATTACGGCCTCGCATATGCAGAAGATGAAGGACGGAGCAATCGTCTCAAATTCAGGTCATTTCAATGTGGAGATAGATATCAAAGGTCTCGAAAAAGTGGCAAAAAGTCACAGGACCGTCAGGGATTTCGTAGAGGAATATACGCTCAGAAACGGTAAAAGGATATATCTTCTGGCAGAGGGAAGACTGATAAATCTGGCATCTGCGGAAGGTCATCCTGCATCTGTTATGGATATGAGCTTTGCAAATCAGGCCCTCTCTGCAGAATACATACTAAAAAACAGCAGGTCACTGAAAAAGGACGTCTACACGATTCCCGAATCACTCGACAGGGAGGTCGCAATGCTCAAGCTCAGAAGTCTGGGAATTTCGATAGACCGCCTGACCCCCGAACAGAAGAGATATCTCTCACAGTGGGAAGAAGGGACATAAAAGAGTTTAGAATCTGATGGAATACTTTATTGCAGTTCTGATGGGTATTCTACAGGGGCTGACGGAGTTTATTCCGGTCTCAAGCACGGCCCACCTCAGGATATTGCCGGAAATTTTCGGAGAAAAAGACCTCGGCGCAGCCTTCACTGCAGTAATTCAGATAGGAACTCTTCTCTCACTTCTGGTCTACTTCAGAAAGGATATTTATCATCTCTTCACTGATTTCTTCTTATCACTCATCAGAAAAGATTACAAAAACCAGAACTTTCTTCTATCTTTATATATTATCACAGGAACCATCCCGATAGTAATAGCGGGACTATTCTTCAAGAGATACATTGAAAACGAACTCAGGTCTCTATTTGTAATTGCCCTCTCGCTGATAATCTTTGCCATACTTCTGCTGATTTCAGAAAAAACAGGTAAAAAAGAAAAAGATATTACGAATATCAGCCTCAGAGATGCCGTCCTGATAGGCATTGCACAGGCATTTGCGCTGATTCCCGGGGCATCCCGTTCGGGCGTAACCATATGTATGGCACTCTTTCTGGGTTACAAAAGAGAGGTATCGGCCCGTTTTTCATTTCTTCTCTCCGTCCCGTCGGTACTGGCAGCAGGTATTTTCGAGATGAAAGAGATTTTTCATCCACAGGCCAGCTTTAATATAACATCTGTTCTGATTGCATCAGTAGTCTCTTTTATTTCCGGCCTTTTTGCCATTGAATTTCTGCTCAGATTCCTTGTGAATCATAAAGTAAACATCTTCGCATACTACAGAATTATTTTGGGAATAGTAATCCTGATATTATTTGTATAGTATCTTTTATGGGCAGTGAGATATCCTCAATAGATAATTTTTCCTTCCGTATAATCAAAAAGGTCGGGCTTGCCATCAATCGTTTCAAAATGCTCAGCGAGAATGACAGAATAATCGTTGCCGTAAGCGGAGGGAAGGATTCGCTGACTCTGTTAAAAGCGCTTCATATAAGAAAGATGTGGGTCCCTATG
Source organism: Bdellovibrio sp. (assembly GCA_020725805.1). Lineage (GTDB taxonomy): Bacteria > Myxococcota > SpSt-1050 > SpSt-1050 > SpSt-1050 > SpSt-1050. The sequence goes on from DYEF01000053.1 coordinate 29,084, forward strand.
AAATATGATATTGTAGCGGTAAACGTCCAGTCTGATATGCACTGTTCGGGCTGCATCCACAGAGACACACTCACAAGACTGTTCGAGGAGATGAAAATAGAATACCACTTCGAGGAGATAGAAATCCTGAAAAAACTCAGGGAAAAAGGTGAAAAACTCAACTGCTTCTTCTGTTCGTGGAACAGACGAAAGGCATTATTTCTGGCAACCAAAAAGTACAACTGCAATAAAATAGCAATGGGTCATCACATGGACGACGTAGTTCATACAATACTGATGAATCTCATAATCCACGGCAGAAGAGAAGGGATGGACCCGAAGGTATCATTCTTCGGCGGGGAATTTGAACTAATAAGGCCACTCTTTTTCATAAGGGAATCCGAGACGAAGAAATTTGCAGAGATTAATAATCTTCCTCATCACTTCTGCAAATGCCCTGAGGCCTCAAGGAATATCAGAGTCGAGATGAGAAGACTTACCGAGGAGATGAACAGAATAAACAGCAAGGCTTATCTGAATATCTTCTCTTCATTATACGGAAATCCCGGCAGACACAATCCACGATAAAATCAGATTTTCCTTTTGATATCCCTCTCATCGGGAGCAATGTCCTCGGGAATGGGTATTTCGAGCAGATGTTCAGGCAGAAAGAATCTGTTTGCTATCAGTGTAGGGATAACAGCGCTCGCGATTACTGCACCTACAATCAGTGAATATTGCTGCTGGTCAATAATGTTCTTCGAAAGCCCGAAAAGCGCAGATATCGTGCCGAATGTAAGACCTGTCGACATAAGCAGTGTATAGTACCACTTCTCCTTCCTGTTCTCTCTGAAATTTCTGATAACAGGATACAGCCCGAATATCTTTGAAATAACTTTTGCAACAAATAAAACTATAAAAATTACCGGTGCTACCAGAAGAGACGGAATCGACATAAGAGCACCTGCCCTTAAAAAATAGAGCGGTGTAAGAAAACCTATTGTAAGCGTTCTCAGCCTTCTGACAAAATGTCCGTCCTTTTCCATCGTTCTTACAAGAGTCATACCGATTATATATGCCGGAAGCACAGGTTCACTCCCTGACCATATCGCCAGCGTTCCTGCGGCTGTAAGAAGAAAGATTATCCATTTTGCACGAATGGCTGCCGTCTTATAGGCAAACCGCTTTATCAGAAAGGATGTTACAGAGGGAACAATAATAATCAGGAGAATCGTCAGACCAATAAAAATCAGAGTCCTGTAAGTAAACGGAGCAAAAATCAACCCGAGTCCTATGACTGTCCCAAGGTCATTGACAAAGCAGGCACCCAGTATTCCTTTTCCGTAATCGGTGTTGTTGAATCCGTATTCAAGCATTACTGCATATACAACTGCCATAGATGTAGTGGAGAGAGCGATACCACACAGAAGACTTGCACGGATATCCCAGCCTACCAGATAATGTGAAATCAGGGTACAGCCCAAAAACGGAGCCAGAAAACCGGTTATTCCGACTACAGAGACCTCTTTTATCTTTGTCTTCATTATATCGGGATTGAGTTCTGCGCCTGATAGAAATGTAAGCAGAATTGAACCCATACCTGCACAAAACTTAAACCAGTCCTCATTCAGCGAGAGAGAATCATACAGATTCAGCTCCATCCCGGCAAATCCGACCAGCGCACCTACAAGAATCTCCATAAGTGCTATTGAAATCTTCAGTCTGTTTGCCAGAATCGTCGAAATAACCGCCGCAAAAAACCAGAAAGATACAACAAGATAAATACTTTCCATAAACACCTCGATAAAAAATATTTAATTTTGTAGGAGTTATTAGCTTTGTGGCAGTTAGAGGTGAACTCCATCACCTGAAAAGACAGGCGCTGTGTATATCACTAAATATCAGAAATCAAGAAGAAAAATCAAAATATTACAGAATGATCTGAACTCTGATTTTCTGCAGAATGACTATGTATTTTCCGATACAGGTCAGATAATCATTTATTTGACAGCGGGGAATAATGATATTATTTTATTGGTGTTATGGATATAAATGCGGAAATTACAAAATTAGAAAACATGATAGAATCTCTGAGGAAGAAATATGAGCTCTTCTTCTTCGGACTGGAAAAGAAACCTCCCAATGCAGAGAGGGAACAGGTCGAACGCAAGATTCGTGAGCTTCTGAATGCGTTCATTACTAACACCGGCCAGAGATACAGACTTCAGAGTGTAGTAGGTAAATACAACAGCTACGTGAGATACTGGGAGAGAATTCTCCAGCAGATCGAGGAAGGAACATATCAGCGCGAACTGATGAAGAGACAGATTCTTCAGAAGGAATTTGCACAAAAATCCTATAAAAAGCAGGACGCTTACGTGATAGGAGATGATGAAGATACGACCGCATCGGATTCCAAAAAGCCCTCACAGGGACCACTGTCCGATAATTATGTCAAAGAATTGTACGATAACTATATTCAGGTAAAACAGACCCTCGGAGAGAGCACCGGCAACATATCAGTCGAAGCCTTCAAGAAGTCACTCGAAAAACAACTCCCGCTCCTCAAAGAGAAATACAAGACCGACAACATAGAATTTAAGATTTCAGTAAAGGGAGGCAAGGCAACAATCAAGGCCGTTCCAGCCGACAGGGAAGACGAACAATAACATCAGTATATATTATCTTCCTGTTTTACCTTACCGCTGAATATCCTGTGCACATAAATTGTGTAGAAAACAACGACAGGAAGACCAAGAAGAACGATTATCAGCATATTTCTGAGTGTTGCAGAGGTTGAGGCAGAATTGTATATATCAAGCCCACCCGACCCCTCGGCCGAAGGAAGAAAATACGGGTAATTGCCAATCCCGAAAATAAGCATCAGAGAGAAGATAAATAAGGAACTCATAAGAAAATTTCTGCCTTCCTTTTCAGATCTGTTTGACAGATATGCGGCAACCAGAAAGACCGGCGGCAGGACGAGCAGCACAAACAATACAGGATTTTCCGAAAAATTCAGGAATCTGCCTCTGGCAAATACAAATGTCAGAACGATGTTAATCACATATAATATGAGATTGATAAATACGAAATATCTGTTAACCTTAGCAGCCCTGCTGTAAATATCCCCGTCGAGTTTTATCATCACAAATGACGCCCCGTGCATTATTACTACAGAGACTGCAAAAATACCTATAAACAGTGAATAAGGATTAAGAAGCCCTATAAGTCCCCCGTAATAATGTTTTCCGTCTGTCAGTTCGAGTCCGCGGGTTACATTGCCAAGTGCCACACCCAGAATCAGGACGATAAAAAGGCTCGAAATCATAAAGATATTATCGAAATACAGCCGGTTCTTTTCGTCGGCAAGTTTATTTCTGAATTCAAGAGATACAATCCTGAGAATCATAAAAAAGAGCAGAAGAATCAATGCCAGATAAAATCCCGAGAAGACGGAGGCATATACCACAGGGAAGGCCGCAAACAATGCCCCTCCGCCGGTCAGCAGCCATACCTCATTTCCGTCCCAGAAAGGTCCGACAGCATAATAGAGCCTCTTTCTCTCCCCGTCGGTTCTTCCAAGAATACGGTTCAATATTCCAACCCCCAGATCAAAACCATCCATAATAACGTATACAATAAAGACTGTCCCGATGAGAATATACCAGATATTATTCAGTATCATATTCATTCTCCTTTTATATTTCCCCGGTTTTGCTGATTATCTCTCTTCTTATCAGGTAGATGACAAGGGCGAGTATACAGATAAATATCAGAGAGAAGAGAATTATTGAAAAAAGAACCTCTCCCGCAGTTGTTACTACAGAGATTCCGTCTCTGGTCTTCATAAGTCCCTGAACAATCCACGGCTGGCGTCCCACTTCAGCGGCAATCCAGCCGAACTGCATTGAAATCCAGGGGAGTATTCCTGACATAATCAGTAATTTCAGAAACAAAAGATTATCAAAAAGCCTTTTTCGCCACCACAGAAAAACGCCTAGCAACGTTATACCTATAAAAAACATTCCAAGTGCTATCATTATATGATAGGAGAAGAATGTCGTTTTCAGAGGAGGCCAGAGCGACTTGTCAACAGAATCAAGACCCTTAATCTCGGCATTCGGGTCAAGTTCTGCCATCAGAGAGAGCATTTTTGGGATAAGAACAGGATACCTGAGCTCTTCGTTATTCTTGTCGGGTATTCCGAATAAAGACATCGGGGCACCGCTCTGAGTCTTGAATAATCCCTCGAATGCCGCCATCTTGACGGGCTGAGTTCTGGTAACCTGAACTGCATGCCAGTGTCCGGTGAACAACTGTAAAACAGAGAAAACCACCGCTACCGCCAGTGAAAGTAGTAACAACTTTTTGCCGAATTCATTCTCCATTTTCTTTATAAGCATATATGCACCGATTGCCATTATGAAAAACGAACCGGTCATAATGCAACCGACCACTGTATGTACAAACCTCGGCATCGTAGACGGATTAAATACTGCTGCCCAGAAATCCGTAATCACTGCACGGTTTCCCTGTATCTCAAATCCGGCCGGCGTCTGCATCCAGGAATTCGCAACGATTATCCAGAAAGCCGAAAGGACAGACCCGATAAACACAAAAAACGTTGAGAGCAGATAGAACTTCCTGCTCACCTTTTCCCTTCCGAAAATCAGTACGCCCAGAAATGTAGATTCGAGGAAGAAGGCAAATATGGCTTCTGCGGCAAGAGGCGAACCGAAAATATCACCTACGAATTCCGAATATCTTGACCAGTTTGTTCCGAACTGGAATTCCATAATAATTCCGGTTGCCACACCGGAGGCAAAGAGTATTGCGAATATTTTAATCAAAAATTTTGAGATGCTCTTATAAACTTCATCACCTGTTCTGTAGAATCTGTATTCGTTCAGGAAAATCAGAAGTCCCATACCGATTGTTACAGGGGGAAATATAAAATGAAATGCCGCAGTCAAGGCAAACTGGATTCTGGATAACAGTACTATATCCATAATACCTCCGGAAATTTAATATTCTGATTCAGGACATGCAAAAAGGTTTCTATTTGTTCCGATGCTTGAGTTTGTTGATTTCATTTATCAGTTCTTCTTTGGTAATAATACCCTTTTTGATCAGAAGCCTTACAACAGCCACAAACTGAAGGTCCTGAGCCATCTTGTCATTCTTTGAAAACTCAACAATCTTGCTATCGGTTGATTCCCGTTTTCTATCATCTTTCTTGATTATCGGGCTGCTCCCTTCATCGTCAAACGAAATCTCCTGCTCCTGAAGGGGCATATTCAGCTGGGAGTAAGGAGAGACCCTGCTGTCCGGGGTTATCTCTATCGGGTCAGTGTCTATTCCGAGATAATATCTTCGAATCATCCTCTCTATCATCCCCTGAGGTGCAAGCGCCGGTTTTATCTTGTAATTTGATATAAACTCGACCTCCGAAATTGCATCAAAATTGAGCGGGTCTGCCATAGCAACAAGCAGTAAACTCCTCGGACCTTCCTGAACAAAAGAGACAGGGAAAAGGATATATTTCTGGGCAATCTCGGCTGTGACAAGTTTGAGGACCATCTTGTTTTCACGGTAATTGGTAAGGTCAACGATCGGGAGTCCCAGATGCCGGCTCAGAATCTCCAGAAGTTTCTCTTCCTTAATAAAATTGTTTGCCACAAGAGCAGCGCCGAGTTTGTAGTTCCACTTCTTTGCGAAATCCAGTGCTACCTTCAGCTGGTCTTCATTAATAACCTTAAGCTCAAGCAGTATATCTCCGAGTCTCTTCTTGGGCTGCATCTTATTTCTTCTTTTTTGCTTCCTTTTTCATTTTATCGGGGGAGATGTCCTCGTTGAACTCGGGAGGGGTCTCCTCAACTGCCTGTGCCTCCCACTTTGCATCAGGCGGCAGTTTCCAGGATGGTTCGATCGGGATTTCCTTGAATGAGAGAGCCCATGCTACCTCTGAGCCAAAATATGTCTTTGCAGAGTATCTGAATTCAAAATCGGCCTTTGCCACAGGATGAGGAATAAGCGGAAGGTCATAATATCCCGGCATAGCGAGCGGGGGAAAATCCTCAATCCATATTGTCGGGTCTTCAACCCTCATATTGGGCTGCGAAGAGGATGAATTTATCTCACCGAACTTCTTGCCGTTTTCATCATAGAGAATAATCGTAATACCGCTGTATCTCATCTCGGGGAATGCGCCCCACATAACGAATTTCCACCTCAGAACTGAATTTCCGCCTTCGTTTACCCTTGATATATCATAAAAGTCGAGTCTCACACCCTCGTCAGATGCAGTAAAAAGAGGATTGTATCTCGCTTCAAGAAAGGTCTTGAATACCTCCTTTGAATACTTGAATGCCTCCTCCATTCCGGCCCGCTGTTCGGCATACTTCTTGTCCGCCTTCTCACCTATCATAGCAAGCTGGGTACCGGTCTCCTTGCCACCCTCCGTATACTCCTTCCACTTTTTGTCTATATCCATCTCTTTACCGTACTTGGTATATACTTCCTTGATTTTTCCGAGATGAGTCTTGATGAGCGATGTAATCTCAGTAACATACTGACCCTTGTTCTTGGCAACTCTCATCCAGGCATTCTTAATAATAAACTCCTGAACGAGATTCTTTTTCTCAATATCATAATTCCGCTCTGCATTTATCCTTGTGGCATAAATTATCAGATATATAATAATACCACCGATAATCAGAATTCCTGCCAGCGATAGTAAAAATTTCTTGAATTCCATAAAAGAACTCCTTTTAATAAATCTGGGGTGTATATTAGCCAAAGACTTTCTTAAAAGCAAGCACAAAAAAATACTTGTGTGATTCACAACTATGACATAATATTCAGAATGAAGCAGAGTAAGAATGAAATACTCAAAATACTATATTTTTGCATTGATTATAATCTGGTCAGTTACACTGATTAATCCGGAAGGTTTTTTGTACGAAGATGATGAAGGGGCATATTTATATATTTCTGCCGCAGCATCTCAGGGTTCAAGGATATATTCCGATGTTCTGGCAGCAAAACCACCGATGATTTTCCTTCTGGGGTCTGCAATATATAAGATAGCCGGGAATAATATAGTCGCATTCAGATATACCGCTTCCGTTCTCGGCCTTTTGACGGCTTTACTCGTTTTTTTCATAACCAGAAAAATCTGTGATTCTTTCGGGGCATTTATCTGCTCGCTCCTATTTCTTCTTGACCCTATTGTTTTTACACAGGCAAGACTCTTCAGAACCGATATATTTATGCTTTTCCTTATTACCGCTTCTATGTATTTTTTATCTGACACAAGTCGTACAAAAAACATAATATACGGCTCGGTCTTTTCTGCCCTTGCGGTGCTGTCAAGGGACAATGCTGTCCTGTATGTAATTTTCATTATGGTATTTTACCTGTTAAAAAACAGGGAAAAAAGAATAATATTCGGAATAATCCTGTCTGTATGTGTGTTTGCAATTTCACTACTGTCAAGGGGAGAGAATCAGGTAATCGGCAGTTTCTCGCAACAGGTCAATATATCAGACATAAACATCTTACAAAAAACAGGACCTTTTATAGATTTTCTAGTTTATATGACGAAAAAATATCCCGTCTGGCTGCTCTTTCCTGCCCTGATTATCCCGGCAATAAGGATAAAGAGTGAAAACCATTCAATATTCACAATATCAATGATTCTGCTCACTCTGATTATGATATTTGTGTCTGACAGTCATTATATCAGGTATGCCCTTATTCTTATTATCACCAGAATTCTGATTACCGCTGACCTTCTCAGAATCCTGCAGGGGAGATACAGAAATATTATTGCATCAGTTATCCTGATTACCCAGTTGATTTTGAATCCCCCTCCTGTCAGCGAACTCACATTCAGGGATGATACCGTAAAACAGATTGCCGCATATATAAGAAGTAATGCGACTCACGGTGATATCCTTCTGGCTGATTACGGTTACTTCAATTTCCACAGCCAGATGAAAGGGACATCCATATCGGGATATATTTCAGGCGGGAATGTAAAGACAGGTGAAATAAATGCAGATAAGGTTATAGAAGTAATACAAAACGAAAATGTTAAGTTTCTCCTGATTCATACGAACGGCAGGTTATATTATCCGTATGGGAGTGAACTCTATTATTACGAACCGCATCATCTGAAAGGAATGAAGGATTATCCGAAACTGCAGGAATATCTCAACAAACATTTCACCGTCAAGAACACCTTTGCTGATGAAAAGGGTCCGGTTTTCGTCCTGTATGAAAGAAGTAATTAGATTTATTTTACTCTGAAACTGAACTTTTCTCCCGATGAATCAACTATAAGAGTCTGGCCTTCTCTGAGTTCACCTGATATGAGCATCTTTGAAATCTCATTTGTAATGTGCTGTGCAATAACCCGTTTTATAGGTCTCGCGCCAAATGTCGGCTCATAACCGAGATTTGCAATGAGGTCTTCTGCCTTCTCCGTAACTCTGATAAAGATATTCTTCTCCTTTAGCATATTATCCAGCCGCACCAGCTGAATCCTGACTATATCCTTTATATGTTCCTTTTCGAGCCTGTTGAATACAATTATCTCGTCAATACGGTTTAGCAGTTCCGGCTTGAAGAATCTTCTGACCTCTTCCAGCACCCTCTGTTCAACCGATTCCCGTGAAATATTACTCTCCAGAAAGTACTGTGAACCGAGGTTTGAAGTCATAATGATTACAGTATTCCTGAAATCGACCGTCTTCCCGTGTGAATCAGTCAGTCTCCCGTCTTCAAGAATCTGCAGCAGAATATTAAAAACATCCTGATGGGCCTTTTCTATCTCGTCAAACAAAATCACAGAATACGGTTTCCTCCTTACGGCCTCGGTGAGCATTCCGCCCTCATCATAACCCACATATCCCGGAGGTGCGCCTATCAGTCTTGAGACCGAGTGCTTCTCCATATATTCGCTCATATCAATTCTTATCATAGCATTCTCGGTGTCAAAGAGAAATTCAGCAAGTGATTTTGTCAGTTCTGTCTTACCGACTCCGGTCGGACCAAGGAATATAAATGAACCTATCGGTCTGTTCGGATCAGCAAGCCCCGACCGGCCTCTTCTTATAGCATTTGAGACAGCCTCCACTGCCCTGTCCTGACCTACTACTCTCAATTTTAATCTCTCTTCCATATTCAGGAGTTTTCTGGACTCGCTTTCCATCAACCTGGTGATGGGAATCCCCGTCCAGCTTGCAACGACTTTTGCAATATCCTCATATCCGACTTCCTCTCTGAGTACTGCCCCGTCTTTCTGAACCTCTGACAACCGCCTGGAGTATTCGTCGATCTTTTTCTGCTGTTCAAGAATTTTTCCGTATTTGATCTCGGCTGCCTTATTCAGGTCGCCTCTCCTTAAGGCATCCTGTTCTTCGACCTTAAGCTTCTCAAACTCTTCTTTCGCCTTCGAGATAGACTGGATAAGTTCCTTTTCAACCTTCCATTTCGCTTTAAGTGAGCCGGATTTTTCTTCCAGATTCATAATCTCCTTATCGAGTTCCGAGAGCCTTTCTTTGGCCTCCTTTGATTCGTCCTTCAGTAATGCCTGTCTCTCTATCTTGAGCTGGATGATCTTTCGCTCTACCTGATCTATTTCAAACGGCATTGATTCTATCTCAATCTTTCTGCGGCTCATTGCTTCATCCACAAGGTCGATTGCCTTATCGGGCAGAAATCTGTCAGATATATATCTGTTTGAAAGTGTTGCAGCAGCAATAAGTGCCGAATCCTGAATCTTTACTCCGTGATGTACCTCATACTTTTCCTTGAGTCCCCTCAGTATTGCAATGGTATGCTCAACATCAGGCGGATTGACCAGCACTGGCTGGAATCTCCTTTCAAGAGCGGCATCCTTCTCAATATGCTTTCTATATTCATTCAGAGTGGTTGCTCCGATACAGTGGAGTTCTCCTCTGGCAAGCATCGGCTTCAGCATATTGCTTGCATCCATGGCTCCTTCCGCCGAACCTGCACCAACAAGGGTATGCAGTTCATCAACAAACAATATTATTTCACCCTCTTTTGACTGGACCTCCTTTAATAGAGCCTTCATTCTCTCTTCAAACTCACCTCTGTATTTGGTGCCGGCTATAAGAGAGCCCAGGTCAAGCGCCAAAAGTCTTTTATTCTTCAGTGTATCAGGTACATCCCCGTTTACAATGCGCTGGGCAAGACCTTCAACAATTGCAGTCTTCCCTACTCCTGGTTCACCAATCAGTACAGGATTATTCTTTGTCCTTCTGGATAGTACCTGCATTACTCTTCGAATCTCATCATCCCTGCCAATTACCGGGTCAAGTTTGCCGCGCATTGCTTCTTCAGTAAGATCCCGGGTAAACTTTTTGAGCACATTATATTTTGACTCTGCCTCCTGGTCAGTCACCCTCTGATTCCCTCTGATTTCCACAAGCGATTTAAGAATAATATCTCTGTTGAGTCCGGTCTTTTTTAATGCTTCCTGAAGTTCGTCCTTGAAGTCATCACTAAGCACTGCCAGTAAAATATGTTCAGACGAAATATATTCGTCCTTAAGATTCTTCATCTCCTTTGCTGCAATATCGAATATCCTGTTGAGTCTTTTTGAAAGCATCAGGTCGTTGTCACCATCCAGAATCGGAAACTCAGCTATTCTTTTATTAAGATAGGTTTTGACAGTATCAACACTTACACCTGTTTTCTGAATCAACGGAACAATTATACTATCCTGCTGATTCAGAAGACTCAACAACAAGTGTTCTACATCAAGCTCCGGGTTCCTTCTCTCTTTTGCAAGTTCCTGCGCTGAAAATAGGGCTTCCTGTGTCTTAATAGTAAACCTGTTTATATTCATTCTTCTATTTCTCCTTTCCTCCTCTCATATTCCTTAATAAATTTAATCATACAATCCACAAAAACAAGTACCCCTCGGTGATACCCCCGGTGCCAGGTAGAATTAGTTCTAACCTATTGATTTCACTGCATATTATCCACTCACCTCCCATTATCCCATATCCCTTTTCTTTTCTCCCTCTCTCTGCTATTCAACCGGTGCCTGCCAAAAATCTGGAACGCAATTTGATGTCATTATTAAAATCATGCTTTCTTTTTGGAGGTGTATGCTTTATGCC
>DYEF01000054.1 GCA_020725805.1 Bdellovibrio sp.
GAGAAACACTAAAAAAACATTACATCGCAAAATGCTCTCCACCCTATTTTATTATTTCTATAATTGGATATTTGTCGACAGGAATTGGCCTGACAATAGCAATTGTAAGTATAGTTAATTTAGGAAAATCAACACGAATGGGATTACCGTATGAGAATACAGAGCTTAAGACAAATGGCCTATATAAATTCAGTAGAAATCCTATGTATTTGGGTTTTAACTTGCTAACAATTGCCTCTGTGTTGATTTTATGGAATGTTGTTTTTTTATTACTTGGAATTTACAGTATAATAACATATCACTTTATTATTCTTAGTGAGGAAAAATATCTGGAAAAAAGATTCACTGATAAATATATAGCATATAAGGAAAGAGTACGTAGATATGTTTAAAACACTCGCAAAGCACGAACCGCTAACACCGACCACACATTATTAAAACGGCGCATAACTAAAAAAACATTAGGTTAAAGAATCATAAAAAGATAACTGAAAACAGGGAGAATTTCGCCAAGAACAAGAACATTGAAACTAACTTAAAGAAAAAAAGAAAATATCGGGTTCTGCGTTGCATGGCATATTCTTAACCTATTGATATTATTGGGCATAATAGCGGAAGATCATTTGAAATGCAATTCGGAGTGTCAGGCAGATCCCGAATTTTATGAAGCATACTAAAGTTAAACAAATACCTGCTTTATCAGCATCGTTGCATAACTTCCTGATTCGAGTTCAAACTTAAGTTTCAGTGTTTTTTTACCCTTGTACAATTCATCAGAGCCAAACTCATATATAAGACCAGAGGGAAATACAATTGCCTTTCTCAGGATCGACTTAAAATATGCCTTTCTGATCTTTCGAAGATTGAACATTGAGTAATTTATGCCGGCATTCTTCAGGACTTCATCATAGACCTTTTTTACAAATTCGTCTGTAAACTCCATCTTATACCCTGCAAGCGGTATTTGGAGATTTTTCAGATAATCGTACTCTTCAAAATCGCTCGAGAATATGAAATAAATTTCTGATACAGGAAGTCTGAAAGAAACAACCTCTTTTGCTTTTACATTCACCACCCGTTTTAGGGTTTCGTTAAATAAATAAGACTGATACGCAGAAAAATACATCGATAGTTCCGCCTTATCTATCGACCTTAAGATGTTTAAAAAGTCGTCTTTTTTGTCCAGTAAACTTCTAAATATTCTCTTCTCAAATCCAGTCTTTGCATTCTCAAGACAACTCCCCCACTCTCCCCAGTTTTTATAAAAGAACTCCTTTCTTCTCTTATCATCGCCTCCATCGTCTTCTCGTACAGATGTCATTATGATTTTCAGAGCACCGTTATAATGTCTTTTCAGTATCTTCTCTGCAACAAAACCCTGAGTAGCGTCAAAACTTCTGAACCTCTGCTCATCAAAGTAATTCAAAAATCCATTCTCAGATACATACTTTATTCTTTCGGTAATTATTCTTTCAGCTGCCGGTTCGATATTCCTTATTGTAATCTCAAATGAGTTCGAAATTATATGGCGCGATAACATTGGCTCGTCGGAAAAGCCAATAAACCTGAGTTCAAAAAAATCGGTCTTGGAAGAGAGTTTTCTGTAATCTCCCTTAATCGTTATAAACTGCTCAGTTACTGCGTGTCTGTCCTTTCTCCCTCCGTAAGAAAAGAGAGAAATACTGATGCCCGTCTCTCTGGTTATCAGTTTTATCAGGTCATCCGTATTCCAGCCAGTCTTTTTTAATGAAAAGAGAGAATATGTTCCCTTTCTGAGAATTTGAATAGATGAATTCTCTTTTACTACAAAATCTTCGGGTCTGACCTTTATTTTATAAGCCATAATAATTAACCTGACACTCGTTTACACTTCACTATCCTGCCAGTAAGGGGGGTTATAACCTAATATACATTCTGAGACAAGATTAAATCTGATAACAAAATCAGACAAATAGTCATAACTTTTATAATCGCAATGGTGCCAGCCATATTTATCTAAATATCGTAAAATCAGCAAGCTACAAAGGCGTCATTATAATTAAGCAGGTCTTTTGCTTTTTTATTCAATAAAATGACAATTGCAACCTGATGAATCGTTTGCGGCTCCCGGTTGTGAATCTGGTCTTACAATAAAGATATCCGATACAATATTGACATCAGATGAATCCCTTCCGGTATCTTTTGGAATTTCTGCGGCATCCTGTATGCCCGCATCCTTTATCTCTGTATCAGAATAATTTGTATCCTGAATAAAAATATCCGCTTCTTCATAATAGTCGGTTATGACATCAATAATATCATTTGCTGAACCCGTATCAGTTAATTCGGATATATCTTTAACATCAACAGAAAGACTATCTTCAACAGAGATATCTTCATATCCGGCATCTGCAAGAGGATTCCCCTTGGTCCAGTTAAAACAATCCATTACCGTCCCGTCAACCCTGTATGCACAACCGGAGACATCGGGTCCGTACACATTAAAAACCACATAATGCAATACCGATTCCGAATATATTGTGTATTTTGACGTCCCTGAACTATACAGCGGCGCCCCACCACCACCCGCAACCATATATCTCAGCCCTTCTGCCTCTCCTCTCTCATAATTATGGTCGTGGCCAGCTAGCGTCATATCAACTCCATACTTTTTCAGAATAGGAACTACCTTGCTCTTGGCCGTAGAATTATCTCCGTGATTGCTTGCCGAATATGGTCCGTGGTGCATTACGGTAAATATGTGGTCGATTGAGGGATTCTCTGATGCTGCTTTCAGGTCAGATTCAATCCATTTCAGTTGGTCACTGGAAAACGTCAGTAATCCATCATAAGTATTAAATACCGAGATATGGATATTAGCAAAATCGAATGAATACCACTCTTTATTTTGTGAATTCTTCTGAGGCGGAAAGATATATTTCTTATATATTGTCAGAGTCGGGTCGATTACCTCGTGATTGCCGATCGCCGGAAAGATACAGATATTTCTCAGAAGCTCCCTCTCTATCTCAAAAAACTTCTGATAGTCATCTGCCGAGATACCCGATTCGACGAGGTCACCTGTGTTTATTATAAACATCGGATTCTCTTTTATTATGGCATCCACCACTTTCTGATGGTCGTTGAGATTTGTCCTGTTGTCACCATAAACAATAAATTTTACAGGCTTAATCGTTACAGGAAATGTCCTGAAATAACCCTTCTTGCTATCGCCCTCCACCTGATACTCATATTCTCTGTCAGGTAGAAGTCCTGTAAGAAGGAGATTATGAAAAGTGCCGGATGAACTCTCCTCGACAGACCTGTCAGGAAAGCCCCTGAGCCCGTAGACCACCCTCCCTTTATTTGCGGATGAGGTCTCCCACAGAATTCTCACCGAGTTTGCAGATAACTCCTGAATGTAAGGTCCCTTCTTAAACTGCCCGAAGACAGAGAGCGGAAGCAAAACGAATAGAATAGTTATGTATAGACGCATTTGACTCTCCTTAACGCAAAATTAATATAACACTAACTCTGAATTTAATCAATGATACAGAGATAATTAAGAAAGAAGCTGGAGGTTTAATCTTCAAGAAAACATATAATTACTGATTTCGTCTCTTAATCAGGATGATATGAACAGTAACCGCCACAGCAATTATTATCAGCAGAATTCTTATGATTGAAGCTTTCACAAAGAGAAGAACCGACAACAGGATTGTAATCCACAACAGGGATATTGCATAAAACTTAATCCTTTGTGGTACCCCAAGTCCTTTTTTGTAGTCAGAGAGATATTTCCCGAAGTATCTGTTTGTCATAAGCCAGTTGTACATTCTCTCCGAACTTCTGGCAAAACAGTATGCGGAGAGAAGAAGAAAAGGGGTTGTAGGCAGGACAGGCAGAAAGATACCGATTATCCCTAAAGCAAGAGAAAAGAATCCGGCTAAAAGGTATATGACTCTCATTGATATTATTTATAAATGAGAGTTGAAAAAAAGCAAACCGGAAAATAAACCAAAATGTCAGTTGTATATGAATTTACGGGGCACTGCATTGTACCTGAGGCTCTACACCGGTATCCGAAACCAAAAGAGACAGGTTATTCACCCGGCACACAATAATATCCGGAGGTACAGGTATAACCTGAGGGACACTCTTTACCAACTATTCCGCACTTCTGTCTGCATACCTTATTATTAATCGGGAATCCGAATCCGACACATTTGTAATTCAGGTCGCAGTCACAGTCCGTCTCACAGGGGGCATTGTCGACACCGGTCCCCTTAGAGCAGGCTATCGGATTATCTGTACAGCAGACAGGACAGGTCTCCTTAAGTTCCCATTTTGAGCCGTCGGATGCACATATATAGATATTCTTGCCGTCAGTGCACTTTATCTCGCCCGGGTTACACTTTGGCTGAGGCTGGTCCTTACAATGGTCGATATAACAAAATGTATCATATTTCTCCTTGCAGTTTTCCACAATTGTTGACCACTTCGTACCGATTTCGTTACACTGCAACAGATCGTCGGTTACACATTTACCATCGGGGTCAATATATTTGCCCCCGCAGCAATGATAAGATAGAGGTTCACAGATAACTTTCTCTTTTATACAACCGGTGATATCACAGCCTGTTATACAATATTTAGTCGAAATACCTGCATCATCAGTCACAATAATATCACACCTGATCTGGCAGGACTCAATCATTATAAACATAGTCCCGTCGCCGTTGCACTCGTACAGGTCACCCTTGATGCACTGCCTCTCCTTGGGATTACAGATCTTCGGATTCCCCTTATCTACCGGACCCGTATCCTTTACCTCATCTTCGGCAACAGCAATATCTTCCTCAGGCTCAGATGTATCTTCTTGAATAGCAATATCTTCCTCAATCAGAATCTCATCTGTAATATGACCTGAATCCAGCGGTATGCACTTCTTCCCGTAAGGCTTTGTTCCGGCAGGGCAGTTCAGGACATCTTCGCCCGAACCCGTAGCCGAATCAGAGCATTTGACAAAAACGAATACAAAAAAGAGAAAGAATAAAAACACAAAGATAAGATTGAATAATCTATTCATAAAAGCAATTTTACACCAATTTTCTCATTTTTCAAGCAAGTAAATCCTACAAAAACTTCTCGAATCTCTCCCGCCTTGCCTTGCATATCGGACAGACATCGGGCGGATTCTCCCTTGCTGCAAGATATCCGCAGACTGTGCATCTCCAGACGGGATACGGCAATTCCGACGGGAGTGATTTTTTCGGCTCTCCTGCCTTCCTTCTCTCCTCTTCAGATGGTCTCCGCTCCGGAATAGGCCTTATCTCAACCTTCTTCTCATAGGCATCCTTTGATACATAGAGCCCGCAGTAGCAGGCGTTATATTCATTGATATCCTCATCCCGGTAGATGCAGGGACAAATTATATCCATATCCCTCTCTTTTTTGCCGTCAGCCAGTCTGCAGGGGCAGGCCCGGTATCCGTATCTCTTCTCATTTATTATTAGCGACCTGACGAGTAATTTTGTAAACTCTTCATCAGGATTGAGAAAGTAACCACCTTCTTCAGCCTCCTTTTTGAGTCTCTGATAAAGTCTCTCTATCTCTTCATTTGAAGGTTCATAATCAAACTTTTTAATCTTACTCATCTGAGTTCCTCCCTGATCCTCTTCTCGTCAAAACCGGCTATACATACTTCATCATCAATAACAATTGTAGGAAAGGACATCTTAGGATTATATTTTCTCATTTTATTTCTTGTCTTCTCCCTCTCCTCTTCCTCAAGCAAATCTACATCAACATAATCATATTTTACCTTTAATTCATTCAGGAGTTCCTTTGTCTTTCTGCACCATATACAGGTGCTCAGTGCAAATAAAAATACTTTTTTATCTTTCTCGCTACTCTTCTTCTCTGCCATAATTCCTCCTTCTTACTTTAACAAATATATTTACTGCACTGCTGTTTGTAAAGTATTAAATTTTACAATATTTGCTTGATAAATCAGGTAAAGTCTGTAAACCTGCACCAGTTCAGGGAGGTAATTGTGAAATCTGACTTTATTTTTCTTCTGGCTATAATACTGGTTGCCGGATGTCTCGGCGAACGTTCTGAAAATTTTGAAGGTGAACTGACGGACATTAAGGCCCCGGACTCATCTGACACAATAACTGATACAGGTTACCGGACACCAATAGAAACCGCAATATGCGGACTCAGTAAGTATGAATGGATTGAGCCGGACAAACTCGGTATAGTCACCAGAATTGAGGAATTACCGGAGTATTCTCTCTCAAAAGAGGCAATAAAGAGTCTTCTCAAGGATTATGCCGGGGCTGACTTTATTGAAATCAAATATGATGTAAGGGTTTTAAGATTCAGGTACAAGACACAGAACAAAGGAGTTGAGACAGAGGCAACGAGTACATTCGGAGTACCGGTCCCTCCCGAAGGGGAAGAGATAAAATCTCCTGCTGTGTTATGGCTCCACGGGACAACTGGTTTTATGGACAACTGTGCACCGGGCCGCACTGAAGAAGGGGCTTATCCGATGGTACTGATGGCAACTCAGGGGATGATAGCAGTCGGGCCTGACTACATTGGGCTCTCGAGCTTCGGGGAACCATCAACTGTAAAACACCCCTATCTCGGCATTGAAGCAACAGCAATTGCATCCCTCGACGCACTAAAAGGCGGAATTTCGCTTATTAAAAGACTGAAATTGCCGGTAACTTTTGACAACAGGGTAATTCTGTGGGGAGGTTCTCAGGGCGGACACGCGGTATTTGCATCAGAACTTATGGCACCTTACTATGCACCTCAATACAACTTTATCGCAGCGATAGCCCTTATACCTCCAACGAATCTGATAGACGCGGCCCGTGAAGCACTGTTGAGGTTTGGCAATGACACAGTAACGCTTGCAGCTGTAATGATTGAACTCTCTAGATGGTACGAAATTTTTAACCGTATGAGTTATGTAATACGGAATGATGAACCATCAAAACCGCTCGATACTCTTACAAATCTTATGGATACCAGATGCGGGACCGGAGATTCCCAATATAAAATCGACTCACCCGATGACCTATACACAGAGGAATTCATAGAGAATGTCACTAATAACAACTGGAAGGATTTTGAAGATATAAAGTGTATTCTCAGGGAAAATTCCCCCGATTTTACATATATTAAGAGAAAATCTGATACACCTTTTTTATTTGTGCTTTCGGAAAATGATGAACTTGTGAACACCCCTGTTGAACGGCAGTCATTTACAAGACTTTGCAATATGGGATACAAAATGAAATATCTGGAGTGTGCGGGCGCATCACATACACAGGGAGCGGCGTGGTCAGTCAAAGAGCAGTTCGAGTGGTTAAAAGATAGGCTCAACAATGTCGGGATGACCGGAGTCTGCCAGATCAACGAACCTGTCAGATGTTCGGGGACGAAGTAAATCAGAAAATACAGATACAGCTTAGGAATATTTTTGATGTTTGCCTGTTATTATTAGTACAGCCCGTAAGGTCTGCTGAGTGAGATATTAATTCCCCCCCATTTGTCTCACGATCCCCCCCGGCAGACTGAACGGGCAGTTTAATATCCGGTCAGAATAACCCTCTATAATTTCCCGCCAAAAAACTATAATTCGGGTCATAAGCTTTCTGAAATTAATATTAACAGAGTAGAAAAATTATTCTTCAAACAAGGCATTTACAAATTCATCGGGGTCAAAGTCACGAAGGTCCTCGACCGACTCTCCTATCCCGATATATCTTACAGGCTTTTTGAGTTCGTCACAGATTCCTATAATTACTCCGCCTTTGGCAGTCCCGTCGAGTTTTGTCAGAATAATGCCTGTAATCCCGAGTGCATCATTGAATTCCTTTGCCTGCGATATCGCATTCTGACCGGTATTGGCATCCAGCACAAGGAAAATCTCGTGAGGCGAACCCTCAACAGCCTTATTGCAGACCCTCTTGACCTTTTTCAGTTCTTCCATCAGAGGTAGTTTGGTATGGAGTCTGCCGGCTGTATCTGCAATAACGATATCAATATCCTTTGCCTTTGCCGCAGATATTGCATCGTATATCACAGCCGCGGGATCACTACCTTCCTGACCCGAAACGACCTGAATTCCCGCCCTTTCTCCCCAGACCTCTATCTGCTCGGAGGCTGCAGCCCTGAATGTATCGCCGGCCGCAAAGAGGACAGTCTTACCCAGAGCCCTGTATTTTGCCCCGAGTTTACCTATTGTAGTAGTCTTACCCACTCCGTTGACACCCACAATCATTATAATGTAAGGCTTCTTATCGAATGCAACCGGAGGAACATCTACCTTTACCATCTCCTTGATTCTCTGCTTCAAGGCATCTCTCATCTTCCCTGCGTCCTCAAGTTCCTTATTCGAGAGATTCTCATTTAAGAAATCGAGAAGCCTTTGAGATGTCTTTACCCCTACATCAGAGGTAAAAAGCACCTCTTCAATAGCATCCATATTCTCTTTTGTAAGTGATTTCGATGAAAAGAATATCTTATTCAGTCTTGAGATAAACCCGTCATGGGTCTTTTTTAGTCCTTCCTTAAGACTCTTGGGCTCCTTGGGTTTTACGAGTTCCTCTACCTGTATCGGGGCAGGCTCCGGCTTCTTCTCCTCCTTCTCCACTGCCTCTTTTTCAATAGCCTCTTCAACCTCCTCCTCACCTTCCTCAGCTATCTCCTCCTTCTCCTCCTCTTTTATAGCCTCAGCCTCCCTCTTAACCGGCTTTGCCTCATATCTCGAGGCGTCTTTCTTTACAAACTTCTTATACAGGGCAAGAATTATTAGAAGAGCAAAGCCAAGAAGGATTACAATAAATATTATATCGCCAATTCCCGCAGTACTGATCGCTATATTATCTCTCAAAACAAATTCTTTCATAACGTTCTCCTCGCATAAAGCCCAATTCTCTTTATACACAATTGTCTCAAAATTCAATACTTTTCTGCTCTCCTCTTTGGGTTTGCAAATCATCCGGAAATAGCATAAATTCACAACTGCGAGGTGATTTATGGAAGAGAGAAAGTTAATTAAGGAAGACGGAAGACCGAATTTCGGGATATTTTTAAAACCGCTCAACAGGATAAATATAGAAGACCTGCGGCCTTACGGAGATAAACAATACTCAACATTGGGGAAGAATCTGCTAAAAATCTTCAAAATCAAGAGATGGCAGTACATTGGTCTGACGGCTCCGGAGTTCGTATTTGGCTCTGCAATAGTCTCAACCGGTTATCTCGGAAATGTCTTTTTATATTTCTACAGAAGAAAGTCCAAAGAACTCTTTGAGCTGAGTTTTATTAAACCATTTGCCGGCGGAATAATATTCGAGGGGAGTGCCGAAGAAGGAATAATATCATTTGAGAGCGGGAATAATCTGCTGAAATACGAAATAAAACCCGGTTCGATACTGCTTACACTCCGACACAAAGACAGATTTGCGGCCGATCTGCGGTTCAAAAGAATTCCTGAGCCGCTCTCCGTAGTAGTAAGAGAGTCGCTGAACGGATTCAATTACACAAACAAAGAGGCCGGGATGGAGACAGAAGGGGAGATTCTCTTAAATGGCGAAAAATTTCCTGTAAGACCCGAAGACTCCTTCGGCGTTCTCGACTATACAGTCGGACAACTTGCAAGGGAGACATTCTGGAACTGGGCATCGGGCGGAGGAATTCTCGAAAACGGCAAGAGATTCGGATTCAATCTCTCGGCGGGTGTAAACGAGACCGGAATCACCGAAAATGTCTTCTGGATCGAAGGGAAAATGCATAAACTCGAAACAATTAAATTCGATTATTCGGACCTCAATATTATGAACGAATGGAGAATCACCTCCAACGACAATAACCTCAACCTCATCTTTTCGCCCGAGGGACTGAGAAAGGCGGATATAAATGCAATCCTGATAAAGAGTAAATTCTTCCAGCCCTTTGGCAGATTTACCGGTTTTATCAGAAAAGAGAAGGAAAATATAGGTCTCAGGGAGGTCTATGGCTTTACCGAAGAACACTTTGCAAAGTGGTAAATTTTATTGACTATTGCGAATTTAATAATTATAAGGGCAATCTCATTTAAGGAGGATTACATTGGCAAAAGACGATGTCAAATTTACCAGAAAGGAACTTAAAGAGGACGAACTCGTAACCTTTTCTGCAAAGGCACTCAAATGGCTCGAAGCCAACAGAAAACCGGTTCTGACCACAATTATCGGTGTAATAGTGATAGTGATTCTATACTACTCCATTACCGGATTCATAAAGTACAGGGCGGAGAAGGCATCCAATGAATATATCGAAGCAACCGAGATTCTTGCCCCAAAGCAGAAAGAGATGAGAACGGAGATGGATGCTCCGTCAAAGGAAGAGATAGAGAATGCGCTGAAGAAGTTCGAGGACATCTATAACAAGTACGGATTCACCGGTGTCGGGAAGATCTCACTCCTCAAGATGGCACAACTCAGCTACGACCTGAGAGATTACGAGAAGAGCCTTAAGTATGCAAAGGATTTTTTATCGAAAATCGGCTCTGAAGACCCGCTCCACAAATCCGGATTGCTCCTTCTGGCAAATATCAGCTATGCAAAGGCCGATTATAATGAGGCGGTCAGTTCCTGCGAAAATATCCTTAAAAGCAGTTCTGATTTTTTAAAAGACGAGGCATTATTCATTTCAGCAAAGGCACTGATAAAATTGAATAAGAATGAAGAGGCAAAGAACAAACTAAAGGAACTGACAGAGAAATTCCAGACCTCGCACCTCAGGAATGAAGCCTCCGAATTGATGAAGAGCCTGTAATCCCAATGACGGGAAAACCGAATATCATCTTTCTGCTCCTTGCCGGTACAATCCTTATTCCGCCGTTATTTTCATCTGAATTCGAGGGATTTATCCCTCATTGGCAGACAAGACTCACAGAGAATCTGTTTGTCTATAAACCATTTGAATACTCCGGGTGTGTACTCGACAGCGAATATCAAAGGATATTCGTAACCAACAGAAACGGTGAAATAATCTCGCTCGATTCGGTAACCGGCGGAATAGAATGGAGATTTTCTCTCAAACACCCTATTCACCTGAAACCGGTATATTCGGAAGGAATCCTTTTTGCTGCAAGTACAGGCGGGGAGATCACCGCCCTCGATGTCTCGAAGGGAAAACCGCATATAATATGGCAAAAGGAGATACCCGGCGGTATTATCAGTGATATAACCACCAGTGACCAGAAAATATTCATACTTACCGAAAGAAACACACTGTATTCGATTTCTGCAAAGGACGGCTCTGTTATTTATCATATAGGCAATGACCTTACCGAAGGTTTTACAGTCTATACGAACACCCCTGTAATTCTGCTCGGAGAAAGGCTCATTTATACACTTTCCACAGGTGAATTATACGTCGTCAATAAAAATGACGGAAAACTTATCTATAAAATAGGGATATACAACCCGGATGACAAAATTGACGGATTTACGGGTCTTACGGCTGATTCCGAAAGTATTCTTCTCTCGACCCAGAGCGGGCTCCTGTACAGAATCGGGACCGAGAGCGGAAAGATAATCTGGTCCCGCACACTTGCGCAGATATCCGCAATAAAACGGGATGAAGAAAGCAGAGATATATTTGTCTTTCACAATGACGGAACGATCGCCGTCTATGACCCGGACGGCAAGACAACAAGAAAAAAGGTCTTTCTGAAGAAGAATTTAATCGGTGCAGACATCAGCGGGGGAAGAATTATTGTCAGATATTCCGACGGGAAGATGCTGCTACTATCCAAAAACGACCTTTCCCTTATTTCCTCAGTCAGGCTCAGTTCTCCGGTTCTGGCAAAGATCACATACGACCAGAGATACGCCTACGTATTCTCGTCAAAGGGTTCTCTCATCAAATTTCTGATTAAATAGCCTATTCAATCAGAACACAGGAGCAGCCCGAATCTGCAGATGCTCTCTCACCATAACCGGAATCGGCAATATCAGTCTTTGCAATATCATACTGAAGTGAATCGCTCTGAAAAGTATCGGCAGCAGTTATACCATCTATATTTTCTGAATCACAGGAATTCTCACAGAAATCATTTGAAATATCTGAACTGATGTCAGAGAGTGCTGTATCTTCACCAATAACCGAATCATACAAATCAGTATCCTGACTCAGGGTGTCAGTCACATCAACCGTATCAATACCCGCATCTGCAATCTGCTTTACGAACTCGAAAGCGCCCATATCTAAAACTCCGTCCTTAAATCTCATTTTCCCTGCCCTGTCTTCTGTAAATTCATATTCGGGAGATGATAGTGAATATTTACCCAAATCCGAACCCTTATCGATACATTCCGAGCCAACGGCAAGATGAAAATCATTATTACCAAAGTCAATAAATTGCGGATCCGGAGAACTGATGTTCCCCCCTTCATCCAGAACGATTGCGTCCGGATTACTATGGCTCTTTCTGTACCCTGAATTCATCCAGTTGCTTATCAGGTGTGCCTTCCCGTCCGATTCCAGAACGGCAAGTCTGCTTCCACCCGCAGTAGCGTATATTATATTGTTGATGATATAAGCCTCTTCTTCAGGACTCGAGAGCCTTACAAGGGTTGTATTCCCGCTGCGACTCGATATAACTGTGTTGTTGTAGAAATAAAGGACTCCTTTCCGGTAATTATCCGTGTTGCCCGAATCACCTCCGTAGTGAACAATCTGAGAGTTACCGGCGCCATCCGGTTCGACGAGTATATTTCCGTACACATATGTCTTATGATAATACTCTCTTTCCAGCAACTCCTGATGGCTGCTATCTACAAGGTCCAGCTGACGATTGCCGGATTCTATGAAATTATATCTGATTATAGTCCCTGCAGACCTGTCTTTCAGATTATTTCCTCCCGCACCCCCGATGAGCGGTCCGAATCTGTTGAACTGATATATTATCCCATCAGATTCAGTGTATGTGTTGTGTTCATAGATACTACCTGCATTTCCGTTACCGTAAATATTGTTCGATTCAATCAGCACATTCTTTGCCTGATACGCAACAAATATGCCGTTGCCGTTATTGTGTATGATGCAGTTTCTGATGGTGATGTTCTCTCCCTTCTCGACAAAAACCGCCGCAGAATTATTCTCATAGGAAGTAAGACCGTTTCTGCCGGTAAATGTATAAGGTGTATGTGCATTCACAATCTCAAGATTTTCTATGATAACATAGGCAGGCAAAGTATCCGGCGGATTATTACTGCCACCAATCTTGATGATTCCTCTAACCTCGCTCCAGAAGTTGAGTCCCTTTCTGGTAACTGCATCCCTTCCGTCAATCACCGGAAGATTACCGTTTGCATCGGGGACTCCGGAAAAAATGACCGGATTCTCCTTTGTACCGGTCGCCGTGATTACCCATTTTTCCTTATATGGCTCCTTGCGATAATAAATAAGAACCTTATCTCCCGCCTTTATACTCTCGAGCGGCACATCGGAGATATTTAAGTACTTCTTACCTTCACCAACCTCATACACCTCTGCCGACAACAGATTAATCTCTGCTGCAAAAAACAAATACAAAACCAGTGCCAGTCCATATACAACACAACTTTTCATCAAAAAACCCTCCCAAAACTTACGGCCTTGACCAGTTCACCTCTACATCAGAGACAGATGGTTTGACGCCGTTCTGGGTAGTCCAGAGTCTGAAATCCACCTGCAGCCAGCGGTTGCCGTTTAAAAACGGACAGGTAGTCAGGTCTGCCGGAGACTTTGTAAACGGCCCGCAATACTGTGTGGGATTCGTCTGAAGTTCACCGGCGGTCTTTGCTGCCCTTACCTGAACCTCGACACCTGTTCCCTGAGGCTCTACGGATTTCCATACAACACTATAATAAATCGGATTGGAATAACCCGTATCGAAGTTCTGTATCCAGTGTCCGCCCTTTGCAGTGATTGAACCAAGCTGCATACCTGTCATATCGGAGTAAGTATAGAGTTCCTGACCCTTATCCACCTCGTAAGCCGCCAGAAAATTACAGTTTTTATCATAGACAAGGGCATATCCGCCATATCTCAGGGGCATCCAGACCCTACCATCTGCTGCAACAGCGATACCATGAGGATTTGACCCATATCCGCCCGGGATATTCTGTTTGCACAGCACATTACCGGTCACATTATCTATCTTGATAATGGTTCCGTTCCCGTAGCCGGAACCCCAGACTGAATTGTCATCCGGATGAACTGTCACTGCCGTATAGCCGGTGCCACTCTGGGAATTCTTGACCTGACCCGTCTTTGAATCGAGCATATGAATAGGACCGCCTCCACCATATCCGCCGTACCAGACATTGTCATTCTTATCAACTGCAACACCATAATAGACATTGTCATTATAGTACTGAACCACCTGCCCGGTCTTTGTATCTACCTTTGCCTTCTTTGTGGGACCTGCGGTCCAGAGATAACCTGAACCATCAATCGCGAGGCCATAAATATTGACTCCGGTATCATAGATACCAACGACTTCACAACGCGGAGGGTTCTTGGAATTGTCAACTTTGTTCGGATGAACCTTATAAAGCTTTCCTGTATCCCAGATACCTGCCCACACATACCCTTCGGCATCTATTGCCACACCCCTGACTCCGGCACTTGTCGTACCTACTGCATCTGCCCTGCAGATGAGATTTCCGTCAAGGTCAAGGTGAACAAGGTTCGAGGCATCCGGGCTCGAGGGATTGGAGAAGCCACGGTTCCCTACCCAGACAGAATAATCGAATGCAACTGCTGTCCTCGATGGATATGTTCCATAGGATGGCTTCTGCCACAACTTCTGACCTGTGCTCGTATCCAGTTTTGCCACCTGATTCTTTCCTGTCACCGAAATATATATAAAAGGAGTCTTCGGAAGTGCCTTCTCGGAGAGCGTAATAGCATTAGGATTGTTCGGGTCTGCTTCGACAGAATCACAGGTCCTGTCGGGATAATTACAATCGCCGGGTTTATCATAATCCTTCGTATAGCAGGAGTCGTCACACTTCCCGCAGGCATTTATATTCTCATCCGTCAGACCGTTACAGTCATTGTCCTTATTATCTCCGCATACCTCCTTTACAGGCAGCACCTCCCCCTCACACCCTCCCC